>DATDGW010000690.1:0-26043 GCA_036521895.1 Candidatus Sulfotelmatobacter sp. | reverse complement strand
GCTCCAAGTAGACGCCGTAGATGTCCAGATCGTCAGTGTCCTTCACCTTGGCACCGTGCAGTTCGCTGCCACCCACGAAAAGATGAATCAGGCTATCGAGGTGTGGAAACTGCGCCTGATGCACGACGGCCAAACCAGTTGTTCGGAACCGGTCATCGCTGACCGTGTAACGTGGCGGTTTTAACGGCGGACAACTTCTCGGTGGCTGTCGGGGACAGTGATGGTGGAGCAATTCGGCGCACTTATCGGCGGCTCTTCTACTGCGTGCGGGGCGCTCTCGCAGACATGTCGTTGATGGCGTCCCGTTTGACCGTTGCCGTGCTGATATTAGATATTGTGACGGATGGACGCTGAACAGAGCATTGCTGAAATCGAGCGGCTGGAGCGCATCTTCGCGGTGCCCGACACGAGACCGCTGAGCGCAAGCGACCTCGCGGCTGCGAATCGACGGCATGATGAGCAGCAAGCCAGGAGCCCGTGGTTTCGGCTGTGGCAGCGCTATGGCACCTGTTGCCGAGCCGAGTCGCCAATACTCCGACTAGGCGAAATCGAGAGCTAAAGTTCCGAAAATCTATTCTTGCCGCTTGAGAGCGAGTGCAGCCGGAGCCAGAGGTCGGGACTCAAAATCAAGAGGAATCACTATGGTTGAACTCTGGCTGTCCAACCGAAAAAAAGCCTCGATAAGACCGCATCAAGCAAGAGTCGTGCCATACAACTCAAGCTCAAGAAATCACAGTGCTAACGGGATTATTGCAAAGAAGAAGCGATTTTGAGTCGGCTGCGTCTGCCAGTTCCGCCATCCCGGCATTGTACGGCAGCGGGCGCAAAGTCTGAATATGATCATGCCGGCGTTGGATTCTGCACGGGCGCCGCGGTCATGGGTAGTTCCACGCGGAATGTGGAGCCTTGTCCGGGCCGGCTTTCGACGCGAATCGAGCCCCCGTGTTGGGTTACGATCCACTGCGCGATAGCCAACCCGAGGCCGGCGCCGCCCTGGGCGCGGCTGCGCGCTTTGTCGACACGGTAGAAGCGCTCGAAAATCTTGCCCTGATCTTCGTCGGCGATTCCAACTCCTGAGTCCTGCACCCGAATGATCGCGCTTTCGCCTTGCGTTTCGAGCGACAGGTGGACCGAGCCAGGCGAGGGCGTGTACTTGAATGCGTTGTCGAGCAAGACATCAACTAACCGTCGCAATAAAGTCTCATCGCCCAGGACGGAAAAATCCGGGGCATCGAGGCTGGCGGAAAACTGGAGGTTGCGGATGGTGGCCACCTGCTGCCAGCCGTCGACGACGCCTCGCAGCGTCTGGCGCAAGTCGACTGGCTCGAAATGCAGCGTCTCGCGGCCCGAGTCGGCCCGGGCCATGGACAATAATTGTTCGATCAAGGCGGTGGTGCGCTCGGCCTCCAGCAGAATGTGGCGGAGAGACTCCTTGTATTCAGCCTCTCCCCGGGAGCGGCGCAGCGCCAGTTCGGCCTCGGTGCGGATGAGCGACACTGGCGTCCTCAGTTCATGGGAGGCGTCGGCGGTGAATTGGGTGATCCGCTGAAACGCGGATTCAATCCGGTCGAGCATCGCATTCAAGGTGTCGGAGAGGCGCTGCAACTCATCCCCGGTCTCCAACTTCTGCAGGCGGCTGCTGAGATTCGCTCCGCTAACCTCGCGCGCGGTTCGCACCAGGGAGTCAACGGGAGACAGGGCGCGACGGCTGAGCCAGTAACCTCCGCCGGCAGCCACCAGCAACAGCAGGGGGGCGAACATCAGCAGATACACCCGGAAATCGTGCAGAGTTTCGACCGCATCGTCGGCGGGGATACCCATCTCCACGGTGTAGACGTGGCCGTTGACTTGCAACTTCTGAAACAGAAAACGGAAGCGCCGACCGTCGATCCAGCCGCTCCTCACGACGGGCCTCTTGACTTGATTCGGCGGCAAGAGGATCGCCTGATGCGCCTGCATGAACGCGGACCGATAAATCAGCTGGTTATCCTCGGCGTAGAGCGCAAGATAATCGCCAGGATGTTCGATGGTGTACGTCTCATTCACTTCTTCCTGCACCTTAGCGATGGGACGGTCCTTGGGCTGAGAGCGCAGAAAGTTTCTTAAATCATCGACCTGGGCTTCGAGGCCGTCGTCGACCAAGTCGTACAGATTGTGCCGCAGGATGAACCACATCCCCGCGCCGAACAGGATCTGGGCGAGAGCGAAAATCGCCAGGTACCAGAGGGTGAGACGCACGCCGATGGAGAGTCTTCTCATGCTCGCCTTCTCATGCTTGACCATCCGGACGGATCATATAGCCCACGCCGCGCACTGTATGAATGAGCCTGGGGCGGCCGGGCGGATCGACTTTGCCTCGCAACAAGTGCATGAAAGCATCTAAGGTATTTTCCTCGATGTCGCGGTCAAACCCCCAGACGGATTCGATGAGAGAGCGGCGCGACACGACTTTCCCGGCACGATACATAAGGCGTTCTAGCAGATTGTATTCCGTACGAGTCAGCGAGACCCGCTCTTCGCCGCGCGAAACCTCGCGGCTGGCCGGATCGAGAACCAAGTCCGACACCTGCAGGTGGTTATCCTGCGCCACCAGCGCACGCCGCTTGACCGCACGCAGCCGTGCTACCAGTTCGTCGAAGGAGAATGGCTTGGTCATGTAATCGTCGGCGCCCAAGTCGAGTCCGCGAACGATGTCGGGAACAGAGTCACGGGCGGTCAGCATCAGGATGGGCGTCCGGACTTTCTCCGCGCGCAAGCGCTTGGCGAGTTCATATCCGCTGAGCTTGGGCATCATCACGTCGAGAATAATCACGTCAAACTCGTAGGACCTGGCCAGCGCTAGACCCTCGGCGCCATCGGACGCGCACGTCGCGATGTGGCCTTCTTCCGTTAATCCTTTGCGGAGAAGGTCAGCCATGCGAACTTCATCTTCCACGATCAGCAGCTTCATGGGGCTCGCCGCCGGAACTACGACCGGCCTTCCACAGTTTAGATCAGAGCCCAAGACAGGGATAGCGCTCGGCAATTCTGAAAAAATTTTAACGTGACGTTCATCCCTCAGTCACACCTGGACTCTACGATTCTGGGTCATCTATGTCCTCTGCATTCCAAACGTACTGGAGAGAAAACCACCTCTCCCGATTCAGCATTTTCTTGCCCGCGAGGAGCTGAAGTTATGAAACTGAACTACCGCCGTTCCACCTCCCAATTTTTAAGATTCGCGCCCGCCGTGGCGCTCAGCACGCTGCTTCTGCTAGCCGGAACAGCGACCGCGTTCGGTCAGGTGGATCGCGCGGTGTTGGAGGGCACGGTAACCGATCCGTCGGGAGGGGTGCTCGTGGGCGCCACCGTGAAAGTCGTGGCGGTCGAGACCGGCCTGAGCCAGGAGCAGAAGACAAATTCCAAGGGGTATTACCGTTTCCCTGGCTTGGCCATCGGTCAGTACACGGTGACGACGAGTGGCAGCGGCTTCAAAACCAAGGTGGTCGAGGAAGTGATCCTGCGGGTCGGCCAAACTCGCACGCTGGACGTTGAGCTCGCAGTGGGAGCGATTAACGAGCAAATCGAGGTCAAGGCAACGATCGCACCCTCAGACCGCAGTTCGGCCGAGGCGTCGACGGTGATTGACACCGAGCAAATTTCTGAACTCCCCAACAACGGACGCGACTGGGCCAGTTTCACCCTGCTTGCGCCTTTCGCACAGGATGA
The DNA here is from genome assembly GCA_036521895.1 of Candidatus Sulfotelmatobacter sp. Classification (GTDB taxonomy): domain Bacteria; phylum Acidobacteriota; class Terriglobia; order Terriglobales; family Acidobacteriaceae; genus Sulfotelmatobacter. Next base: position 22,335 of record DATDGW010000690.1, on the reverse strand, counting down.
CGGCGGCGGTGATCAACGTACCATCCGCTTCGCCGGTCGAGCCCGCGACGATAATAACTTTTCCTTCGATGGCGTCGACGCCGGTGGGATTCAGGAGCAGGCGCAAAAATCACAAACACGCCTGCAAATTTCGCAGGATGCCATCCAGGAATATCGCGTCAACAGCGCTTTGTACGACGCGGAGTACGGCACCCAGGCTGGCGGCCAGATCGACGTGGTCACCAAGTCCGGCACTAACAACTGGCATGGCACGGCATTCGGCTATCTGAGAAACTCCGTGTTCGATGCGCGCAACTTCAACGACTTCAACCTCGCGGGAAACCCCGCGGTTCCTCCGTTCCGCATGGGGCAGTATGGCATGACGCTCGGTGGGCCGATCAAGAAGGACAAGGTTTTCTTCTTTATTAACTATGAGGGACTTCGCCAGCTACAGTCGACGACCCAGCAGTTCTTCGTGCCGTCTGGCTTCTGTTGCGGACAGGCGGCCAACCCGAATTCGACAGGCCCATCTGTCATTCCACTCACGACCTCGTTCGTGCAAAACGTTTTAAACACTTCCCCGCAGATGTGCTCGATCATGCAGGGATTTCCCTGGCGGGCCTCCCTCGGAACCATCAACGGGTGCGCTCCACGTTTCACCTATCCGGACACTGCATTTGCGTGGCAGGGCAACCCTCAAAACCTGACTGACCCGAATGCGAACTCTAACGCCGACCAGGTGACCGCAGCGACCCCCACGATTGTCCACGAGGACACCTGGCTTGTAAGGATTGACTATAAAATCAACGACAAGAACCTGCTCTATGGACGCGCCCAACGGGACATCAGCCTGGTGGATGCCCCGAATGGGGCCAGTCTTCCAGCCGACAAGGTCCAAACCATCAACCATCCGGCAAACTACCTGCTGGCACTAGAGCATACATTTACGCCGACTCTCTTCAATGAAACCAAGGTCTATATCAATCGAGCACCATTTCACAACCCACAGTCGAGCGCTCTTCCATATTCAGTCAGCACCAATTTTTTTGTGGGGCTCAACAATGATAATGCTGACATCGAAGTTGGAACGACCTACGGAGTCATCGATAACCTGATTTGGATGCATGGTCGACATGCATTCAAAACCGGAATCGAAATTCGCCGGGTTCGACTGAACCAGGGCAAGACTGCTGACAACAATCTTTCTTTCGCCGACAATTCCGGCAATCTTGAAACGGCCTTCACGAACGCAGCACTTTACGGAATTTCCTTTACCGCGCCATGGTGCTGCCACAAATACCGGCGGCTGTTCTACATGCCTTATTTCCAGGATGAGTGGAAGGTGACTCCCACCCTCACTCTGAACCTGGGACTGCGCTGGGAATACTACGGAGTGGCGACGGAAGCCGACAATGCCACAACTGTGTTCGACTTCAACCAGTTTCATGGCGTATGCCTGGGATCCGGATCCACCAACGGACCTTACCCGACGCCGATTAACACACAGCCGTGTCCAAGAAATCCCGCGTTGTACAACCCCGACTACAAGAATTTCGATCCGCGCGTGAGCGTGGCCTGGGCTCCGGGCATGTTCCATGGAAAAACCGTGATTCGAGCGGGGTTTGGAATTTATCACGGTGCGGCCCAGAACGATGACCTCAACGCCGGTTTGGAGAGCGATCGTTACACGGCGTATGTTCACCTCGACCCGAGTGGGCCGGGCACTGCGCTTTTACCGGCTTATCAGCAAACAGTGCCAGACTTATCTGGCTTAGCCAGCAACGTCACAAATCTGCAGCAACCTCGCGCCTTGCAACGCCAGGGGCGCCGCGACCTCTATGCCGAGACCTGGGGATTGACGATCGATCACGAACTACCCGCGAATTTTATGGCATCGGCGCAATACCTTGGATCGCACGGCGTGCGCTTGTTTTCGCGCGGCGGGGTGAACTTCTGTATCACCAAGCCGGATATCAACGGAAATTGCACTCGTGGGCTCGATCAGTATTACCCTGGGGGCGATCCCTACGGTTCGGTGGACTACAAGTCGGATATCGGCTCGAGTTCCTATAACGCACTGGGCCTTAGCCTGGAACGCCGATTCAGTGCCGGTTTGTCTTTTCAGACACGGTACACCTGGTCTCACTCCATCAACAACGGATCGGTGGGCGGTGGTGAGTCCAATGGGCCTGAGAACGTGAATTGCCTGCCTTGCGATAAGGGTCCGAGCGTATTCGATATTCGCCAGAATTTCGTAGCCAATGGCGTCTATGACCTGCCTTTTGGAGCCGGCAAACCCTATCTCAACAGCCATGGCGTCATGGATAGGCTAGCCGGGGGATGGAGCCTGAGCAGCATCGCTCTGTGGCATACCGGCCATCCGCTTACGATCACGCTGGGTATCTCGCCAACACAATTGCCCGACGGCAACGACCAGACAACGCAGAGGCCAGACCTGGTTCCGGGAGTGCCGGTAATGCTGCCGGGAGGACTGCAGCCAAACTATACCCTGCCGATCAATCCTGCCGCTTTTGCGCCGCCATCCCTCGACCCCGGCGGCGTGATTACCGGCTTCGACCCCGTCACCGGCAACCCGATATGTGCCCTCTCCTGCGGCCTTGTAAGCCGGTTTGGCACCGCACCCAACGGGATCATTCGTGCTCTGCATTCGTGGCAGATCGATCTGGCGCTGCTGAAAACCACCAAGATCACGGAGCACGTATCCACGCAGTTCGCTGTTCAGGCATTTAACATCTTCAACCACGTGCAACTGGGAGACCCCAACGGCGGCAACCTCTCATTTAACTATGTGCAGCAGGGCAGCACGTTTGTGCTTCAACCCGCCGGCAACCTGGGCCAGATCACCACCACCAACAACTTTAACAACAACAACGACAATGCCGCGTCACCGAATACTGGCACGGGTTTGCCCCGGCAGATTCAATTCATGCTTCGCGTCATGTTCTGAGTGGTTGGTACCTTCAGGCAAATTTCAGGCGCTTGCCCTACGGTAGGGTTGAGGATCAAAACCAATGTTGAAGCGTGTCTTCTGTCTGGTAACCGTGTTGTCTCTTAGCTGCGTGATGTTTGCTGCACCGGCCCCGTCCGGCGGATATTCCATCATCAAGAAGATTTCCATCCCTGGCACGGGCAGCTGGGACTACCTCGCGGTGGACGAAGCTGCCCGCCGCTTATACGTCTCCCATGGCACGCAGGTCGAAGTCATCGACATCGATTCGCTGGCCGCGGTGGGCCGCATTCTGAATACGGCTGGCGTGCATGGAATCGCCATCGCTCCCGAACTCGGCCGCGGATTCACCAGCAACGGACAAACTGCGACCGTCACAATTTTCGACCTGAAGACACTGAAGCCGATCGGGGATGTGCCGACCGGAAAGAAGCCGGATGCGATCATCTATGATTCGGCAACGTCGCGAGTTTTCGCATTCAACGGCGCCAGCGACAGCGCCACGGCGATTGATGCCCCGACCGGCAAAGTCGCGGGCACAGTTGATCTGGGCGGTGGTCCTGAGTATGCAGCAGCGGACGGAAACGGTTTTGTGTTTAACAATCTCGAAGATGAGAACCTGTTGCTGAAGATCAATGCACGCGAACTCAAAGTTGAGCAGCGCTGGCCCATCGCTCCCTGCTCCGCTCCCAGCAGCGTGGCGATGGACCGGGCGAACCGGCGACTGTTTCTTGGTTGCCGCAGCAGAGTCATGGCGGTGGTCGATGCCGATTCCGGAAAAGTCATCACGACCGTGCCGATTGGCGATCACGTCGACGCAACTGCGTTTGATACAGAGACGAAACTGGTCTTCAACTCCAACGGCGAAGGCACCATCACCGTCATCCACCAGGACAGTCCTGACAAATACTCCATCGTTGAGACGGTGAAGACGGTGCCGCGGGCCAAGACCATGGCACTGGACCGGAAAACTCACCGCCTCTTCCTCTCCACCGCCGAGAACGGGCAGTTCGAGGTGCTGGTCGTGGGACAATAGACTCTGAATCCGAAGTGGAGCCTTCCCTTATGAAGTCGAGAGGTGCAGCTGTCGCGAACGCCGCACTCGTTTTGTTCCAGGCGGTAACTCTGGTCGCGCTGGCCTGTGGCGCAATGATTGGGTGCACCAGCAAGTCCCATGCGCAGACCTCTACCGTGGACTTGCATCTCGACGTAAAGGCTCCGTTTCGCTTCGTGGCTTACGGAGACACGCGCTTCCACGACCCCAAAGATACGGAAGCGGCGAACCCTCCGGTGCGAGTCGCTTTGGTGCAAGCCATTGCCGACGTCAACCCGGCATTCATCTGTTTCACGGGCGACATCGTCTACAACGGCAATGACGCCGACGACTGGAAGGTTTGGGACAGCGAGACCAGTGTCTTCCGCGAGAAGAAGATCCCAGTCTATCCGGCGCTGGGCAACCATGACCTGCATGGGAAAGAAGACGTCGCGCTGGGAAACTACTTTCAGCGCTTCCCCGATCTGAAGAAGAGCCGTTATTACTCCGTGCGCGCAGCCAATGCGCTGGTTCTCGTCCTCGACAGCTCATTGGCAGAAGCGAACGGTCCGCAGGGGCGGTGGCTGGCCGACAAGCTTGACCACGCTCCCGCTGACGTCGACTTTGTGTTTCTGATGTTCCACCATCCACCCTACACCAGCTCCTCTGATGCGAAAGCATTTGGCGGCGGACACTCAGCCCGTGCCCCCGAACAGGCCTTGGCGAGGGAATTGGAGGCGCGGCAGGCTCACGCCCGTTACCGCATCGTGGTGTTCTCTGGACATGTGCACAACTACGAGCGCCACGAGCACGGCGGCGTGACTTATTTGGTTTCCGGTGGAGGGGCTGCGCACGCGTATCCCATTGAGCGTGCTCCGGACGATCCGTTTCAGAGCAAGGAAGTGAATTACCACTACCTGCTGGTTGAGGTCGACGGGCAGCAATTGAAGGTTACGATGAACCGCCTGGATCTGACGACCGGCAAGGCTGTCTGGACACAGCCCGACTCGGTCAAGATCACGGTCCCAGCGGCACCCGCGTCGGCGACAGCGGGGCACTAGACCGGCGAACGGCTGCAAGCCCCGGACACTGATTCGTTTCCCACGCGAATCCCAGCGCGTGCAGGATCAGCCGGTCGCGAAGTGTCAGCTGCTCGGCGTCGAGCACAACCCCGTAGGCATACTGGACCTGCGCGTCGCGAGGTGATACACCAGCGCTCGTGGCGAATGACTCCTCCACAAAGCTCACATTTCCGATTGCGGGTTGTACTGGTTGCTGTGGTGCCAGTTGGCTGCGGGATTGGCGAACATTTGGACCTCCAGTCCTGATCTCAACAGATTCCCCGATGCCAACCGTACAGCCCGCCGGGAACTGCGATGACTGGAGCTTATTTCGACAGGAAAACAGGCTCTTTTTTCCTGTGACAATAGAGTGTGATTAGAATCACGTGCAGGCTGAAACGTATGGCGGACGGCCCATTCGCGCCGTTGTATCAACAGGTTAGCGAAGTTCTTAAGCGCGCGTTTTTTCCCAAAACGGTCCGCGCAGTCGCGCCGGGGCGCGTTTGGGCAATTCCCGCGCTATCGTTTATCCTCAAAAGTTGTCTGACGCTCTCCGAAGCACGTGTAGACGTTAAATTCTGTATTCATCCGAGCTAGCGCCAGGAGCTAGAAGCTGCCTTTATGAAAACCGGCATTATTGGCCTGCCCCAGGTAGGCAAGACATCGCTGTTCCGCATCTTGACCAAGGCACATCTTTCCGCGCAAGCCAGCAACCCGCGCGAGGCGCACATTGGCGTGGCGAAGGTTCCCGACGACCGCCTCGACCGCCTGGCCGCGCTCTACAACCCGAAAAAGCTGACGCACACTTCGGTCGAATACGTAGACGTTGGCGCGATCGGGCAGGACGCGCTGAAGGAAACGGCCTACATCGGCCACCTGCGCCAGGTGGACGCACTCGCACATGTCGTACGGGTGTTTGAAGACCCTGCGGTTCCCCTGGTAGCCGAGATCGATCCCCTGCGCGACATCAAAAATGTCGAGTTCGATCTGATGGTCAGCGATCTCGGACAGATCGAAAAACGACTCGAGCGGCTGGAAAAAGATCTCAAGAAGATGAAGACTCCGGACCTTGAAAAAGAGTTCGAGCTGCTGCAGCGTGGCAACGCGCATCTGGGGGCGGAGAAGCCACTGCGGGAGATGGAGATGACGCCCGAGGATAAGAAGCGTCTCCGCGGCTTCATGTTCCTGAGCGAGAAGCCGATTTTCTATGTGCTCAACATCGGCGAATCGACCGAATTGGGCAAAGAGCTTGACGAAGCGGTGAGCAAGTACAACCTCACCGAGATTGCCGCACGCCCGAACGCGGCGGCCACCGCGATTGGGGGAAAGGTCGAAGCCGAACTCGCCGAGATGAGCGACGCCGATGCCGCAGAGTTCCTCTCCAGCTACGGACTGAAGGAGAGCGGCCTGGTGCGGCTCATCCGCACGACCTACAAACTGCTGGGCCTGATCTCATTTTTCACCGCCGGAGAAGACGAGTGCCGCGCCTGGCAGGTTGCCGCCCGCAGCCGTGCCCAGGAAGCTGCTGGCGCCATCCACTCTGATCTGGAAAAGCATTTCATCCGTGCAGAAACGATACGCTGGGACCAATTGCTTGAAGCCGGATCGGAAGCGAACGCCCGCGCCAAGGGCACGCTGCGGCTCGAAGGAAAAGACTACATCGTGCAGGATGGCGACGTCATGCACATCCGGCACAGCGGATAGTTCGCTCGCACCACCGTATACTCTTCCACGTATGCTCACTCGTGTGATGTTGTTTGTTTGGACTCTGGTCGCCGGCTGCCTGTTCGCGCAGGCGAACGCCAAAGCCCCTGGCTCGGCAGACTGGAGCGAACCCTTCCCTCCGCATCGGATGATCGGCAACATTTATTACGTGGGGAGCCGCGGCCTGGCCTCGTACCTGATCACGACTTCGGCCGGGCACATCCTCATCAACAGCAATTTGAAGACGTCCGTCCTGCAGATCCGGGAGAGCATTGAAAATTTGGGCTTTCACTTCGCTGATGTGAAGATCCTTCTCATCAGCCATGCGCACTTCGATCACGACGCCGGCAGCGCCGAGATCAAAAAGCTGACCGGCGCCAAATACATGGTCATGGATGGAGACGTGGCCGTGGTTGAGTCGGGCGGCAAGAGCGACTTTCAGTACGGGGACGATGCAGCGCTCCTCTATCCTGCGGCGAAGGTGGACCGTGTGCTGCATGACGGCGACGAGGTGAAACTCGGAGACACCGTCCTGACCGCGCACAAGACCGCCGGGCATACCCGCGGCTGCACCACCTGGAGCTTGAGAGTCAACGAGGCGGGCAAGTCTTACGATGTTGTGATCGTGGGCAGCCCGAACGTTAATCCGGGATACAAGCTGGTCAACAATGCGCGCTATCCCGGGATCTCCGCCGATTACGCGCGCGGCTTTCGCGTGCTGAAGTCGCTGCCCTGCGACGTTTTCCTGGGTGCCCACGGCAGTTACTCCGGGATGGAAGCAAAGTACGCGAGACTGAACTCCGGCGGGCCGAACCCATACATTGATTCCGCGGGCTACAAGTACTACGTTGCGGACCGGGAACAGGCATTCCGCGCTGAATTGCAGAAACAAACCGCGGCTGCGAAGAAGCAGTAGTCAGTACCGCAAACGATCACAACATGGGCGCCATTGCCACCAGCGTGCTTCTCGGATTGACCGCAGCCGCGGCCAACGTTTTCGGCGGCGCGATCATTGTGCAGCGACACTGGGAGCGGCGCTATTTGCGGTACTTTGTCGCGCTGGGCGCGGGATTCATGCTGGCCACCGCTCTGGTCGAGATGGTTCCCGAAAGTATCGAGCTACGTGGAAAGTCTGCGGCATTTCTGGTTCTGCTCGGCTACTTGATCATCCACTTCTTCGAGCATACGGTCACGCCGCACTTTCACTTCGGCGAAGAAACGCATCGCGACGAGTTCATCCACTCGCACAAAGGGTACTCGGTGCTGCTGGGATTGATCATCCATACGTTCTTCGACGGCATCGCCATCGCGTCTGGATTTCTGGTATCGAACTGGCTGGGCTGGCTGATCTTCCTGGCGATTTTCCTGCACAAGATCCCGGAAGGCTTCACCGTGAGTTCGGTCATGCTGGCCAGCGGACGCAGTCGGCGCACCGCTTGGGGCGCATCGGTAGCCCTGGGAGCGTCCACCCTGGCAGGCGTGTTGACGATGGCACTGTTTCGCCATCATGTGGGGGCCGGACTGCCACTGGCCGCGGGAGTCACCATCTACGTCGCGGCTTCCGACCTGATTCCCGAGGTCAACAAAGAGCCTGCGATGAAAATGGCGCTACTCGTTTTCGTGGGCGCCGGCGTCTTCTTCCTGCTCGACCACTTATTCCGCATGCACTAGCTCAAAAAAACAAAAGCCCGAGAGTCGAGGGCTTGAGTTTTGCAAACAAAAGATCTAGTTCCCCGTGATGCTCACCGCCGCCGCCGGAATTCCGTTGGCCACCACTTCGAGCGTGCTAGCGTCCGTCTCCATGGTCGCGGGAACATCGAACTTCGTCGAAACGATGGCCGATCCCGTGACCACCGCCACGGTGCTGTGGTTGTGGGTTCTGGCGTAGAACACGTGGCCAGTGCGCCGTTCGTGATGCGCACAAGCGGATAATTCGTCGCGGTTTGGAACTCGTCGCCGAACGCATTGGCCTGCGAGCGCCGGTTGAACTACGTGCCCGAGATTTTGTAGGTCGAACCGCGCTTCGCACTCGTGGTCACCGCCGCGATGGTCGGAGCCCATGTTGCTTGATAGGTGCCCGCCGGGTTGCAAACCTCGGTCCCGCCCACCAGCACCTGTCCCGTCGGCAGGATGATCACACTGCCGGGCGTCGCCAGGGTCTGCGTGAGGCTCACTCCGTCCCATAGATACGACGCAACCACGCCCTCCACCAGTACATCTCCCTTGGGCAACAGCACCGCGAAAGAATCTCCCCCGTTGTCGCCGTTCGGAAAGTCCGGACCGGCGGTCCAAGCTTTGGTCTGCGTATCGTAGATCGCGGTGTGTCCTGCGCCGCTGCCGCTGCTGCTATTCGATCCAGTCGCGAAGACGGTTCCGTCCGGACGCAGGATTGCCGGACCGATTTCCCCCGGCGGAAAGTAGCATAGCGACCCGTTCGGCCCGTAGTGGATGCAACCAAAGGGCGAAGGCGAATGCAGATCGACGGTGGTGCTGCCCACGGTCGTCCATTTCTTGGTGGAGGACACATGCCGCTCCGAGTTCGGAGCATTTTTCACATCCCTGGTCAGGATGGAACCATCGGGCAACAGAGTCCAGCCCTCTTCAGCGTTGAAAGCGCTCTTGCCCGTTCCCGGAAGTACCGTCCACGCAAGCGCCTTGCGATTTAGCATCGCCATGCTCTGGGTGAGCTTGTTCCCGACCACGAAAGTTCCGTTGGGCAACACCGTCGAGGGCCAGTCGCCAATGTATTTCCAACTGGCTGGTGCAGGCAGAATCGTCCAGGGGTTCGCCTTGGGATCGTAAATCGCGACGAGGTTGGTCAGCGTGAAAGCGCCGTTCAAGTATGCACCGCCGGTGATGACCGCGCGGCCGTCGGCGAGCACGGCCGACGCGAAGGCATCCGGAACATATCCGGCAGGCAGACTCGCAGCCTTCGTCCATGTGCCGTTGACGTAGCTTCCCGTATTGTCGGGAGTGACCTTGTACCAGTCGGACTCCGCATTGCCCTGGCACAGGACGTGCCATCGGTCAGTTGCAAGCAAATACCAGCGCCGTCGGGAGGCTGGTGAGCCAAGCGCTGAATGGTTTGGGCCGGCAACCGTTCACAGACTGCAAGCCACAGACAAAATGCTGGAAGAGACTTTTTGAGCAAGGGCATACTCCTTACGTTCTTTGAACTGGAGACGAGCCTTGCCAAGAATGTGCCGGGGAAGCATACAGGTGGGCGCAGAACGGAGGCTTCCCCGGCAGAATTTAACCAGTTCTTTACAAACGAATCGGAGGGAGAGAGTGCGCGTGCCGGCACCCACTCAGTGCCGGCACTCACAGTTAAAGGTAGATCACTAATCGACGGTGTGTTTCGCCGTGTAACCGTCGCGGGCAACAACTTCGATCTTCACGTCTTTGCCCTTTTGATCTTTCACCTTGAGCGGGCCGCCATCCGGCCCAACCACCTGAACCTTGAGCTTGCGATAGGTTCCGTCGAGCTTTGAGTTTGTAGGGGCATAAGACAACGTGTACTGGCGGCGAATGTCCTCTCCAATCTGCTGGAAGTCCTCGCCAAACTCCGCCTGGAAACGCGGGAAGTAAGCGCGGCCACCAGTCATCGCGGCAAAAGTCTTCATCTCGTTGTCGGCCTGCAGGTAGTCGATCGTCTGGATGTGCGGGCTGGCGATTCCGTGGGAGCTGCCTGTGCAGTGATGCACCTCGCAATATTCCCGCAGGTACCAGCCAATGCTGACCGGAAAGATGGTTACGTCCTTGGTGTCTTTGATCTTCTTCGTAATTTTGTCGAGCGTGAGCTTGCTGAAGGTGTCGATCCCAGTCGAGATCAGGACGATGTACTTCTTGCCTTCGACGCGCTCCAGGCGGTCGAGCGTGTCGTAGAGCGCGTCAAACTCGTTGGTTTCTGCGAAGCCGGGAATGCGCAACTGGTTGAGCGCACCGTAGACGGCGCGCTTGTCCTGCGTAAAGTCCACGAGGATGTGCGGCTGCATATCGTAGTAGGCAACCGCAACCCAGTCATTTTTCTTCAGGCTGTTCGCGAAAGCGTAGGATGCATTCAGACTGTCGACCAGGAGCGGCCAGGTCGTCGACGCAAACTCCACCAGCAGGACGGCCGTGATCGGGGCCTCCGATACGGCGAAATGCGTCACCTGCTGCGCAACGCCGTCTTCGAGAATGCGGAAATTGCCCTGCTGCAGCCCTGGAATGAACTGCCCATCCTTGGTGGTGACCATCACGTCGACGTTGACCAGCGGCACGTTCACCTTCAACGAATAGTCGGGCATGTCCTCGACTTTTTTCGGCGTGACTGGCGGCGGTGGTGGGGGCGCATCTTCGGCCTTCTTCTTTGGGATCGCGTAGGGACCGATGTTGTCGGTCGGACCGCCAGCTTCGGCGGGAACGTCCTGCTTGGGCTTGCCATTGTCCGGCGCTTGGGTGGAAGTCGGTGACGACGATTGACCCTGCTGGTCTTGGGCGGCGGCTGCTAGCGAACCACAAAGCAGACCCACCAGAATCATGGTAGGAATGCTGGACCGGGGAATGCTGGGCCGGCACCCCGTCTTACCCTCTAAGGCCTTACGCTTGTAACGATTAAACATGGTGAACCCCGAAAACCCTCTGTGCTAGTATAGACGCAAGGATTCGCAATTGGGATGTTTTGCCCGGTCCCAGATCTTTCCCCCTTCCGTGCAACGAGTCGCAGTTGGTCTGAGTCTAATCAGTAGAAGGGCCTGTTGGCGGGTCCTTGTCGGGGCATTACATGAAAAAAGCAGTTCTCGCGCTTCTCGTCTTAGGTCTATCCCTACTCACAATTCAGCTTTCCGCCCAAATCTCGCAGCCGACCATTCCGGTCGACCAGATCCGCCCCGGTATGCGGGGCTACGCTCTCACCGTATTCCAGGGCGTAAAACCGGAATCCATGGACGTGGAAGTCCTTGGCGTTCTGCACAATGTGAACGGGCCCAAGGGCGATATTATCCTGATTCGCCTGCACGGAGCGAAGGCTGAGTATACCGGCGTTGTCGCGGGCATGAGCGGCAGCCCGGTGTATCTCGATGGCAAACTGGCCGGCGCGCTTGCGTTCCGCATCGGTGAGTTCTCGAAGGAACCGATCGCCGGAGTCACACCTATCGCCGACATGCTCGAGATCAACGCACTCGACAAGTCGCCTGCAGAGGAGGCCGCGGCCACCAAACCCGGCGTGAGCAACGCCGCGGGAAAAACCGCTACGCCCGGTGATGCCGGCGCCCTTCCGGGTTCCACGCAGGATTACGCCAGTTACCTGAAGGCCATCGACACTCCCCTGGTCTTCAACGGATTCTCAGAAGACACGGTGCGCCGCTTTGCCGGACGGTTTGCGTCCGCGGGAGTCGTCCCGGTGATGGGCGCGGGCTCGGTCAGCGGAGACAAACAGCCGGAACCACTCGAAGCCGGGTCGGCCGTCAGTGCGATTCTGGTGCGCGGCGACATGGATATTGCCGCGACCTGCACCGTGACCTACATCGATCCTCAGCGCTTGCTCGCTTGCGGACATCCTCTGCTGCAGTTCGGCTCCGTCGATCTGCCCATGAACAAGGCCAACGTTCTGGCCACGCTGCCCTCGCCGCTGAATGCCTTCAAGATCGTCAACACCACCGAGCAGGCCGGAGTCTTCGTACAGGATCGCCACACTGGCATCATGGGCGTGTTCAACAAGCAGCCCGACATGATTCCGGTGACGCTGACCATTCACGGCAGCAACGGCGCAACACAAAAAGAATTCCACTACGAAGTCCTGAACAACGCGCGGCTCAGTCCAGTGGCGATCATGGCCACTGTCTTTAACGCGCTGCACGGCGTGAATGAATACGGCGAAGAAATCACCTATCGCCTCAACGGGAGCATCAAGGTGAAGGGCTTCCCTGAAGTCGCGCTGAAGAACATGTTTGTGCCGGCAGAAAACGGTCAGCCCGCAGCCATGGCCGCCGCTCTTTCACTGGGTGAACGCTTCGGCCGCATCTACGACAATCCTTACGATGCTCCGGCCGTGAAGGGCGTGAAACTCGATTTCGACCTGGTCCGCGAACGCCGTTGGGCGCGTTTGGAAAGCGCGCGCACCGATGTCAGCGAGGCTCGGCCCGGCGATCAGATTATCGTCGAGACCGTGCTCGCTCCGTATCGTGGCGAACGCGTCGTGCGCCAGATTCCAGTCAAAATTCCGACCTCGGCCAGCAAAGGAACGCTGCGCATACTGGTGAGTGACGGCGACACGCTCGACCGCGTGGGCCGCACCAATCCGGCCTTCGGCCGCAAACTCGACTTGGCGTCCACGATCGCTCTGCTCAACAAAGAGCACGCCAACAACCGTCTCTACGTTTCATTGCTGGAAGCTGACCCGGAGGCGCGCGTGGCCGACAAAGTAATGCCCACGCTGCCCATCTCGGTGATGAATGTCATGGAAGGCATGCGCGGCAACCAAGAGATGATCGTCAGCGGAGAATCCAACGTGGATGAGACCGCCACGCCCCCACTGGACTACGTGGTGAGTGGAGCGCAGTTGCTGACGGTGACAGTAAAGTAGTCGTTCTTAATAAGCAGCGGAAACTCGCGGGTTCCCCATTTCTCGCGTTCTTTGCGGGAAGAGGGTGTTTCATTTTCCACGCTACTCTTCCTCGTCCTCGCCCATCTGCATTGTCAGATAGCGCTCGTAGCCGAGTTCCTTGATCAGGTGCACCTGGGCTTCGAGAACGTCGATGTGACTTTCTTCATCTTTAAGCAATTGCACTAGAAGATCGCGCGATCCGTTGTCTCCTTCTTTTCGTGGCATGGGCAACGGCATCGTTGCACTGTTTCACGGCCCCGATCTCGAGCGCCAGATCGCTTTCGATCATCGCCTTGACCGTGCGCTTCGAGCATCTTTTGTGTCAGTCGCCGCATGATCGAATCATCTTCCGCCAGCAGAAGGGTCACGCCCACTCGCCGCGGAGGCAGCGCCTCCGACTGAACCGCTGCCCGTACTCCCCACCGTGTGCTCCGCGCTGGGCAGATCGATCCTTGAATGTCGTTCCGTGCTCCGGTTCGCTGTAGACCCAGACATGTCCTCCGCATTGCTTGACGATGCCCTAGACAGTCGCCAGGCCGAGCCCGCTTCGCTTGCCCATTTCTTTCGCGGTGAAGAAAGGCCCGAAGATGTGGGTTCGCGTCGCCTCGTTCAGGCCGGTTCCGTGGTCGCCGACGGCCAGCATCACGTAGCGCCCCAGGGCGATGTCCGGATGCTCCCGAGTGAGCGATTCATCGACACAGCATCGGGAACTGCTTCCAGAATGCCGATAAGAGAGTTTCGGCCGCACTCTTTGGCCCTGAGTCTCTGTTTGGGAACAGCAGGTTCACTCCTAACTTCATCCCATTCGGGGAGGTCGGGACACTGTACGTCACTCCCGGAGAGTATGCCGACAGGGGAGAAGCGAATTTCCCAAATTGGGAACACAACCTAGCGCCCCACGCGGTCGCGTCTGGTGCGAAGCAGGAGGATTTGGCTACCAGCAAACGATCGCCTTCTCCATGTGCCGGAAGCCGTGCGTGTAGACCAGGGCAATGATCATCTGGGTCCCGTTGTATCCAGCGTGCACCAGAAAGCTGGCGCCGACAGAGCCAGTCACTGCCCGAACCACGCCACATACCACGCCGACCATAACGATGACCAGCGCCGCTCCCCACGCCCACCCATATTGCGGCAAATGAATCAACCCGAACGGCAAGGCGGTCAGAACGATCCCCCAGGCCGCGCCCATGCGCCGCGCCAGCACCGGGTACATGAAGCCGCGGAAGAACAACTCCTCCATCAGGGGACCAATGCTCACGGCGATAATCGCCAACAGGTAGGCGTCGCGGGGCTGGTCAAAGAGATGTTCGAAGGGCGTGTCCTTCGGCATGGGCAGCAGGCTCTGCAGCAGGCCGAGCGTGAACAGCATCGCCGCCCCCAGCGCCAGCAGTTTCCATATGGACTGCGGCCAGTTCCACCGGATCGCCTGCCAGAACGCCACGCGGTATCTGCCTTCGACCAGCATGACCATGCACGCAGCAACCGCGACGTAGATCAGAAACTGTGACACCAGCAGCAGGATTGGCTTCTGCGCCACGTCTGCCACACTCGAGTGCGGATAGACAAACCAAACTGCTCCAAAAATCACCAGAAGCTGCAAAACGAGCGTGGCGACGAGCGTCAGCCCGGCAATCAGCAGCACGTCCCAGCCGCTCCAGATGGGATTCTCGATCGGTGGCGGTCCTGCTGGAACGGGAGCGACGGTGACTGCAGCATTGGGACCGAGCGCGAAGGGATCTTGCGCGATCGGCACGGGTGCTGGCGGCACGGCGCTGACCAGAGGCTGCGGCTCAAACTGCGGATTGTCGGAAGATGACAGGGGATTCCTCACTGGAAAACGATATGGCTAATCTCTGCGGCAAAAATGGACTCAGGACAATTCTCGTGCGTTGCTCCGGGAATCTGCGGGGCCAGTTCAACCCAAGCTAACAACATTGACTTGCCCTTCGACATTCTGCTGAATAACTGGGTAAAGAATTGCGTAAAGGCAATACCCTTGCGTCTTAGCGTCAAGACAAGATTCGCCTGGCCGTAGCCCGTGCTCCAAGCCGGCGGCAGCGTAGCTCTTGCCATCATTTTCTGACGCCACTACCGCGATCGCGGCACCCGATTGCCGGATGATCTCGCGCAATCCGTCGGCGGATCCAGCGATCTTGCCATCGGCCTCTACGCGGGCGTAAATCATCAGCACATCGCCCACCGGCCGACTGACCTTACTTTCCTCGATCGCAGCAAAAAGAGGCCGAAAAGCCTGTTTATCTTCTTCCAGAATCGACTCTGCAGACAAATCGAGAAGGTTAAGGAAACCGATTCGGTGGATGAACCAATAAGTCGACCGGTGCATCACGGCCGACTCGCCGCATAACTGTCGACCATCCCCTGGTTATCGAGTCTACCGCAGTCGGGCTTATGCCCGGCCAGCGATCTCTAGCCACTAGCCACTTTCTTTCCGTTCGAAAAGTATGCCGCTAGCGCCTGCCCCGTGTACGACTTCTTCACCCGCGCAACCGTCTCCGGCGTCCCCTGAGCCACAATCCTCCCGCCTTCTTCCCCGCCCTCGGGGCCAAGGTCGATAATCCAGTCGGCATTGCGGATCACATCCAGATTGTGTTCGATGATAATGATCGAGTTCCCCAGATCGGTCAACCGGTGCAGGACGTCGAGCAACTTCTTCACGTCATCGAAGTGCAGCCCGGTAGTCGGTTCGTCGAGCAGGTACAGAGTCTTGCCCGTTTGCCGCTTGCTCAACTCGCGCGCCAGCTTGATGCGCTGCGCCTCGCCGCCGGAGAGTGTCACTGCCGACTGCCCCAGATGAATGTATCCCAGCCCCACGTCGACCAGCGTCTGCAGCTTCTGCTTCACTTGCGGAATGTTCTCCAGAATCGGCAGTGCATCGGAAACGGGCATCTCGAGCAGATCCGCAATCGAGTTCCCGTTGTACTTCACTGCCAGCGTCTCCTGGTTGTAGCGCCGCCCGCCGCAGACCTCGCACAGCACATACACATCAGGCAGGAAATTCATCTCGATGCGCCGCTGCCCCTCGCCCTGGCAGGCTTCGCAACGTCCGCCGGAAACGTTGAACGAGAACCGTCCCGCCTTGTAGCCGCGCTCTCGCGACTCCGGCAGCATCGCATAGAAATCGCGGATCTGCGTGAACACTCCGGTATAGGTGGCCGGATTCGACCGCGGCGTCCGACCAATGGGCGACTGATCGATGCGGATGACCTTATCTACATGCTCCGCGCCAGAAATCGCCTTGTGCTCGCCCGACTTTTCCCGGGAGCGGTAAAGCTGGCGCGCCAGAGCCCGGTACAGAATGTCATTCACCAGCGTCGACTTTCCCGACCCGGAGACTCCTGTCACCACGGTCATCACACCCAGCGGAAACGTCACATCCAGATTCTTGAGGTTGTTTTCTTTCGCGCCCAGGATCGTCAGCGCCGCGCCGTTGGCATGCCGCCGCTCCGGCCGCATCGCGATCGACGTCCGCCCTGAGATATAGGCCCCCGTCAGCGAGTCGGGATCGCTCATGATCTCCGCCGGGGTGCCATGTGCAACCAGACTCCCGCCGTGCCGCCCCGCGCCTGGCCCCAGATCGACGACATAATCCGCGCGCCGGATTGTCTCTTCATCGTGCTCCACGACCAGCACTGTGTTGCCCAGATCGCGCAAGTTTTCGAGCGCCGTCAGCAGCCGGCCGTTATCCCGGTGATGCAATCCAATCGACGGCTCGTCCAGCACGTACAGCACACCGCGCAGCTTCGATCCAATCTGCGTCGCCAGTCGAATGCGCTGCCCCTCACCGCCCGACAGCGTCGCCGCCGAGCGATCGAGCGAGATATATCCCAACCCCACCGCATTTAAAAACTGCAGCCGCTCCACGACTTCATGCATAACGCGTCCGGCAATCGCCGCCTCACGTCCGGCCAGCTTGATGCCCTGAGCCACGCCCAGCGACCGCGCCACCGGCATGGCGGTGAAGTCGGCAATCGACATCCCATTCACTTTCACCGCCAGACTCTCCGGCCGCAACCGTTTCCCGTGACATGCCGGGCACTCTGTCGCCGACATGTGGTCCATCAGCCAGTCGCGATAGCCTTCTGAAGTCGACTCTTCCAGATTCTGTTTCAGATATCCGAAGATGCCGTGGAACCCCGTCTTCCCTCCCCGGCCGGGTTCGCCATTCACCAGAAAGTCCTGCGTCTTCTCGGGCAGTTTCTCAAACGGTGTGTTCAAGTCGATGCCATAGGCCGCCGCGACGATCTGCAACTGGTGAATCAGATTCTGCGACGCCGAGCCCGGCCCCAGTCCCCCGTCGAGCAGCGGCTTCGACCAGTCGCTGATCACCTTCGCGGGATCGAAATCGTACTTGCTGCCCAGCCCGTGGCACTCCGGACAGGCTCCATACATGCTGTTGAACGAGAACGACCGCGGCTCCAGTTGCGGCACGTTGATGCCGCAGTCCGGACATGCCAACTTCTCCGAGTAAAGCTGCTCCTCGCCGCCCACCACGGCCACCTGCACCAACCCGCCGGCCAACTTCATCGCCAGCCCAACGGACATTTCCAGGCGATGTTCGATTCCCGGCTTCACCAGGAGGCGATCAATCACAACTTCGATGGTGTGATTCTTCCGCTTGTCGAGATTGATCAATGCCTCGTCGTCAAGGCTGACCAGCTCGCCGTCGATGCGCGCCCGGGTATAGCCATGCTTGACGAGCGTCTCCATCTCTTTCTTGAATTCGCCCTTGCGCCCGCGGACGATCGGCGCCATCACCATGACGCGATCCTCGGGACTCAACCCCATGACACGCTGCACAATTTGATCAGCGGATTGCCGGCTGATGCCACGCCCGCACTTAGGACAATGGGGCACCCCGATCGAAGCGAATAACAAGCGAAGATAATCGTAGATCTCGGTGATCGTGCCCACGGTCGAGCGCGGGCTGCGGCTGGTGGTCTTCTGCTCGATCGAGATCGACGGGCTAAGTCCATCAATTGCATCCACATCCGGACGTTCCATCTGGTCCAGAAACTGGCGCGCGTAGGCCGAAAGAGTCTCGACGTACCGCCGCTGCCCCTCGGCGTAAATCGTGTCGAAGGCGAGCGAGGACTTCCCCGACCCGCTCAGCCCGGTAACCACCGTCAGGGTATTCCGTGGAATCTCAACGTCGATGTTCTTGAGATTGTGCTGCCTAGCGCCACGGACAGAGATCTTGGTAATCGCCATCATTCGCCGGGGTGCATGCCCCTTCCGTAACGTCGACAGGTAACCAGAATTGTTGGAAAGTGGAATTGCACAGCTCTACTCCGTATCTTAGTCGTCAACAGCGCGGAGCGTCAACGCAGGTTAGATTGAGGATTCGCGCTCAGGCCATAAGAAGGTGGGAGAGGCGCAGCAGATTCTAAATCTCTAAGGTTGGTCGACCGTGATCTCGTTCCTTATGCCCGTGCTCCTCTTCATCACCGTCATCGCATCCGTTAGCCTGGGCGTTCTGGCCGCTTATGTCGCGGTCATCTGCATACTGAACGCCTTCGGCCGCAACTCGCAACCGGAAACGAGCCGCCCGCGCCTGGTTCTGGTCCCCTCGCAGCACCACGCCAGCGGCGACTAAGTCGCTCGCTCCGCCGAAGTCCCGTCGGGTTTGAGATAACTGCGTCTCCGCGACCAGACCTGCTAAGACCGCCGCTGTTCCAATTTCCGAACATCACGCATTTCACCTACGCCGCGCAGCGAGGCTGAGTTAGCATTTCGTGGGCCCTTCAGAAAACCTCTCCTTACCCGGTGTCCCTCCTGGAGGTGCGTTTGTGCCAACCTCGCTGTTCGCCGCAGATTTTCAAGCTGTCCTCGACCAAGCCGTCTCTCCGCCGAATCCAGCCGCCGTTCCCTTTCCATCGCCGGAAGACTGGCGCGACCGCTGGATCTATTTCCTGATGCTCGACCGGTTCAATAATCCCGCCGCGCCTCCTGCGCATCAACCATTCGACGATCGCAACTACTTCGGCTTTCAGGGCGGAAGGTTCTCTGGCGTGCAGCAGCAACTTTTCTACATCAAACAACTCGGCGCTGGAGCGATCTGGCTGAGTCCGGTTCTCAAGAATTTTTCTTTCGATCCCAGCACCTATCACGGTTACGGCATTCACAACTTCATCAGCGCGGAACCTCGTTTCGCCAGCAGCCCCGCCACCGCCGACAACGAACTGCGCCAGCTGGTGGACGCCGCCCACCAGCAAGACCTGCTCGTGATCTTCGATATCGTGCTGAACCATACGGGCAACGCATTTGCCTATCAATGCGATCCGGCGGACCAGTTCTGTATCAGTAATCAGGGAGCGCAGGCCAGCTTTCATGCTTCGCCGCAACCAATTCAGTGGCGCGATCAAACCGGGACCGCTCGCCCCGACTTCCCCGATGTCGCAACCATTCCCAATCCATCGCCGGACGCGGTGGTTTGGCCCTCCGAGATGCAGCACAATAAGTTCTTCCGTCGCCAGGGCACTCCAGATGGCAACGGAGAGGATACGGTCGGCGATTTCAGCGTTTTGAAACAGCTGATGACGGCCGATCCCGATTTGCAGCGCTTCCTGATTCGCGCCTACCAATACGTCATCGCACGCTTCGACATCGACGGCTTCCGCATCGACACGCTGCGCTATCTGAAAGGAGACCTTCCGCGGCTTTTCGGAAACTCCATGCGAGAATTTGCCTTGAGCATCGGCAAGAAGAATTTCTTCACCTTCGGAGAAGTCTTCGACGCCAACGCCGAGCAGGATATCGCAACCTTTATCGGACGAAACACCAGCGACAACAGTGACCTGGTCGGCGTCGACGCCGCGCTCGACTATCCGTTGTTCAACAGCCTCAAGCCCGTCGTGAAAGGATTCGCCGCGCCCAGCTCCGTCGTCGGCATGTATCAGAAGCGGAAGAAGGTCGAAGCGGATGTGCTCAGCTCCCACGGCGACGCGACCCGCTACTTCGTCACGTTTCTCGACAATCACGACGTAAAGGAACGCATTCGCTACGTCGACCCCAGCAGCCCCACGAAGTTTGACAATCAAGTGATTTTGGGACTGGCTTGCCTTTACTCTCTGCCCGGAATTCCCTGCTTTTATTACGGCACCGAGCAGGGACTGCACGGCGCCGGCAGCGACCCAGCGGTGCGCGAGGCGCTCTGGGGAGGCCCCGGCTTTGACGAGCAGAGCAACTTCTACCAGCACATCCAGCAAATTGCCGCCGTGCGTGCGCAACAATCGGCGTTGCGCTATGGACGATTCTATTTTCGTCCGCTCTCGGGCGATGGAGTAACCTTTGGAATCTCGGGATTCCCTCAGGGAGTGATCGCCTTCTCGCGGATTCTGAATGATCAGGAAGTTGTCGTCGCCGCGAACACGAATCCCACGCAGGGGCAGCAACTCGATGTCATCGTGGAGATTCTGCTCAGTGCGGAAGGCGATGTTTTTGACGTCTTGTACAGCAATCAGACGGCGCCGGTGGCTCCACAGCCTGTTCGCTCCATTCCTCAAGGAGCCCCAACCGTGCAGGAAGTCGACGGCTCCACGGGACATGGCCCCCTACATGTCGTTCGCGTGAACCTGCGCCCGATGGAGGTGCAGATTCTGCGCCGGGCCGGGGACCAATAACTTCGGCTCAATCCGATTCTTGATGCGGGCCCAATCTTGTGCGGCTCACTCCACCGGCCCCAGCACCTTCATCTTGCTCTCCACGTGCGTGTGTTGGAAGCCCGTGTTCTCCAAAGAGACCGTCATTTCTCGGTTGATGAAGAACAGCACGCGAATCCGGAACTCTGTCCCGAAAGTGGAGGGAAACCAGACTCCATCCTGTTGCCGCTTGTACACCACGTTGAACCCGATCCCCGGCAGATCGGTTCCCAGGAAAGTCCGCACCGCAAACGGAATCCGGCGCGCGAGTTTGGTGAACACGCGCACCGGCTGAAACTCCGCCGCGTCAATGTACGCTTCTCCAGCCCACGAAATGTCATTCTTGTCCTTGGGCCTGAACCCGATGTGGTAGACGCTGCGTCCCTGCTGCTCCTCCTGCCCTAACAGCTTGAACTCGTAGTCCTTCTGTCCCTCCGTCGTCAGCGGAAACAGGTCTTTCGCCAACCCATCTTTCGACTTCTCATTCGACAGATCTTCACGAAAATCGTGGATCAAATTGCCATCCAGACTGTCAGACTCCGGAACCGGCTCGCCCTCGAAGGTTTCGTACTTTCCCTTGCTCCGGTAGCGGCCAGTGATCAGTTTGAGCTCTTTCTGAGTTCCATCGGCCGTCGGGACGACGTCATAGTCGGCCGTCTCCTCGCGGACCAGCCTGCCCTTCGGCTTGTGCGTGAGGATGTGGGTGTGCTGGTGGTAAACATATTGCTTGCGGAGCTCTTCGCTGCGGTCCTGGTTGGCTGCAACACGGGCCATGATGGCATCAGCCGTCAACGCCGTGGCGGCTTGCTCGGGCTCCTTCGCTTGCTCCAGTGGCGCGCCCTGCGCGAATGAAAACGCGGCCCCCAATAAGAATCCGACCAATCGGAGCATCACCATAGGCACACCTCCCCTGCTATCACTACGGAACCCGGGTGCGGGAAGTTCCTCTCGCTGCGACCGGCAAACCTGCTTGATGTCGCGTGGTCTAAACCGCAGAGTGCCCCGTCGGAGGAGATCATGAAACGCAGAGTTCTCAGCATTCTGTCTCGGGCTGTTTTGTATACCCCATTCGCAGCAGCTCAAAATACCCGTCAGGGGAATGTTCGAGAGACTCTGCATGGCGTAACCGTGTCCGATCCCTACCGCTGTTTGGAAGATCAAGACTCCGTCGAGACCCGGGCGTGGATCAACCAGCAGCATGACTACACGCACAAACCCGTCGACAGTTGGTCGGGGCGCGAGCGGCTGGAGACGCGGGGGTTCCGGTCGATGGCTCGAAGTTTGAGGTCAAGCAGATTTGGTACGCCTCGAAAGACGGAACTAAAGCGCCGATGTTTCTGCTCTAA
>DATDGW010000689.1:0-5287 GCA_036521895.1 Candidatus Sulfotelmatobacter sp. | reverse complement strand
AGTTACATCTCATTGTTGCCCTGTCACGGCAGAGGCCGCGGTTTCGAGTCCCGTCGTCCCCGCCATTCTTTTGAATGGTTCCACGATGGAAGTGCGAGTGTGATTTCTTCCCCAGACGAAGAAGCCTGCATAGGTTGGGTTTTTTAGGATGCCGAAGATACGGGGATAGACTGGCTCGATCCAGACCAGCTTGCGGTGACCAGACTCACGCGAGAGTGCGGGAATCAGCAGTTTCTCATCACGATACCAGAGCAGAACTTGGCGCACACTGCCCAACTCACGAAACTTGCGAAAGATGCCGGCGATGGCTTCCTGGACCTGACGATCCGGTGTCTTCTCGATGCCTTCATCTTCGGTACGGACGTAGCCGACGGGAACTTGGGTCAGCACCAAACCACGACCCACTTTCTGTCGGCGCGCCTCCATCGCACGCTGTCGAAGCAAACTGATCTCGAACTCGCTCATTGTCCCCTTTAAACCTAGAACAAACAGCACCGTATGTTGCACTGTGCGGATGTACGGTGACGATTGCTTCCGAAGGTAGTTGTTACTGTGGTCAGTCGGGACGGGTGTGCCGCGTCTTCTGGCGACCTGAACCCTGGGTACTGGTTCGGCTCCGCAGTGGGGTATTGGTGGCTCTTCCCTGGAGCTGGACGAATCTTCCCAAGCCGGAAGTCCCGTCACCTTCTAGCTGTGCGGCCGCCCTCCTTTCCCCTCCAGCTCTGCGGGATCTAGTTCGATTCCTACACAGCCGGGACGAGCGATGCGGAGGGTCGAGGAATCTGTGATCCCTCAGTTTGTCATTAACGATCTGGTGACCTGGGTCGGGGAAAATCTTCTTTGGGTGCGGGGTCCGGTCGTATGCTCGAAGGTACTGGACCTACGCAAGATTCGGTCGCCCTGGGCGGGATTACCCGCGAATCTCGAGTTGCGCTCCGCGGACGATGCCGCCGTTGCAACCGCATTGACCACACTCGAGGGGATGGTGGCCGGGTTGTCCACCCTGGACATGGTTGCGTCGTCGATGCTTCCGTGGCGGTTAGCGGAAGTGAGCGAAGCAGGTAATGCCCTCCTCCACGATTCCGCCTTTCCGGTCTCTGCAAACCACTGGAACTCGCAAGCCCCGCACTCATGGGTGCGTTCGGATGCGCAGAGTGAGGCAGAGGGGCGGCGACTCCGCGATGATGCGAATCGTCAGCAGTTTCAAGTTGCACTGCTTGAAAATTGCAGTTTCTTTGCTGACCTCGTGCTGCGCCAGGTGCGTGCCGGAGGTAATCGGTCCGACGACGGTGTATTAGAAAGAGATTCGTCTCGAAAGAAATGGAACGGAGTTCAGGTCTCGCCCACGACGCCTCGGTCAAAGGCTAATGTCGTGATGGGGCAACGGCCGGAGAAGCTAGCTCTTCCACCTGAGACGCCATCTTCTTTTCTACAAACCCTGTGGGTCGAGGTAGGCTGCCGCCAGGTGCAGACTCTCGTTTCCGAAAAGGAGCACCATGAATACGGGAAAGATTCAAAGCCTGCACTATGAACGCATGGCCTACGTCTATGTACGGCAATCCACTCCGTGGCAGGTTAAGGAAAATCGGGAAAGCACCGAGCGCCAGTATCATCTCCACGAGCGAGCCTTACAGTTGGGCTGGCCCGCGAGTCATGTGGAGGTCATTGATGAGGACCAAGGTCGAAGCGGCACCTTCGCGACTCATCGCAGCGGTTTTCAACGCTTGGTGACAGAAGTGGGTTTGGGCAAAGTGGGCATCGTATTGATGCTGGAAGCGTCGCGATTGGCCCGCAACAACAGTGACTGGTATCGGCTGATCGAGATCTGTGGATTGACCCGTACTCTGATCGGGGATGAGCAGGCGGTCTACAGTCCACGGGAACCGAACGATCGATTATTGCTGGGAGTAAAAGGGACTTTGTCGGAAGCAGAACTGTTTACGCTGCGCACGCGATTGTACGAGGGAAGGTGGAATAAGGCGCGCAAGGGACAGCTGCAGTTTCTCCTGCCCACCGGCTTTGTGCGCGGTGCCGATGGAAATTGGGAACTGGATCCCGACGCGCAGGTGCGCGAGCGACTGGCGTACCTGTTCGACTCTTTTCGCCGCCATGGGGTAGCTCGGCGTGTGGTGCGCGATCTAAAACAACAAGCCTTGGATCTACCGACACGAGTGGCCACGCGGGAAGGGTATGGCTCGCTGATCTGGAAGACGCCCAGCTTAAGCGCCGTGGTTCGCATCCTGCGCAACCCGGCCTATGCCGGAGTGTATGTGTTCGGTCGCTGGGAGTACTCTGGAGATCGCCGTTCGGCGAAGACGGGCAAGGTGCTGCCCCATCAGGTTCCCGTGGCACAGTGGCCGGTGAAGATCGAGGCTCACCACGCGGCCTATCTCAGTTGGGAGGAGTATGTGAAGAACTGTGAGCGATTGCACCAGAACTGGAATGGCGAGGAAACGCGCGGCGTGGCTCGAGAAGGGAACGCCTTGTTGCAGGGGATCGTTCATTGTGGGATCTGCGGCCGCAAAATGACTGTACAAAACCATGCTCGGCGGGAAAACCGATCGCCGAGTTACATTTGTCAATCCAGCTTCGGTAGCGGAGAGACCGATACGATTTGCCAGAGCATGACCTCGCGTCCAGTGGATGGAGCGATCGCGGAAGCCTTTTTGGAGTCCGTTTCCCCGATGAGCTTAGAAGTTGGACTTCGGGTCCTGGAGCAACTGGAGCAGGACTTAGCCGTCCAACGCCGGCAGCGGGAATTACAACTGGAGCAGGCGCGCTATGAGGCGCGGTTGGCACAGCGGCAATATGACGCGGTGGATCCGGACAATCGCCTGGTGGCATCGGAGTTGGAGCGGCGATGGAACGAGAAGTTGGAGAGAGTAACCCACCTGGAGCAAGCTTATGCCCAGGCAGAACAAGAAGCCGAATGGAATCTCACCCCCGAAGAACGCCAAGCGATCCAAGAGCTTTCCCAGAATCTGCCTCGGCTGTGGGGAGCCCCGAGCACCACGAATCAGGAGCGCAAGCGTCTGCTGCGCATGGCCATTGAATCGGTGCAACTGGATGGCGTGAGCAAGCCTGGGGAAATCGACGTGCAGATTCGCTGGCGCTCGGGTGTGCTAACCAATTTCTCCGTCCACCGTACTGCGCCGGGAGATCGGTCTCTCAAGACGCCCGAGGAGGCTGTGGCCAAGATTCACGAAATGGCCGGCCAGTACACTTATGACGATATCGCCGATCGTCTGAATGACGCGGGTTACCGGACGGCATTCGGTCGCCTCCGCGTTACGCACCCACTGCGTCCGTCCTCGCGGAGCCACCAGGTAGCGCTTCCCTTCCACATCCAGGACGTTTACCGGTGTCTCGTAAAGCCGCCCGCTCTTCCGCCCGCGCACCTGCAACAGGTACATGTATCCGGGAGCAATTCCCAGCCCCACAAAATAGCCAAAGGCCCGGTTGAAAATCTTTTCAAGCGGTTTCGGTTCGAGAAAAACTGGCGGTGTTGCTGAAACGCTCATTTTTCACGCTTTTTCACCCTAATTGGTTCGCCACCCGCGCGGGCAACGCACAGTAGCTGCCCTCGGTAAACCCTTCCGCTTCCACGCCAAACGCGTGGTCAAACCGCGCCCGGTAGTTTTCCCAAGCCAGCGTCGACGTGAGTTCCACCATCTGCGCTTGGGAGAATTTCTCACGCAGCTTGGCAAAGAGCGCGTCGGGAACTTCGACGGGAGTCTGCGTCATGCCGTCAGCATATTCCAGTACCAACTTTTCTGTCACAGAAAACAACTCACTGTTACGGTAGCTGGGCAAAGCCACGATCTTCTCTGGGGAAACCCCGCTGGTTCTGCTGACCGCAGAACCAATGTCAATTCAAAACGGGCAACCTACGAGCGTGGCCACCCGCAATTGCCCCAGGTTCTTCAAGGCTTCCTCCACCAGGTGGCTGGACAGTAGCGATTGCTCCATCTGCCCGTAGCCCCAAAGGATCTTGCCGTGATTCGCGGCAATCTTTACCGGCATAACCACTCGTCCGACCTTGCGTTTCACCATCGAATAGATGATGCGCGTGAAAAGCCCTTGCAGTAGCCCCTGCTGACTTGGGTCAGCGCCGCCGATCCGTGCCATTGGCATCCACCTCCTGCAGCGTTAGGAATAAGTGTAGCGCTGAACGCCAGCCCTTGCGGCAGTGGTGGCCAGCCTCTCATGATGTCGGCATTTGCGTCACGGAATTACTGCGCAGAGCTTGGCTTCGAGGAGGTTTCCAACCCCGGGGACAAGTTGCTGTCCATGGCGGGTTCTTCTATGGTGTAATCCGCCGGAATCTGGAAGAGCCCCGCATAGGGTTCAGCTCGTTCGCTATTCTTTAGGATTGTCTCAGTGCGTCGCCCCGTCTGTGGGCTCACAAACGCCTGCGTGATGGATCGGCGGGAGGCCCCTATGCCGTCCCGACGATTCGCATTTGTAGGTATTTTTGGAAATGCAGTATCTAAGCGGCGATGGCCTGCTGGGTAAGCAGATGCGTGGGGACTTTTCGGAGGTCCCAGACGATGCCGAACCAGGAAAGAACCTTTAGCGTGTAGTAAGTGATGTCGATCTCCCACCAGAAAAAACCCTGGCGCGCCGAAGCCATGAAGTGATGATGGTTGTTGTGCCAGCCTTCGCCGAGTGTGAGCAGCGCGAGCAGCCAGTTGTTGCGGCTGGTGTCAGTGGTTTGGTAGCGGCGCGAGCCGAAGAGGTGCGAGAGCGAATTGATGGTGAAGGTGTCGTGCCACAGTAGCACCGTGCTCAGGCAGAAGCCCCAAATGAACATAGGCCATCCGCCGATCAGCCAGAGCACCACGGCGAGCGTCACCGGCGGAATCAAGTGATACTTGTTCAGCCAGCGCAGCTCGGGAAACTTTGCGAAGTCAGCAATGTACTCGGTGCGTGTGTCATTGTACTTATCCGAAATAATCCATCCGACGTGCGACCAGAAAAAACCGAAAAGCGTCGGCGAATGCAAATCGAGTTCCTGGTCCGAATGACGGTGATGATGGCGGTGATGCGCCGCCCACCAAAGCACGCCCTTCTGCGAAGAGCTCGTGGCCATGAACGCGATAACGAACTGAAATACGCGGCTCGTCTTGAACGAACGGTGCGAAAAATAGCGGTGATAGCCGGCGGTGACAAAGAACATGCGCACCACCAACAGCGCCAGGCAAGTGATCAAATAATACCAGTGAAAGGGAATGAAAAAGATCAACAACGAGGCGATATGAACAAGAAAGAACGGCAACGAATGCAG
>DATDGW010000688.1:0-6528 GCA_036521895.1 Candidatus Sulfotelmatobacter sp. | reverse complement strand
ATATAACTCTCGTGAGCGCTGGCCACAGCCTCTTGCGCCTGCACCACTTCCAGATTGTCGGCGACGCCAGCCGTAAAGCGATCTTGCGATTGCGCCAGTGCCTGTTCCGCCAGATCGACGGAACTGCGCGCGACTTCCACTTGCTCGGCCGCGGCGTTCAGATCGAGCAGGGCGGTGCGGACCTCGTAATCGATGCGGCCGCGCAGATCTCCCAGTTGCGAGCGCGCCTGCTTGAGTTGGCCGTCGGCCTCGAGCACGTCGCCATGGACGCGGTTGCCGGCAAAGATCGGGATGTTGACGCCGCCGTTCACCTGCCATGTGCCGTTCGATTGAGCCGGGTTGACGCCAATGTCGCCGAGATTCGCGGCGACATCGAGGCTGGGGTAACGTCCGGCCGCGGCCGCCCTGCGCGAGAGTTCCGCGGCTCGAACCTGGGCGAGGGCGGCCTGATAGTCAGGGCGGGCAGAGTAGGCACGTTGCAGATATGCGTCGAGCGGCAGAGCGAGCAACGCCTGGTAGGGGGCCTTCTCGGTGAGCACAAAGTCCTGTCCCGGGGGAAGCCCGATGATCCGCGCTAGGTTCAATTTGAGCTTGGCGAGGTCGTTACGCGCGACGATAAGTTGCTGCTGGCGGGTTTGCAGTTCGACCTGCGAGCGCAGCGCATCGATGGCTGGGCTGAGTCCAGCCTTCTGCTGGTCGGCTGCCTTGTCGTAGAGGGCGTGGGCGCTTTTGACCTGCGCTTCGGTGGTTTCCACGCGAGCGCCTGCAGCAATGGCCTGGAGATAGGAGTTGCCCACGGCGAGCACTACCATCTCGCGTGCATCCTTGTAGCTGAACTGCGCGGCCTTTACGCTTTCCGAGGCAGCCCGCTCTTTCTCCAAGTTCTTGTAGTTAAAGACGGACTGGGCGAGAGAAGCTCGCGCGTCGAAGTAGTTGAAGGCGGGTACCAAGCGCGGGAGACTCGCGTTTGTATTGCCCGGAGCGGCGAGTAAGGGGAAGAGCTTGTTAAAGCCAAGAGCCGCCAGGCTCTGAGTTTGCACGTCTTCCATGACACGAGCGCTGAGGTTCGGAAGCAGCTCGCTTAGCTCTTTCCATCTTTCTCCGCGAGCCGTCTCAGTCTGATCGGCGGCCAGCAACAGGCCGAGATTGTTGCGCAGACCACGATCGATCGCATCCTTGAAATCGATTTGCAGGACGTCCGCGGTGGCTCTGCCTTCGGGGGCACTGCCCAAAAATGGATTTTGCGGGCCTGGCTGGGTCACGTTCGGGGTTGGGGAGGATCCGCCGGTGGACTGAGCCGGCAAGCCCAGCGTCGCGAGCAGAACGAGAATAAGAGCGAAAAATGCGATTCGGGGAATTATCAATGAGCAGCGCATTCGTGATCGTGGGAACGCCCCGCCATTGATCCTGAGGGCAGAGGCGTCCTTTCTGGTCTATAGCATAACTCCTCAGCTTTGATTCGTTTGCGCGGCTTTGCGATGCAACGATTCTGACTCGATCATTGGAAATCCCTCGGGGGCGCGGCTAGAGCCGCGGTCCGTAGAGCGAAGATTAGATACTTCCAATATTCGAACCTCACCCAAAGTCCAATGCCTTCGGTGCTTTGCGTGGCGACAGCAGCACCTTTAAGCTAGCAGTTGTAAGAGGAACGAACGCCCATGCGGAGACGTGTCTTATTCATGACGATTGCACTCATAGCTTTCACGACGAGCATAGCCTGCGCTCAGAACGCTTCCGCATCTTCGGAGAGAAAGGTCGCTGCGCGCGTCGCGCCGGCGTATCCGGAACTGGCAAAGAAGATGCACATTCACGGCGTAGTTCGAGTTGAAGCTGTCGTCAAAGCCAACGGTGCGGTCAAGACTACGCGCGTGCTCGGCGGAAACCCAGTACTGGTTGATGCCGCGATCGAAGCGGTCACCAAATGGAAGTTTGAACCGGGACAGAGCGAGACTACCGAGGTGGTCCAGCTCACGTTCGAAAACCAGTGAAGTGAGCCAGACGGTCTCGCAAGCAACCAGCACCTTCTCAGACGTTCAAGCCACCACATCCTTCCCCAAGCGATGGTAGGGCGCCCCTTAAGGACGTGACCAAGGTCATCTTGAATACGAGTGACCTTCAGTTCAATCTGGTCAAGAGTCGCAAAATTTAAGAACGGAAGACGTGCATTCGATGAGTGCGGCAACAGGAACTGACTGGACCCGAATATTGTCCGATCCGGACCTCGTCCGGCATGTAGGCAAGCTGCTGCAAGCCTACCGCGAAGCTCCCGCCGAAAAGCGGGAGGCGGCGCTGCTTTCGGCGATGCGTGAAATCAAGGCGGGCATTCCGACGAATGGAAAGCCCGCCACTCGGACGGCTGCGCCCGAGCCAGTTCCAACTCCGACTTCGGCGACGCCTCCGTTTGAGCCGGATTTGTTCGCCCAGAACTGGGGGAGCGACCGCCGTCGCCACCCGCGAATCAAGTGTTTCGTGGCAGTCGAACTCCGTGTCGATGGATTCCCGGTTCCGATCTGGGGCAATCTCTCCAACACAAGCGCGGGCGGATGCCTGGTCGAAACCGCGCACCCGGTCAAGCCGGGGTCGAACGTCGAAATCGGCCTGTGGGTTCCCAACGGGAAGATCTGGGTTAAAGGGTTTGCCTTGAGCGGAGTCGTATCCCGCACAGGACCTGCCAACGGAGTACGCATCCATTTCGAAGGAATGGCACCTACCGAGCGTGACAACCTGCGCCAGTTCCTCAAGTACGTGCAGGAGACCACCCGGAGACCACGAACCGAAAACGGCTACTTGCATCTTCTGAAATAAAGGAATTCACCGATTCCCGCCAGTTTTTCATCGCGGCTTAATCCACGCCTGCACGGAAATTGATACACTTTCTGCGTATTGAACCCTTTCCGTAATCGGAAACTCTAATTAGTTAGAGACCGATCGCACA
This sequence comes from Candidatus Sulfotelmatobacter sp., assembly GCA_036521895.1. Lineage (GTDB taxonomy): Bacteria > Acidobacteriota > Terriglobia > Terriglobales > Acidobacteriaceae > Sulfotelmatobacter. The sequence goes on along the minus strand of DATDGW010000688.1, from coordinate 3,593 downwards.
CCGGTGAACAAATCCCAGGCTGGAGGAGCGGAACCGCATGGTAGCCAGTGAACAGGTTTTGGTGACGGGGCAGCAACTGGACACGCTGTGCATCAACACGATTCGAACTCTGGCGATCGACGCGGTGCAACAGGCGAACTCGGGCCATCCGGGCGCGCCCATGGGACTCGCGCCGGTCACATATTGCCTCTGGCAAGAATTCCTGCGCTACGATCCCGCCGATCCGACCTGGCTTAATCGCGACCGCTTCGTCCTCTCCAACGGACATGCGTCCATGCTGCTTTATGCCATGCTGCACCTCGCAGAGGTGCGGCGGGTTGACGAGCATGGCCAGATATTAAAAGAACTCTCGGTTCCGATGGAGGAGATCAAGCGCTTCCGGCAGTTGGCAAGCCGGACCCCGGGGCATCCAGAGTCGCATCTTACTTCCGGAGTCGAAACCACGACCGGGCCGCTGGGCCAGGGCGTTGGCAACAGCGTGGGCATGGCCATCGCCGGCAAGTGGCAGGCGGCGAACTTCAATCGTCCCGGGCAGGAAATTTTCGACTACAACGTGTACGCCATGTGCTCGGATGGCGATCTGATGGAAGGCATTGGGGGCGAAGCCGCTTCTCTGGCCGGACATTTGCAGCTTTCCAATCTGTGCTGGATGTACGACCACAATCACATTACGCTCGATGGCCCGGCCAGTTGGTCATTCAGCGAAGATGTCGCGACCCGCTTTGTGGGTTACGGATGGAACGTAACCCGTGTAGCCGACGCCAACGATTTGGAGATGCTGGCGCGGGCGTTTGAGACGTTCCGCCAGACCACTGACCGGCCGACCCTGATTATTGTCGATAGCCACATTGGCTATGGATCTCCGCACAAGCAGGACACCAATGCCGCCCATGGCGAGCCTCTCGGCGAGGAGGAAGTGCGGCTGGTGAAGAAGTTTTATGGCTGGCCGGAAGAGGCAAAATTCCTGGTGCCAGATGGCGTGCGCGAACATTTCCGCGAGGGAATTGGAAAGCGCGGACGCGATCTGCACGCGCAATGGTCGCAAGAGTTCGCAGAATACTCGCAGAAGTTCCCTGAGCTGGCGGAGCGTCTGCACCACATGCAGCACCGCGAACTGCCTTCGGGCTGGGACCAGAGCCTTCCGACGTTTCCCGCGGATGCCAAGGGCGTGGCGACGCGCGAGAGTTCGGGCAAGGTGCTCAACGCTCTGGCGCAGAATATTCCGTGGTTGATTGGCGGGTCGGCGGACCTGGCGACCTCAAACAAGACGACGTTGAAATTTGAAGGCGCGGGAGAATTTCAGGCCGGCACTCCTGCGGGACGCAATCTGCACTTCGGGGTGCGCGAGCACGTGATGGGCGCCAGCGTGAACGGGCTTACGGTGTCGGGCATTCGGGGGTTCGGCGCGACGTTTTTCAATTTCAGCGATTACATGCGGGCGAGCATTCGGCTGTCCGCGCTGATGGAGATTCCGTCGATTTTCATCTTCACCCATGACTCGATTGGCGTTGGCGAAGATGGGCCGACGCACCAACCGATCGAGCAACTGGCGTCTTTGCGAGCCATGCCGAATCTGATTGTGCTTCGTCCCGGCGACGCGAATGAGGTTACCGAGGCCTGGAAGATCATTGCGCAGCTGCAGCACTCGCCAGTCGCACTGGTGTTGACCCGGCAGAACCTGCCGACTCTCGATCGGACCAAGTATGCCCCCGCTTCTGGTGTGGCAAAGGGCGCGTACATCCTGGCCGACGCGCCGGACCGGAAGCCGGACGTGATTTTGCTCGGCACGGGGAGCGAGTTGTCGCTGTGCGTGGACGCCTACGAAGAACTGAAGGCCGGGGGCGTAAAGGCGCGGGTGGTCAGCATGCCTTGCTGGGAGATCTTTGAACAGCAGGACGCCGCGTACAAAGAGAGCGTTCTGCCGTCCGACGTAACCGCGCGAGTTTCAGTGGAAATGGCGTCTACGTTCGGATGGGGACGCTACACCGGGCTGAAGGGGCGGAATGTAGGCATGCACCGGTTCGGCGCCTCGGCGCCGCTGAAAGACTTGTTGAAGTATTTTGGGTTCACCGTGGACACCGTCGTTGCCGAAGCTCGTTCCGCGATCGCCGGCAAGTAACGCTTGCATGGGGTTCGAACAAAATTCATTTTGCGCAAGATCGGGGAGATCATTATGCAGCCAACTGGGGTTCTGGAAACCTCGAAAGCGACGAGGAATCCGCTAAAAGAATTGCTCAACTACGGTCAGTCGATGTGGCTCGATTACATCCGGCGCGATCTGTTTACCACCGGGAAGCTCCAACAACTGATGAAGGAAGACGGACTGCGGGGGATGACTTCCAATCCCGCGATCTTCGAGAAGGCGATCGCCGACAGTTCGCTGTACGATGATTTCTTGAAGGCCTTGGCATCGCGAAGTGATCTCGATACCACGGCCCGCTACGAGCAGATCGCGATTCGCGACATTCAGTCTGCGGCGGATGCCTTGCGGCCGGTGTACGACGAATCGAAGTTCCGCGATGGGTATGTGAGCCTGGAAGTCTCGCCGTATCTGGCGGTCAAGACCCAGGAGACGATCGACGAGGCGCGCCGGTTGTGGAAGACGGTGCAGCGCGAGAACGTGATGATCAAGGTGCCGGGCACGGCAGAGGGACTTCCCGCGATCCGGCAGTTGATCGGCGAGGGCCTCAATATCAACATTACGTTGCTGTTCGCGCAAGAGGTGTACGAAAAAGTTGCCGAGGCATACCTTGCCGGGCTCGAAGACCTGGCAGCGCACGGCGGCAATCTGAAAAAGATGGCGAGCGTGGCGAGTTTCTTTATCAGCCGCATCGACACGCTGGTCGATTCTCTGCTCAATGACAAGCTGAAAGCGACCAGCGACGCCAGCCAGCAGGCACTGGCGAAGAGCCTGTTGGGTAAAGTGGCGATCGCCAACGGCAAGCTCACCTATCAGCGCTACCAGAAGATCTTTAGCGGAGCGCGTTGGCAAGCGCTGGCGGCCAAGGGAGCGCAGACCCAGCGCGTGCTGTGGGCCAGCACCAGCACGAAGAATCCAAACTATCGCGACGTCATTTACGTGGAAGAACTGATCGGGACCGACACGGTGAACACCATGCCGCCGGCGACGATCGATGCTTTCCGAGATCACGGACGGCTTCGCAACGCGCTGACGGAAGATGTGCCGGGTGCGCAGAAAGTGATGGACGATCTGGCACGCGCCGGCATTTCCATCCAACAAGTGACCGACAAGTTGACCGACGACGGCGTCAAGCTGTTTGCCGATGCCTTCGACAAACTGCTGGCCGCGGTCGCGATAAGCACTCAGCAAAAAGGATAGATCTCGTGAGCCGACTGAAGACTTCCCTGCCGGAATCGCTGGCCAGCACTGTCAAAGCGACGATCGCCGATTGGCAATCGGGTGGCAAAATGCAGCGTTTGTGGCAGCGCGATGCATCGCTCTGGACCGGCAGTGACGAAGCCAATTGGCTGGGATGGCTCGATATCGTCGACGAGCAGATGGCGCAGTACGATCAACTGGCCAAGCTGGTCAAGGAAGTTCAGGCGCGCGGTTTTCAGCATGTCCTGCTGCT
>DATDGW010000687.1:0-5856 GCA_036521895.1 Candidatus Sulfotelmatobacter sp. | reverse complement strand
CTTCATGCTCGACGACGCCAGCATCTTCAAAGCTTTCCAGGCCACAGCCAAGAATGGCGGACTGGTCTGCATGCACGCCGAAAATGGTGGCGCGATTGACGTGATCGTGCAACAGGCACTGGCGGAAGGGAAAAAGGCGCCGAAGTATCACGCCTTGACCCGTCCTACGACGGCGGAAGCGGAAGCCGTATCGCGAGCGATTGCCCTTGCCGAAATGGCCGGAGCGCCGCTCTACATCGTTCATTTGAGTTGCAATGAAGCTCTCGAGAAAGTGCGCGAAGCTCGCGATCGCGGCCTTCCTGTTTATGCCGAGACTTGCCCGCAGTATCTGTATCTCTCACTGGAGAACTTCGATGCGCCCGGCTTTGAGGGAGCCAAGTACGTCTTCACACCGCCTCTGCGTGAGAAGTGGCATCAGGAAAAATTGTGGAACGGATTGAAGCGCGATCATCTGCAGGTGGTTTCGACCGATCACTGCCCCTTCTGCTTCAAAGAGCAAAAAGAACTGGGCCGTGATGATTTCACCAAGATTCCGAACGGCGGTCCCGGCGTCGAGCACCGCATGAGCCTTATTTATTCGGGCGGCGTTGCCGGCGGACGCTTCAGCGTGAATCGTTTTGTGGAATTGGTTTCGACGACTCCAGCAAAGCTTTTCGGCCTGTATCCCCGCAAGGGTACGATCGCCGTGGGCAGCGACGCGGATCTGGTGATTTTTGATCCCGATCGCAGGCACACCATCAGCGCGAAGACTCACCACATGCGCGTCGACTACTCGATGTTCGAGGGAATTCAAGTGACGGGCATGCCCGACACCGTGCTGTCGCGCGGACGAGTCGTAGTGGAAGCAGATAAGTTTGTGGGGCGCACAGGTGGAGACTTCCTCAAGCGAGCGCTCTACTCACAACCTTAGCCGAACCCTCGTGCGTGGCTGAAAACAAAGGGTTGTCTACGCGTTCGAGAATTCAGTACTACGGGTACGATAAGGAGAGGAAGGGTGCAAGCGAACGAAATTCCGGGAGCTGCATCGAGCGGCTCCCGAGTCCCACCAAAAAAGGTGTCCAAAAACCTAATCCGAAAACGCCCGTACGATGGTGTCCAGAAACCTAGCCCGATTTCCACAGCCAAGCGGAACAGTTGGTGTCCACTTGAGTTCTCTGTCTTGCGGTCTTAATTTTCTCTAAACGTTGCCGGAATTGCGCGCCGACCGTAGAATTACAATCAGAATCGTTGGCGTGTAGGCCCGTAGCTCAGTCTGGTTAGAGCGCATCCTTGACACGGATGAGGTCGATGGTTCGAGTCCATTCGGGCCTACCATTTCAAGTCGCCGCTCCATTTTCTACCTGTGATTTCCTACCTGTGTTGCTGTGAGTGTTGTGCCCAACCCCGCATAAATGTAGTGGTCGCCGAAAGCCTTCTTAAGCGCTGTGAACGCTGGTTCTCCGGTGCAGTGACCTGGGGCAACGTATTCAACTCTGAACCGATCATGCAGTGCGGTGACAATCCTCTCGATGTCAGGATCGGGCGCTACAAGGAGATGAAAGCCGCCAGCGATGAAGTGAATGCGCGGATTGATCGCAGTTGCAGATTCAACGATCTTGTCAATGCCGGGATGCGAACAACCAACCACGATGACCATGCCGTCAGGCGTATTGATGGCGAGCGACAGCTCACGCAATTCCAGCGTTCCCGGCTTATCGGACACCAATGCAATCAGATGGATATCGGGACCAATCTCGATATTCTTGTCGACCAGTTGAAAGTTAGCTCCGGGCCAAGCCGATCCAAATCGCATGACTTCTGGCGGTGTGCCGTCGTAGTAGCGCTGTTCGAGAGGGAGAGAGGCGTCCTTGCGATAAAAACTGCTGGGTAAGTCGGCCCCGTAAACGCCGAACCCCTCTTTGGGTGCGTAAATCTTCACCGTGGGGTTCACCTTCAATAAGTAGGTCAGTCCTCCCATATGATCGCCGTGTCGGTGCGACATCACAACGAAGTCCAGCTTCGTCAAGTCAACGCCCTTCGCCTTCGCGTTCTGCGCAAGAATGTCAGGGTTGTTGCCAGTGTCGAACAGGATCCGTTTTCCGCCGTATTCGACGAACGCAGCATAGCCCCAGTCTTTCTGCATCGTGGATGCTTTACCGAATGCATCATAGAGAACCGTGATTTGCGCATTGCCAGCAGCGGCGCTCGCCATTGGAGCGGCGGATATTGTCGCGGCACACGCGATGAAAAGAAGGAGTACTACAGAACACGAAACCGCCCAGCTATCGGATGCCATGTTTTTCCTCCCTGCGTTGGCGTGGTGACCATTCGTGGTCTTGGGAGCCGAAAACAAATTACAGACTGCGGAATTACGCAGTCAAGCCCACACAGGATGATGAAATCAATGGTTCGAGTCCATTCGGGCCTACCATTCAAACGGTCCTCGCAATTCTCCAGGCCGTGATCAGTCCGTGACGGCTGCAGCGATCAGCGCCTCGGTCTGCGTATTGAAGGATGTCGTCAAGTGCTGCCACAAGAATTCCCGCCACGATAGCCAGCACGCGTTTGCGGCCCTTTGTAGCGGCGCTCCCGCAGATTCGCTTTTTGTTCCCCACAAATGGCCACAAAACTCAAAACTGGTCAGTGAGCGCTATCGCGAGTGGGTGTTGAAAAAGTCCGTGATGGGAAGGAACACTTCCCGGTATCCCCGCAATCCAGTGTTCCATTGCACTTCAGCTAAGCGGCGGCTTCCGTAGTAGGTGTTATCGGTCGACTGAGGAACCGCACCAGTCGTTTGATATTCTGGGCCACCGCTGCCAGGAAGAACTGCTCCCGCACGAACCTGAGTCTGCGCAGACGCAAGCGCCGCAATCCGATCTGATTTTTCAGTTCCGCGAACAAGGCTTCCACCTTCTTTCTTTGTCGCTGTGCCCTGGCGAACTCTGGCGTGTTGACCAACTCCCGCGCCCGTTGTCGGGCGGGTTCGTTTTGGTGGATGATGAGGCCCCGGAAGACAGCGCTGGTGCATTGTGGTCGGAGCGAGCACGGGCCACACTTTTTGCGCGTCCCGATGTAGTTGAAGGCGCGATTCCGATACACGCGCCCGCCATAGTTGAGGGGTTGTCCAGCGGGACAGATGTAGCGATTGTGTTCCGGTTCGTAAGTGAAATGCTCGGGACCAAAGAATGGACTCCTCTTTCGGTGGATGCTGTCGCGGGTTCGCATATACGGGGTGATGTTCCGATCTGCCAACCATTGCAAGAACTCCCCGTTCCCGTATGTCGTGTCGGCCGCCACCGACTCGGGCGCTCGTCCTTGCCACTCGCCAAAGCGAGTCAGCATGTCTTGCGCGGCCACGGTTTCCTGACTCATGCGCGCCGCCGTCCCCTGCACACCCACAATCACGCAGCTGTTGTTATCCACCAGATAGTTGTCGTAGTAACCCAGTCGCGCCGGCGTGCCGCCTTTGGTCGCATAGGTGGAATCGGGATCGGTCGTCGATACCTGATCTTGCTCATGCACCGGTTCTTCCACCGGATTCTGTTCTTCCACTTCCCGAAGATACTGCCGCACAGTCTGATTCACCTGGGCCGCTTCCGCCAACCGCTCCCGTGGAACCCGGCTCCCCTTGGCCGCATTCGCTTCCACAAAGCTGCCATCCACCGACAGATGCTTGCCCTCGACCAGTCCCACTTCTACACACTGCCGCACGATCTGCTCAAACAACTGCTCGAACAGCTTGGATTCCTGAAATCGCCCGTGCCGATTCTTGGAGAACGTGGAGTGATGCGGAACCTCCTGATCGAACCCCAGCCCAGTAAACCATCGCCAAGCCAGATGCATGCGCAGTTCTTCTACCAACTTGCGTTCGCTGGTAATGCCGTACAGATAGCCGATCAGCAGAATGCGCAGCAGAAGTTCGGGATCAAGGGATGGACGGCCGGTATCGCTGTAACTCGCTTTCAGCTTCTCCCGCACAAAGGCAAAGCTCATGTGCTTTTCAATGAGCCGCAGCAGATGAGTCTCTGGAACCTGATCTTCCAGACGGAAGTAGTAGAACAACGCTTCGGAACGGTCGTGTTGCCCCATCATGATCAGCAGGCCTCCGACGATCAGAATCAAACAGAGCATGTGCGAATGCTTTCTTCTAACATGCTTCTGCTGAATTCCCCTTGCTAAATTTCAGTGACTTTTTCAACAGCCACGCGATTTAACGCTAACTATGCAGTAAAATTCGGCGTGTTCGCTCCCGGGGGGCGACCCTTACGGAACGCGGACGCAGGGCACGGACGAATGGGACCGCAGAAAGAAATCGCAGTCAGGACGGCCAGACCGGAGGACTCAACTGGAATCCTGCGTTGCTTACGCGAGGCCTTCGAGCCCTATCGCAAGGCCTACACCCCCGCAGCTTTTCTTGACACCGTGCTAACCAGAGGCACGCTCGTAACCCGGCTGCACACCATGACGATCTTTGTGGCCGCTGCGACCGGGGGGGAGATCGTCGGAACCATTGCCTGTCGCCGGGTAAGCGAATCGCAGGGGCATCTCCGCGGAATGGCGGTGCTCCCCGCATGGCATGGAAAAGGGATTGCCCAACTGCTTCTTGAAACCGCACAGGCGGAGATCCGTGCGTGGGGATGTTCGCGGGTTACGCTCAACACCACCCAGCCTCTGGAACGGGCGGTACAGTTCTATCGTAAGAATGGATTCACTGCGACCGGCGCAGTGCGCGACTCTTTTGGCATGCCTCTATATGAGTTCGAGAAGAAGTTATGAGCGGTCAGCGGTCGCGAACTTTACCAGTGAGTTGATGGGAAACTTCCATGGAGCGCAACCGATGCCAGTACCCCGAGGAAATACCTGGTATTCAGCGTCCCCTTTCCGGATCTGTCACGCGTGACAAAGACGCGCGACGCTGCGTAGGTGGCCCAGCCCATAAGACTGTCGCTTGTCGAAGCGTGATAACGTGGGCTTTGCTGCAGCGACGACGGATACATGTGCTTAACAAGAAAAGGGCTGGACTCTCTTTGCATGAGCCCCGCTGGATAGAGCGAGGTCAAGCCGGGCTGCGGTCCGTGAGTCAGGCGTTCCAGTTCTGTTCCGCGCATTACACTTGCACTGATGCCAACCGCACCCAGGGTCAACGGCGATTTCGCTTCATTGGCGAATAATCTTTGAATTTGCGTTTGGGTCGGAGGCTGTACCGAGGACGGAGCATCAGGCAATGATCTCCACGTTCGCATCTCTTGGGGCTGCGCCTCAGCTGAGTTGGAACCATCAAACTGTAAGTCCCGAAGCAAGTCAGCGGATGGACGCTTCTGGCACCAAACTGTGCAGGCAGCCAAAAATTAGCGGGAATTAGTGTGGTTCGCCTCACGGTAATTCGGTCCTGCAAAACGGCAGGCAACTCCTCGGCTCCTCGCCAATTCGGCAGGAAGCACAGTCTGAGGCTAGCACTCCATTGGACAATGGTCTGAGCAAAAGTGCTCACCTCAAAAGACGAGGTCGAGCTCCAGGTTCTTAGGCCGGAAGCGCGACCGGCGCGCAACGTGGGAGAGATGAGTCTGCAGTTCTAAAGCGGCGACAGTTCATCTTCTTTTCCCTCATCCTTCTTTCCGCGACCGAACCTCTTTTCCAGGAATTGCTGTGCCAAGTACTTGCCGCCTGTGCCGAATGCGATTGCCAACCCAAGCATCAGGGCTCCGAAAGCGATTCCGAAGGCAACCAGCATGGTCTGTTCTGCTACTCCCACTTCCTCAAAGACCATGGATAACACGAAGATGATGAGGATGGAGCGAACGGAAACACCCAGCAGTCGGGGTGATGGCAGGTTGGCATTCACGGCAGCGAGCAGCACGGCGCGGGAAAAAAAGCTGG
>DATDGW010000686.1:0-2512 GCA_036521895.1 Candidatus Sulfotelmatobacter sp. | reverse complement strand
GCCTCGGACCAAGTCGAAGACCACGTCGACCTGCCGAGTAGGCCCGGGAGTTGCACCCGAGCCCCTCACAGATCCGTGCTTGAGCCTCTCGACTCACACGGCTCGTGCCACCCATTGAAGGCTGCCGCCTCCCATCACGACCCTCGAGTTCCTCCGGTTGCCCGTTGACCCTTATGATCCTGATGCGGGTGACCTGCCCCCTTCCCTCCACGGAAATTACGCCGCTTCCTCGGTACTACGGAGCAGTCCGCCCCTGATTGGCCCATCGGTACTTTCGGCCTCGTGGTTCTTCCACTTGCGCCTTTTCCCTTGGCAGAGCCAACCAGGTTCTCAAGTTCCGTACGAAAGCCCGGACCAGACTCACGCCTGCTCTGCACCGGACACCGCATGGCCAGTAAGTAGGCATCTCCCATGCTCTTCCCGGAACCGAGAGTAAGCTCCGGTTTTGGTGCCATCCTAGTTCTGTTTCGATGCTTTACCCACAGGTTCGCTTTCGCTCGTCTTTCTGATCCCCACATGACGTGATCTAAATGCCACGCCTTTTACCGCCGAGTCGGCCCAGGGAGTTTCGCCCCGAGCCGCTCACAGATCCGGACATGAAACTCTCGCCTCATCCGGCTCGTGCCACCCCGAGGAAGCCTGCCGGCTTCCGCCAAGACAAGGAGTTCCTCCGGTTGCCCGTTGACTCCATCCTGACGCAGGTGACCTGCCCCCTTCGCTCCACGGACATTACTCCGCTTCCTCGCTACTATGGAGCAGTGCGACTCTGGTTGGCGCATCGGTACTTTCAGCCTCATGGTTCACCCACTTGTGCTTTTCCCTTATCATCGCCAACCAGGCTCTCAAGTTCCGTACGAAAGCCCGGATTAGATTCACGCCCCCTGTATACCGGACGCCGCGCAGCCAGTAAGTAGGTTTCCGCCACGCTGTTCCCGGAACACGTTACCAGCTCCGGTTTTGACGTCATCCTAGTGGTGTTTCGATAAGTCATCAGAAGGTTCGTTTGCACTCGTCTCTCTAATCCCCACATGACGTGATCTAACGTCACGCCTTTTAACCGTGGACGTTCACCACCGCAGTTTTTGGCTGAAGCAGCTCACGGCAGTTTGAAGCCTCCTCCTACAAGGCGGCTCCGGAGGGACTACCTCCATCTTTCGTACAGCAGGACGATTTCTCGTCTTCTTGACACAAATAGCGTTCACCACCGCGGCCATTGGACCGTAGCAGCCTATGGCAGTTTGAAGCCTCTCCCTACAGAGCGACTCCGAAGGGCCCACCTTCATCTTTCGTACAGCATGGCGCTTTCGCGCCTTCTTGACACAACCTCTCTCAGAACCGTGCTTGAACGTCTCCGCTCACACGGCTCCCGCCATGGAACCACGCCGCACTCCCAATTGCCAGTGTGCCCACAACTTCGGATCGCGTCTCGAGATACGCGCGACCCAATGCGTCGCCCTGCGCAAATGACCGTGCAACTTCTTGTACTTCCGATTGGCCCGGTGGGCCAACGATCGATCCAGTTGCCGCATCGGCGGATAGAGCGCCGACCGGTAAAATCGCCCGTAATACCGAAGCCACCCTCGAATGATCGGGTTGAACATCCGCGACAGATCTTCGATGGACTTGTCACTGCGTAGATGCAGATTCCAGTGTCGAATCTCCGTCCGGATCGCTTTCACCGCCTTGTCAGAGACTGCCGGACTGAAGTTGATGAAGTACTTCCCCTTGCGATTCTTCGATCTCCGCGGCCGAAATGTATAGCCCAGAAAATCGAACTTTTCGTTCGGATACGTCCTCCGCCGGTCATCATCCTTGCAATAGACAACCTTCGTCTTTTCCGGATGAAGCTCCAGCCCACATTCCTGCAAGCGTGCGGCTATCGCTGCCCGAACCTCCTGGGCTTCCACTTCCGTCCTGCAATGCACGATGGCATCATCGGCGAAACGTTCAAACGGCAACTGCGCATACCGCTTCGCCATCCACCGATCAAAAGCATAATGCAGAAACAGATTGGCTAACAGAGGGCTGATGACCCCGCCTTGCGGCGTGCCCTTCTCACGCGGGACCAACTGGCCGTCCTCTTCTTGCACTGGCGCTTTCAGCCACCGCTCGATATAGAGAACCATCCACTGTTCCTTAGCGTGCTTCTTCACCGCCCGTATCAGCAGATCTTGCGGGATGTTGTCGAAGAAACCCTTGATGTCCAGATCTACAATCCAGTCATAGCGCCAACATCGCTGCCGCGCCTGCCCCACTGCATCCAGCGCCGACTTCCCCGGTCGATACCCGTAGGAATCCGGATGGAACAGCGGGTCCACCGCCGGCTCCAATCTCGACTTCACCACCTGTTGCGCGATCCGATCCGATACGGTCGGTATACCCAGCTCCTTTCCCCACCATTTGCTTTCGGTATCTTCACCGTCCGCACCGGCGGCGGAAAGTAACTGCCCGACGACATCCGATTCCAGATCTTGTACAGGTTCCTTTTCAAGTTCCCTTCGAAATCCGCAAT
>DATDGW010000685.1:0-1689 GCA_036521895.1 Candidatus Sulfotelmatobacter sp. | reverse complement strand
CGCGGTTGTGTTCAGACGTTGCAGAGGGCGTTACATACCGACCTAACTCGGTGTGCGTCTTTTCCGAGAGCCGGATGCGGGAAATCCGCCTGTCCGGTTCGATGAGCGGGAAGAGGAAACAGAACTAAGTCAAACCGGATTAGGGATGTTTACTTGACGCCACCAGACCCAAGATGTAGTGTTTTTCGACATGAGCGAGGACTATCCGCGGACTTTGCTGGATCTGGAACAACGCTTCCGTAGCGATGAGGCGTGCGCGGCGTACCTGGGATCTCTGCGCTGGCCCAGGGGATGGGTGTGTCCGCGATGCGCGGGACAGACGGCGTGGTCGGTGCGACGGGCCCGCTGGCGCTGTGGCCAGTGCCGATACGAGATGTCGGTCACCGCCGGCACGATCTTTCAGGACACTCATCTGCCCTTGACGACCTGGTTTCGGGCCATGTGGCAGGTAACCAGCCAAAAGAACGGCATCAGTGCTCTGGGATTACAGCGGGTTTTGGGCCTGGGGAGCTACAAGACCGCCTGGGCCATGCTCCACAAATTGCGCCGGGCGATGATCCGTCCGGGTCGCGAGCGCTTGCAGGGCATTGTGGAAGTGGACGAGGCGTACTGGGGGGACGAAGAGGCCGGTATCAAGGGCCGGCGCACAGAGCAAAGGACCCTGATCGTGGTCGCCGCCGAAGAGAATGGCCAAGGCATTGGCCGAATCCGTCTGCGCCGCCTCCTGGATCTGAGCCGGATCAGCCTGCACGGGTTTATCGCCGACGCCATCGAACCGGGCAGCACGGTTCGAACCGATGGGTTGAACGCCTACCGGGAGTTGCAGGGATACCTCCACGACCGTCAGGTGCAGCGCCGCCAGATGCCGGGAGAACATTTGCTGCCGCGAGTCCATCGGGTGATCTCGCTTCTGAAACGATGGTTGATGGGCACTCACCAGGGTGCGGTTGCCAACGAACACCTCGATGACTACCTCAACGAATTCGTTTTTCGCTTCAACCGCCGTACCTCGGCATCCCGAGGGAAACTCTTCTATCGACTGGCGCAACAGGCTGTCCAGGTGGACCCGGTTCCGTTTGCAATTTTAATCAAACCACAACCTGTTGGGTCTGGTGGCGTCAAGTAAATATCCCTAAACCGGATTGAGGCGGCGTGGCGAAAGCCCCGCCAATCGCCACCGGAAGGCTACCGTCACTGCGCCTCTTCTCGACTCTACTCATCTCCCCTCTAGTTGGGGGATTTGAGTGCTATCGCCTGGTCACGTAATTGATAAATCGACCCGCATCTAGGCAGCGCGAAGGAAAAGTCCTTTGCCGGAGCACACAAGGATTTTCCCACGCTCTTTGCGAATTGCACCGCTTCGCTGCCATTCGCTAATTATGCGGCTCGCAGTGTACGGAGTCATATTCGCTGCCTCGGCCAACTCTTCATTGGTCACATCGAGTTCAATGCCTCCTTCGATTGTGTGTCCGATGCTGGATGCGCATACCGAAAGGACTTGGGCAAGCCTTTCTCGTGCGCCCTGAGAAGTTAAGGCAGCATGGGCAGCCACATACCAAGAGAATCCCTCTAAGGCAAGGGAGAGTACATTCTCAAAAATTTGATGGTAGCGTCTTGCAAAGTTGCGAATCGTTGGGCCATCCCAAATGAGCACAGTGCTGTCCAACACTGCTTCCGAGCTAACCAAGT
>DATDGW010000684.1:0-3153 GCA_036521895.1 Candidatus Sulfotelmatobacter sp. | reverse complement strand
CGCTTCCCGCTGGACACGCAGATGCAGTCGCTTTGGCTGCCCGCGATTCAGGCGCAATTGGCGCTGGGCAAAAAGAACCCGGCTTCCGCCCTGAATACGCTTCAGGCTGCTTCACCCTTCGAGTTGGGGGCATTTGACTTCACCGTCAATATGTCCTGCCTCTATGCGGTTTATGTACGCGGGGAGGCATATTTGGCTGCCGGACAGGGCAGTGCTGCCGCAGCCGAGTTCCAGAAAATTCTCGACCACAGCGGCATCGTCTGGAACTGCTGGACGGGAGCCTTGGCGCATCTGGGCGTGGCGCGTGCGAAGGCATTGGAGTCGAGAACCTCGCAGGGCGCGGACGCCGGCGCCGCCCGCGCCCGGGCACTGGCCACCTACGAAGATTTCCTTACCCTCTGGAAGGACGCCGACCCCGACATCCCCATCCTGAAAAAAGTCAAAGCCGAGCACGCGAAGCTGCAATAGTCAAATGACGCTATCAGGCGTGGGTGTTGAAAAAGTCCCTCCACAGAACGGCTATTCATCTGCGAACATGCCGTCGTGAGTTTTCTTGTGTTCCGTTCGACTAAGTGGTAGCCGGCAGAACCGGCGTTGTCGGCTTACTGAGGAAGCGCACCAGTCGCTTGATGTTCTGAGCTACCGCTGCCAGGAAGAACTGCTCGCGCACGAACCTGAGTCTCCGCAGACGCAAGCGCCGCAATCCGATCTGATTCTTCAGTTCTGCGAACAAGGCTTCCACCTTTTTTCTTTGCCGCTGTGCTTTGGCGAACTCCGGAGTATTAACCAACTCCCGCGCACGTTGTCGGGCTGGTTCGTTCTGGTGAATGATGAGGCCCCGGAAGGCAGCACTGGTGCATTGTGGTCGGAGCGAGCATCGGCCACATTTTTTGCGTGTCCCGATGTAGTTGAAGGCTCGATTGCGATAAACTCGGCCACCGTAATTGAGGAACTGGCCAGCAGGACAGATGTAGCGATTGTTTTCCGGTTCGTACGTGAAACGCTCGGGGCCGAAGAATGGGCTCCTCTTGCGGTGGATACTGTCACGGGTCCGCATGTAGGGAGTGATGCTCCGATCGGCTAGCCATTGCAAGAACTCGCCGTTCCCGTAGGTCGTATCGGCCGCCACCGATTCCGGCTCTCGTCCTTGCCACTCGGCGAAACGGGTCAACATATTTTGCGCGGCTACCGTCTCCTGACTCATGCGTGCGGCTGTCGCTTGCACGCCCACGATTACGCAACTGTGATTGTCGATCAGATAGTTGTCGTAGTACCCCAGTCGGGCCGGTGTGCCGCCTTTGGTTGCGTAAGTGGAATCGGGATCGGTCGTCGATACCTGATCCTGCTCGTGCACCGGCTCTGCGGTGGGGTTCTGCTGCTCCAGTTCCATCAAGTACTGGCGCACGGTTTGGTTCACTTGCGCCACTTCGGCTAACTGCTCGCGCGGAATGCGGCTTTCCTTCGCCGCATTCGCCTCCACGAAGCTGCCATCTACGGACAGGTGTTGGCCCTGCACTAATCCCACTTCCACACACTGGCGCACGATCTGCTCAAACAACTCCTCGAACAGCTTCGATTCCTGAAACCGTCCATGCCGGTTTTTGGAGAACGTGGAGTGATGCGGAATCTCCTGATCGAAACCCAGTCCCGTGAACCAGCGCCACGCCAGGTGCATGCGCAGTTCCTCCACCAGCTTCCGCTCGCTGGTGATGCCGTACAAATAGCCGATCAACAAAATGCGCAGCAGAAGTTCGGGATCAATGGACGGACGGCCGGTATCGCTGTAACTCGCTTTCAGCTTCTCCCGCACAAAGGCAAAGCTGATGTGCTTTTCGATCAGCCGCAGCAGATGAGTCTCAGGAACTTGATCTTCCAGACGGAAGTAGTAGAACAGAGCTTCGGAGCGGTCGTGTTGCCCCATCATGATCAGCAGGCCTCCGACGATGAGAATCCAACAGAGCATAGGCGAATGCATCCTTCTAACATGCTTCTGCTGAATCTCATCCTGCTAATCGACGTGACTTTTTCAACACCCACAGGCCATAGCGCTCACGACCACGGTCGTCCGCTTCGGAACGCCGGGTGCGTTGCCGGCCTGGACCTGTCCCCGCTCGCGACGCAACGCGAAAGGCGTTGACCCCAGATTCCCAATTTGGAACCGAGGCTCGTGGCCCGCTCCGGTTTATGTTGACCTCGCTCCGTCAGTTACGATAATATAGCAAGATATAGATTATCTATAAGATAATCTATAAGATAATCTACGATCTTTGACAACCTGCCGATGGAAGCTGAAAGCAAAGTTCCAAAACGGAACCGCAGGCAACCGGACACCACCATAACTTCTATGTTTACAATATTTTGCCCGCAACTGCCTTAAGAACCATAGATCTACGAGGCAAAGAAGAATTCCAGCCCTTTGTTTTCTATATTTTAGGCAAAACAGAGATCTTTTTGAGGGGAATTCTGCACCAGAATATGTGCAAGTGACCGCGTCAAGTTGGATAGAACCACGGGTCTGTCAGCCGCGAAGCGGCGTAAGAACGCAGCCCACGGCGCGAGCCGTGGGGAACGAGAGGGTACAGACAAGCCCCCACCGGGGCGAAAGATCGGTGGCGTTCAAACCCGGCTATGGCTGTGGCGGCGTTTGCGGTTGCTGCGCCGGCGGCTGGGAAGTTGTGGCTGCGCTTGGCTTCTGCGTCGTAGCCGGCGCACTCGGCTTCGTGGATTTCGCCGTGGACTTTTTCTTTGCCGGCTTCTTGGGTGGCTCAGTATCGTCCACAACCACTTTCTTGGGGGGAGCGGGGGGCGGCGCCGCCGCAGTCTGCAGATCCCGAACTTGCGTCCGCAGGTGTATCAACTCCCCTTCTTTCGCGCTGGCCATGGTCTCCATCCACTCAGCCAGGGCGCGCCGCGATCTCTCCAGGGCGCTGAGATCGTTCTGAATGGATTGGAATTCGTCCTTGGAGCCGAAAGCTCCCGCCGACTCGACCACCGGGCCGAACACGTCGTAGAGCGCGTCCAGATTGCGGTAAAGCTTGAAAGTTGCCGCGATGTTCTCCGGGGAAGCTCGCAGTTGACCAATGATTTCTGGCAACGCCATTTGCAGGTTGCGCTGGAGGGATTCGATGTCGCCTTCGACGCCGCGCTTGGTGT
>DATDGW010000683.1:0-1955 GCA_036521895.1 Candidatus Sulfotelmatobacter sp. | reverse complement strand
AACTGGGGCGCAGTTATCTGACCATCACCCAAGATGTCCCGCGCGTCATGAATCGCGTCAGGAAGTCTGGTCTCGAAGAGTGGCGTTAGGCTATTTGCCGCTGGCTGATGACAACAACAGATTGGGAGATTGAAGCCCTTTATGGGTCTCTAGGGAACCTCTGAAGAACTCTGCGATCCACAGGGGAAGCAGGTAAGGTGTAAGTCGAGGTGAAAAGGCGGATGCGACAGCAAACTTTGGCGGCGCAGACGGGGTTCGAGAAGTACGGGCGGAAGACGAGGCGGGAGCGGTTTCTCGAAGAGATGGAACAGGTGGTGCCGTGGGTGGAGTTACAGGGGTTGGTGGAACCGCACTATCCGAAGGGAGAGAACGGACGGCCACCGGTGGGGCTGAGCATTATGTTGCGGGTGTATTTTCTGCAGCAGTGGTTCAACCTGAGTGATCCGGGGGCGGAGGATGCGCTGTATGAATCGCCGGTGCTGCGGCACTTTGTGGGAATCGATCTGGGGCGCGCGCCGGTGCCGGACGAGAGCACCATCCTGCAGTTCCGTCATCTGCTGGAGAAGCATGAACTGGGCGGGGCGATGCTGAACGCGGTGAACCAGTATCTGGAGAGCCGGGGCATGTGCATCACCACGGGGACGATTGTGGACGCAACCATTATTCATGCGCCCTCGTCGACCAAGAACCGGAGCGGAGAGCGCGACCCGGAAATGCATCAGACGCGCAAAGGCAAGCAGTGGTACTTCGGGCTGAAGGCACACATCGGAGTGGACTCGAAAGAAGGCCACGTGCATTCGGTGTGCACGTCGGCGGCTTCGGTAGCGGACAAGCACATGCTGCCGGATCTGTTGCACGGCGAGGAGCGCAAAGTGTGGGGCGACGGTGGATATCAGGGACAGGGAGAAGCCATTCGGCAGGCGGCTCCGCGAGCGCAAGATATGACCAGCCGGAGAGTGAAGTACAAGAACTTTGTGGACGAGTTACAAAAGGCCAAGAACCGGGTGAAGGCCAGAGTGAGAGCGAAGGTGGAACATCCGTTCCGGATTCTGAAGCGCATCTTCGGCTTCGAGAAGGTGAGATACCGAGGGATACAGAAGAACCATCATCGGCTGTGCGCCAGCTTTGCCCTGGTGAACCTGTATCTGCACCGCAGAAGGCTGGCAGTGGCGAGGGCGTAGTGTCTCTGAACCCTGCGTAAACCGCGAGTTCCGGTAAGGTCGCAAGCCATACGGGGAAATTCCTGGCCTTTACCATTCTGACCCTCCTGCCGCCTTCAAATTCGATGGTTGCTCAGAGGTTCCCTAGGGCGATTCCTGGTGAGGCGCAAGACGATTCGCAAACGCATGCGGGCGAAGCTGCGAGAGCTTAAGCAGCAACTCCGTAAGCGGATGCACGATCCCGTGCGCCAAACCGGCCAATGGCTCAAGTCGGTCGTGCAGGGCCACTTCAACTACTACGCGGTACCAGGGAACCTCGCGAGTCTGGGTGTGTTTCGGGATCGGGTGCTGGGGCACTGGTGGCATACTCTTCGCCGCCGGAGCCAGAAGCGCCGGATCAACTGGACACACCCCCTTGTCTTGGCTCAGCGATGGCTTCCTCAACCGCGTGCGCTCCATCCCTTTCCGGATGCTCGCTTCGCTGCCACTCATCCGAGATAAGAACCGGATGCGCTAATCAGCGCCCGTCCGGGTCCGTACGGGGGGCAACCAGAAACGGGTGTCCCTACCGTGCTCGGCAATTGACCAGCTCTCCTTGATTTCCTACGAGCGAGCGCTACTACTCACAACGTAGTGCAATCATCGGATCGACTTTAGAGGCGCGACGCGCAGGAATTGCGCAGGCCAACCCAGACACAAAGCCGAGAAGAATGGTTCCGGCAAGGAGAATGGCGGGGTCGCGCGGGTTTCCTTGTGCCCATTTCGCAATGAGTTGGTTTAGGGCTAACGAAAGAG
>DATDGW010000682.1:0-1710 GCA_036521895.1 Candidatus Sulfotelmatobacter sp. | reverse complement strand
GTTTGTCTCAAAGGGCCGTCTCGTGGCCACCGGATGACGCCAGCCGGGCTGCGTTCGTTGTTTCGTCATCACCGGCGAGCCACGAGCGTGGCCAAGGCGAACCCACACCGGTTTCGGCACACCTTCGCTTCCGACATGGTCCGGGCAGGCATTAGCCTACCGGCGCTCATGCAACTGATGGGGCATGCACAGATTCAAACCACGATGATCTACCTGCAACTCACGCCACAGGACGTCTGGGAGCAATATGCTCGCGCGGTAGCCCGGCTTATCCGTCCCGTTCCGCCGTCGCTGTCATGAAACGAAAACGTATTCCCCTCCCCGCGCATCCGTTAACGAAGTTCTTCTGGCCAGCAGCGGAATCGGTGACGACTTCGATGGGGGATTCATCCGTCACCGCCTACCGCGGAACCATCCGACTCTTTCTGACCTATCTCGGCGCTCAGTATCCTGCGGTTCGGTCACTCGATCAACTGCAGCGCGATCCTCATATCCTCGGCTGGCTGGCTCTCCTGCGATCGCACCACCCACCACTAGCCACCATCACACGCGCCAACCGCGTGATCTACCTCCGCCGCATGCTGGAAGAACTCGCCTGGACCCAGCAACTCCCGGCCCTGGCCCATCTGCTCGGTCGTGACGATGTTCCCCGCAAGGAGCACCATCTACCGCGCCCTCTGACTCCAGAGCAGGATCAACTCATCCAGCAGGAATTACTGCGCCGCAATGACCTACTCAGTAATGCCCTGCTACTTCTCCGTCACACGGGCATGCGCATCGGCGAATGTGTCGATCTCTCCATCGATTGTTTACGTCCTCTCGGACCCAACCAGTGGGCCATCCATGTGCCATTAGGAAAGCTCAAAACCGAACGCTGGGTTCCCGTGGACTCCATGGTCTGTCAACTGGTCGAACGCATCCTTTCTCTGCGCCCGGCGACTGCTCCCCAGACCGGCCGTTTGCTATTGTTTCGGCCGCGCGGCCGCAAAATGTTGGGTCGTAGAATCCGCGCGGCACTGCGCGAGGTCGTCTCGGTGGTCGGCATTCCCGCCCGCATCGTCCCACACCAATTTCGACATACCTATGGAACGGAGATGCTGCGGGCGGGTGTCGGCTTTGCCGCCGTAATGAAACTCCTCGGTCATAAGAGCCCGGACATGACCTTGGAGTATCTCCAAATCACCCAACAGGATCTCCAGCGCGAGTTCCACTTGGCCCTCTCCCATCCCCGACACTTGGCGCCCTCTCGGACCCTCGCCTTGGGTTCCCCAGCTCGTGCCGATTCGTCGAGCCTGATCGATTCATTAACCGCCGCCCAGCATGTTCTCGAAATGTATCGACGCAGCGTTGCCGACCACTCCGTGCGCCACCTTCTCGCTCGCCTGGCCAGACGCCTTGCCAAGATCCTCACCCAAACCATGGCACTCAACCTACCTCAAAAATAGGTAAGGATTAGCCGGTTAAGTCCCATTGTCGGAAGTTGACGGTCGTGCCGATTCCGGGCTGATGACGGGATAACCGGACACGATCCTATTATGGAAGGATTGCCGACATAACCGGGCGCTATCCGGATTGAAGTAAAATCAATCGACTCCCGGAAAACAAGCCGACCAAGGAGAGATTGATGAACAGATTGGCGCCGCTGTTGCTCCTGAGTATCCTTGGTTTTCAGGGTCGACAAGAGTTGTCTTTGTCGATGTCGCCGTCGTT
>DATDGW010000681.1:0-36333 GCA_036521895.1 Candidatus Sulfotelmatobacter sp. | reverse complement strand
TGACACCCGTGCAGGGGTGAAAATTGGAACACGAGTACCCAGAATATCCGGCCGATGGAGCATTCTGATAGTTGAGAATGCTCGTCGTCCAGAGAGGAGTGGGGTTACCGTTATCTGCATCGAACGCGTAGATGCTATCGTGCATCGTGCCCACCTAGGCGACATTGTGCACGCCCTGCCCGGGAATGCTCACGTTCGGCAAATATAGCGGGTGTCCGACGATGATCCCGTCTGTCGGGTCGGTAAAAAGTTTCCCAAAGCTCGTGTTGTTTACGTTCGACGGAGTTAGCGTCGTTTCCTCTGTGTTCGCGCTTGTTCGCGCGTTGTCATAGTGCCAGCTTGTGACTGAGGTTTGGCCCCGGAGATGCACCCGGGAAAAGAACAATGTCAGCAGCAAAAGCGACAAAAAGCGGACTACACGAAAATTTTCACAGAAGGCGAACGATGCAGGCTGCCATTTGGCTGCGGCCGGTTCAGTTGTGATCTCGCGCGTGAGAGCAACATTACTATACTATCCCAGGACGGCCTCATGGGAATTCTCCAGCCGTTGGCCAACGCCATCATTACCCATCTTGCGTTTTATTCGGGCTGGCCGAACGCCATGAGCGCCATCATGGTCGCAAGAGAGGTGCTCTCGAAGGCCTGAAAGCCGGGAGTTATCACGCCGAGCGTTGGGTACAGGAGTGCATATGGCAAAGCGGAACGATGAGCTAAGAGACCGCCTTTCCCGATATCGCGAAATCAACATCAGTGTGACCGGCAGAAAGTCAGGACGCCCCATCTCCAACCCGGTCTGGTTCGTATTGGACCAGGATCAGCTTTACCTGCTGCCGGTAAAGGGATCGGATACGCAGTGGTACAAGAATGTGCTCAAGAATCCGTCGATTTGGATCCGTGCGCGCGGGGCGGAGGCTGAATTAAAGGCTGTTCCCATCACCGACGCTAAGCAGGTATCGTCGGTGGTCGAGAAATTCCGTGCCAGGTATGGGGCCGGCGACGTGAAGAAGTACTATTCAAAGTTCGACGTTGCCGTCGTCGCCCACCTCTTGCAATGAATTGCTGAGCGGTCGTATAGGTGAGTTAAGGGATCCGCGAAAGGCCAAGACGCGCTGGGGAGGACGGGGCGAAACTACACAGGCTCAACAAAGAGTTATCCGAAGTCGGGAGAGTTTCAAGGGGGGTTCTCTATGGTTACGCTGAATGTGAATGGAGTCCGGCGCGAGGTCCAGGCGCCTGACGACACTCCGCTACTTTATGTATTGCGCAACGATCTGCAGTTGATCGGCCCGCAGTTCGGCTGCGGACTCGCACAGTGCGGAGCCTGCGCGGTTCTGGTCGACGGCAAGGAATCGCGGGCGTGCGTTACGCCGGTCGCGAGCGTCGCCAACCAGGAGATCACCACGCTCGAAGGCCTGCCCGCGAGGTGGGCCAAGCAAAACGGCCTGTCGGCGGACGAGGCGAAGAACGCGCTTCACCCGGTGCAGCAAGCCTGGATCGAGGAGCAAACTCCGCAGTGCGGCTTTTGCCAGAACGGAATGATGATCAAGGCAACCGAACTGCTCGAAAGCAATCCACATCCGACACTGGCGCAAATCAAAGAGGCCTTCACCACATCGGGTCCTTCGCCAAATCTGTGCCGCTGTGGAACCTACCTCGCGATCATGGAAGCCGTACAACATGCCGCCACCATCATGGCGAAGGGGAGGTAAACGATGGCAACCATGAGCGAAAAACCACGCAACGCTTTCGCACCGACACTATCGCGCCGTCAATTCATCAAAGCCGGTGGCATCCTCGTTGTCGGATTCAGCTGCACTGGCCCGGAACTTCTGAAAGCCGATACCGCGAAGGCGGTCACGTTCAAGAACTCTCTCGATCCCACTCTTCCCAGTTCCTGGGTTGAGATTCACCCGGACAACACGATCCTGATTCGCACCGGCAAAAGCGACTTCGGCCAGGGCTCAACCTTCACCGCCTACCGGCAGATTGTGGCCGAGGAGTTGAGCGTCCCCTTCGAAGCGATCACCACGGTTGTGGCAGGCGACACGGATCGCACTCCCGACGGCAGCGGCGCTTTCGATTTCCTCGGCCGCGGAACGCCGAACATCCGCAAAGCGGCCGCCTATACCTACCAGGCTCTGCTCGAGCTCGCGTCAGAAAAACTCGCAGTGGCGAAAGACAGGCTTTCGGTGAAAGACGGCATCGTTTCCGGAGGCGGCAAGAGTATTTCCTACGGTGCTCTCATCAAGAACCAGCAGTTGAAGCTCACGATTCCGGTCAACGGTGACCTCACCAGCATCTTTGGATTGTCCATCGAGGGCAATCCGCCGATGAAGCCGGTCAGTCAGTACACGGTCATCGGCCAGTCGTTCAAGAATTCCATCATCAGTTCGAAAGTGGCTGCGAAGGAAACCTGGGCGACCGATGTGCGCCTGCCGGGAATGCTGCACGCGCGGGTGGTGCATCCGAAGACGCTCGGGTCAACTCTCGTGTCTGCGGGGCAAGTGGACAAAACCAAGTTTGCGAATTCGCAAGTCATCGTGAAGGGCCACCTGGTCGGAGTCGTGGCACCCACCGAGTGGGAGGCGATCCAGGCGGCTGAGCAGGTAGCCGGCGACACGAAGTGGACCGAGTGGAAAGGCCTGCCGGGCAACGCCAAGATCTACCAGCACCTTCGAGAACAGGCGGATTGGACCTCCGCGCCGGTCGAGAGGAGTAAGCCTTCCATGGGTGATGTGGGTCACGCTCTCGCGGCGGCTCACAAGAAGCTTTCCGCCACCTATCAGTTGTCCTACATGAAGCACGCGCCGATCGGCCCGACCATGGCCGTCGCCGACGTCAAGCCTGATGGTACCGTGCACATTTACACACATAATCAGAATCCGCAAGCGCTGCGCGGCGAAATGGCAACGATGCTCCGCACCACGCCCGATCATGTGGTCGTGCATTCGTATCCCGGCCCCGGTCATTACGGCCGATCGAACGGCGGGAACGCAGGCGCGGAAGACGAAGCGGCGCTCTTGTCACAGGCTGTCGGCAAACCGGTGCGCGTGCAGTGGATGCGCGCCGACGACATGCAGTGGTCCACGCAATCCGCAGTTTCTTTCTCCGACGTCCAGCTTGCCATCGATGACAAAGGCAAGATGGCCGCATATCAAATCGACCACTACATGCCTGCCATGCAGGATGATCGGCCGCTCGGTGCGGTCCTCGCTGGGTTGCCCACGATGCCTGCACCGGATGTCCATTCTGACGGGGTAACGTCCACGGTCAACGGCCTTGAAGATCCGTGGGTGTACGCTGCGGTTCCGAACCTGATTGAGAATGGTCATGGTACCTTTCAGGTCGGACAAAAGGCTTCACCTCTGGCGGTCGGTCTCCGCGACCACAGCATGCGGACGCCGGGGCAGTTTCAACAGAACTATCCGCGCGAATCCGCGATCAGCGAGGCAGCAGCGCTCGCTGGAGCGGACGCCCTCCAGTTCCGTATCGACCACGCAACGGAAGAGCGGGCCATCGGTGTGCTGAAAACGGTCCGGGACGCCTCCGGGTGGGACACGCGCCCATCTCCGCGTCCGGATGCGGCATCGACCGGAGCCACACCCGTTCGGGGTCGCGGAGTGTCGCTGATGCTGCGCAGTGGAACCTACTGGGCGTGCGTTTGCCAGATCGCCGTGACTCCCAGCACCGGCGCGATCGTGGTGGAGAAGTACACGATCGCGGTCGATCCCGGCATCGTTGTCAACCCGATGCAGTTGAAGCGGAATGTCGAAGGCGGTGCCGTCATGGGAATCAGTCATGCACTCTTTGAAGAGGTCACGTTTGATGAGAGCGGCATCACCACCGGTGATTGGAATAGCTATCCCATCCCAACGATGGCGGAAATACCCGAGGTCAAAGTGGTGCTGCTCAACAATCCGAAAGTCGGCGCCTACGGCGGCGGTTCGGAGGCTGCGAACGCACTCGCAGCGCCGGCGATCGCGGCGGCCCTCTACGATGCGACCGGGAAAATCATGCGGCGGCTTCCGATGAAGCCGGCGTACGTGCAGACGCTTTTGAAGGCTTAAGGCAGCGGCATACTGGGTGGGACATGACTTCAGATCAAAGCGTGCTTGAGGCTCTGCTCGACTCCTGGGACCGAAACAATACCATCCTCGTCAATCTGCTCCGCGCTATGCCCGAGGGTGGGTTGGAGGTCAGGGCGATGGCGGGCAGTCCGACCGTCGCAGAGCTGTTCGCACACATCCACTACGTCAGGCTTGTGTTCGTTTTCGAGGACGCACCCGAGTTCGCCCGAGAGCGGCCCAAGGAGGAGTGGGTCGCCGAGCGTGACCCGGCTCGCCTTGCTCAGATGTTGGACCAGAGCGCGAAGACGGTGCGGGACGCGGTAAAGGGCAGGATGGAGGCGAGCCGGAACATGGACGTTCACTACGACCATCCGATCCTGTTGCTCCAGCACATGATCTGGCACGAAGGGTACCATCAAGGTCAGATGAAACTCGCCCTCAAAATGTCGGGCCGTCCGATCACCGATAAAACGGCCGGCCCGCTCACCTGGGACGTCTGGATGGAGAAGAAGTCGAAGCCCTCCGATTCCTGAACGACTCGTTGTCAAGCGTCACTACCGGTTGCTGCCCCTTACGTCGCGGTGCAACTCGGGATGCGGTTCCTGTTCGACTTGATTGAGCTTCTTCTTCTGGTCATCGTTCAGGATTGTTCAGATTGTTTTGTCGGCGGCATAGCGTGAGTCTGACTTTGCTCGAGAGTTCTTCGCGGGAGCTGCGATCGCTGACGCGATGGCTCCGATGGACAGGAAGACCGTTCCCCGGATGGTGTCGATCACCTGGGCGCGGAGCGTAGCCAGCGTATCTGCCGGGTGCATGCCTTTGAGTCGAAATGATAGGCGAGCGTCGCGCGGGCAATAAAGATCCTGCGCTACGGCTGCGAGTGATGCCAATCACACTCGCTGGGATCAGCACAGTGGTGAGGCTGCGCTGGCGTAGAGGTCGCTGAGGGATTACTTCGGGAGGCGGAGAGCTTTACTTCTTTTTTCCCATCTTACGGGAGATTTCTTCGTAAATCTTGGGCCGAAGATCGGCGAGGACGCTGTCGACGATGCTGGCAATGCCTTCAGGATCGGACTCGGATTTGGCGGACGCTTCCTCGGGAGTCTTCTCGGCGCCGGCAGCGACGGCTCGGGCGGCCGCATCTTCAGGAGCGGAGGCTTCTTGTGGTGGTTCTTTCTGCGCGTTCTCGGCAGGTGCTGCGTTGGGTTCGCCAGACTCGCGGGTGCGATGCCAACTGGCCCACGCGGCCGCAGTCGATTCGGCGGCGTCGGATTCTCCGTTCACTATTTCTGCCGAGGATTCTAAGGCCGGTTGTTCAGTAGCCAATGAAGCCGCGTCTGAAACGTTGATGGCAGGAGATTTTTCGGCAGGAATTTCTTCGACGACGGCTGGCACCATCATGGAAAGTGTTTCCTCCTTCGCTTCTTCGCGCTGGGTTTCGGCGGCTTCAGGTCGCGCTTCTTCGCTTTTCGGAAGCGCCGTTTCTTCCGCTGTCGGAGCTGGATTGGCCTCGACCACCGCGGCGGCGGTCTCAGGCGATTTGGCCGCAGCTTCTGCGGCCTTTTCGGCCGGAGCCGGCTCTGGCGACGCTGGGGCGGGGGGCATTTGCTGCTCGTAGGATGCGGCGACCGCTTCGAGTTCTTTCACGGCAGCGCTGATCGCATCGGTGGCTGCGTGGGCCACCTCGCTCAAGGTCT
Source organism: Candidatus Sulfotelmatobacter sp. (assembly GCA_036521895.1). GTDB lineage: Bacteria > Acidobacteriota > Terriglobia > Terriglobales > Acidobacteriaceae > Sulfotelmatobacter. The sequence continues at coordinate 30,569 of DATDGW010000681.1, read as the reverse complement.
GTACTGCCTCAGGTGCTGGAGTCGCGGGGACCGAAACAAAGGCCTCTGTCGCAGCGACAGCAGCGGGCGATGGAGTCTCGATCGCCGACGGCGGAAACTCCTCGGGAGTCGCGGTGTTCGCCGCGTGACCGGTTTCAGCTGCTGCGAAGGCGGCATAGGCCTTCTGCATTTCGTGTTCGAGAGAAATTGCAGCTTCTTCTGGGGCAAGCGCAACTGAAACCGCTGTCCATCGTGAGACGGCCATGGAAGACTGCGCTCCTGCGGCCGCTGCCATGGTTACCGGCTCGTCGGCTGTGGAGCTGGAAGCAGCGTGCAACCAAGATTCGTTTCCCGAACTTGTGCTGTGCGCTGTGCCGGCCTTCGCTTCCAAGACGGAGATCGCTGCCATCACATCAGCAGGGCCGGCAGCGGGAGTGCCGGCCGCTTCTTTCGGTGCCTCGCTGGACTTTTCTGCAGGCGCGTCGATTTTTTCTTCAGATTTCTGTTCCGCAAAAGTCGCTGCCGGCGGCTCGCTCGCGGGAGCTTCGTGGGGCGCTCGAGCGGCGGCGGGCTCGATTGTCTCCGGCTTCTGTTCTTCCGCTTCAGACTTGCTGTCCGCGATCTTGCCTTTCACCTGTGCGGCGGCGGCTGCCAACGCGGCAATCTCTTCAGGAGTCACGTCCTTGGGTAGACCTTCGGGCGCCAGCGCTCCAAGATCAACCCGCGCTTCTGCCGCCTTGGCCTCGTGCGGTGGTTCGGCAAACTTGGGCTCGACTACGGTGCGCAAGTCCTTGTTTACGGCGTTGTACATCGCCGGATCATCGCCATCCTCTTGCGGAGCCGGTACTTTCTTCTTGGGGGGGAATACGATCCGGTTCTTCCATCCAGAATCTTCGTCGATCGCGACTGACTTGTCGTAGCGTCCTTCGTCGAGGGCGGCAGTGGCTCGCGCAAACCGCCCCGGCTTCGAGGCTTCCCCACGGGGCACGATCTTGTCTTCGAGCTTGCTGAGTGCGCTCAGTAACTCACTGGCTTCAAATGGCTTAACGATGAAGCCATCGGCGCGGACGCGCTTGGCTTCTTCCGGCTTGAAGGGCTCCAGTTTGCCCACGGTCAGCAGGACGGGAACCCGCGCGGTTTCCTGCGTTTCCTTGAGGCGCTGGCACACCTCGAGCCCGCTGTAGCCGGGCATATAAACGTCAAGGACGATGAGATCCGGCTTAGCCTCGGCGATCTTCTTCAACGCGGCGGAACCGTTGTTAACGGTGATGACTTCGTATCCCGCGTCGGCGAGAATCTTTCGCCCCATATTCTGAGCGGTCACGCTGTCATCGGCGAGCAGTATCTTCCGGGCCAAAGGTATCCTCTGATGAGGGGAGATAACGCGAAGGTAACCTGAGCCACAATCTAAGTCAATGATCCAGAAGGGAAGTAACCGGTTACCAGTGGTCAGCACCTAGTGCGTAACGGGACTTCAAACCTCAGGCTCCGGAGCTCAGCCGCAAGAACGGGTGGCTTGGCTTTAGGTCATGGGCCTTAGGTTGCCATCCGTTCTAGAACGGAACGAGCTTTTTCAATCCCTTCTTTTTCTTCTTCTTACTGCTGGAGAGGTCTTGGTCACTGGCGGGGGCCGAACTGTCGTTACTCGCGGTGGCGGAGGAAGACGACGACTGGCCCTGGTGAATCTCGTTGACCTGCGGTGGTGGGGGCAGCGCCTCAGACCCGCTGTCGACCGGCTTCAGTTCATTAGGATCGGGTGGTGCTGTCGGCTTCAGCTCGTTGGGATCAGGGCCGGCCGGCGGTGTGGTTGCGGCAGCAGTGTTCCCAAAGGGAGAGCCTCCGGGCGGAGTCGCATCGGAAGGAGGCGTGGTCGCATCCGGCTGATTGGGCTTTACGATCTCCACTGTCGCGGTGCCGGTCTCGGACATTCCCGCGGCCACTGCCATCGTCTCTCGGTGGATGACCTGGTTCGCAGCGACTGCGGTGGGATCAACCAACGGTGGCTCACCCACTTTGGCCGCCTGGGCTACGTCGGGGCCTTTCTTCATGAGGCCCATTAACTTTTGCACCGTGGTGGACTCACTGCGGCTGGCGAGTTCTGCTCGGTTCTGAGCCACCGCTGCCTTGGTTGGCCGGGGTATCGGCTGATGCAGGGCGGCCAAGCGCTTCCTGGCGTCATCGGCGCGATCCATGAGCGGATAGCGTGTGATGATCCTGTCATAGGCCTGCGCGGCTTCCTTGGTGAACTCGTCCAGGTAGCGGGCTTTGATCGCCTCGGTGGTACAGCCCCGCGGAATACCGTGCACATCACACGTGGGTGTGAGCCGCATGCGTGCCATCTGACCTTCGTAGTTTTGACCCAGCAGATATTCCGCCTCATCGGCGCGACTGTAGAGCGGGTATCTCTCCACCAGGGTTTGCAGACGGGCGATCGATGCCGGATAGGACTCGCGCAGGTAGTAGAAGCGTCCAATTTCAAATTCGCGTTCGGCGAGCACTTCCTGTACTTCCAGCAAACGCTGCTTGGCTTCAGGCACGAGTTTGCTTTCAGGATATTGCAGAATCAGTTTCCGGTATTCATCCTCGGCGCGCTTGGCGTTGGTGTAGTCACGATCCGGCTTCTCCATCTGCTGGTAATGGATGTTGGCGATCTTCAGTTGCGCCTCGGCCGCTTCCGGCATGTTGGGGAAGAAGATCTCGAAGTCGTTGTACTCCTGCTCGGCCTGGGCCAGAGCGGCCGTGCCGCCTTCGGCATACCAGGAGTCGCCCACGGCCAGTTTGGCGCGCGCGATGTACTCGGAGTCCGGGTAAGTGTTGATGAGGGTTTGCAGCGTGAGGCGCGCGACGTCGAAGCGGTTGTGCCGCATGGCGTCCATGGCCTTGTCGAACAGGACCTTATCGGGTTGCTTCGACCCGACGTTGGCGAGCGGGTTCACCGCCTTCTTGTTGGTGCAGGCGATGGTGAGGGTCAGCAGCATGCCCAACACGACAATCAACGAAATTCGACGTGACATAGGACCTCGAAATTGCTGGGGTGGGACAGCCGCCTTCGGCTGTCCGGCCGAGAGAAACTCGGCCCTTTCACTAACCTGCGGGGCGGGTCCGTCTCCTGGTCTGGCCCGCGGCCGGGTTCACGACCCGGTTCCACAAAAACTAAACTTTCTGCATTACAGCTTCTGTCGCTGCCTTCAATAGAGCCCGTGCATTCTTGCTTGGATCACCATTCCCGAACACGGCGTTGCCCGCTACCAGAATTTCTGCGCCGGCGCGAACCACGTCGGCGACGGTATCGAGTGCCACGCCACCATCTACTTGGATGCGGTAGTGCAGGCCGCGTCGGCTGCGAATCTCAGCTAAGCTCCGCATTTTGTGCAGTGTGGAGGGAATAAACTTCTGCGCTCCAAAGCCCGGATTCACCGACATCACGAGAACGTAGTCGACGATGTCGAGCACCTCCGAGAGCGTATCCACCGGCGTGGCCGGATTGATCACCACCCCCGCGAGACAATCGTGACTCTTGATCAGATGCAGAGTGCGGTCCAAGTGGCGGCAAGCTTCCTGGTGCACGGAAATCCAGTCGGAGCCCGCGTCGGCGAAGACGGGGATGAACTCGTCCGGATTCTCGACCATCATGTGGCAGTCGAGGGGCAGTTGGGTTGCCTTGCGTAGCGACTTCACAACGGGCGGCCCGAGGGTGAGGTTGGGAACGAAGTGGCCATCCATGATGTCGACGTGAATGACACTGCCGCCGCCCTCGCCCGCGGCGCGGACCTGCTCGCCCAGCCGGGCAAAATCAGCCGAAAGAATTGACGGTGCCAGTTCGATCAAACCTGAGCTCTCAGACCTGTTTCTCAGACTTTCGCGAGGAAGACGGCGTGTGGAAATTCTAACATGCGGGAACGCGGTACCGAGTGCTGAGTGCCAGCGCCCAAACCGCTCGAGGTGAAACGGGCCGCCACTCTCAGTTCTGGCTCGGAGCCGCGCTTTCCCGCTTCTGGGGAGAAGGCTTGTCCATCTCCTTCATTTCTTGTTCCATGCGATCTTTCCATTCCCCGAGGTACTTGCTCACGATGGGCATGGCGGCCTTCGATCCCGCTTGCATCACCGCGGGCAACTGTTGCAGAACTTTCTGGCCGACCGGGGAAGAATAGAACGTATTCATGGCCTCGATGTCACCCTTGGTGAAATGTTGCTGGTACGCAGGAATCATCGCCTGCGTGATCTCGTCGAGCGGCATGCCCTTGATCAGGTCGTCCATCGCTTTCTTGAAATGCGTTTCGAACTCCGGGGGAACGCTGCCTTTTTCTTTGGAGATCTGATCGCGGAACAACTGCTGCATGTTCTGGGATTGAATCTGCATAACTTGCTCAATCATGTCGTGGGTGTGCATGGTGCGGAGGTAGAGAAGAATGTCATCTTTTGAGGCGGGTTCATCCGCGGTCTGCGCCAGAACGGGAACAGTGAAGGCGAGGCAGGCAAGGGCGATCCACAAACGCTTCATAAACATCCTCCGTGGGCTTCAGAACAGCCTATCCCAAGCGATGCGAGCAATCCACCATTTCGCTGTTTGTGGCCTTTGGTCACCCGCATGTTACCCTCGTCCGGCGTGCCCTCAATGAGCCAATTCGGTCCGGCTGCCTACAGCGTGGCGGCGGTATTTCTGTGGGGCGCGGCGGATTTTGCCGGTGGATACGGATCCCGGCGCGCCAACGCTTTTGTGCTCACAGCGTTTTCGCACGTGTGCGCATTCGCGCTGATGTTTTCGGTCGCACTCGGGCAGCATGGGGTGTTTCCCTCGCGCGCGAGCATCGTGTGGACGGTGATCGCCGGGGCGTCGGGAGGATTCTCGCTGGCCGTCTTCTATCGGGCCCTGGCCTCTGGACAAATGGGATTGACGGCGCCCATTGCAGCATTGGTGGGGGCAGCCATACCCACGATGGTGGACGTTGCTCTGGAGGGAACCCCGAGTCGCTGGACGATCGGAGGCTTCTTGCTCGCCGTCGTTGCACTCTGGCTGATCACACGGCCGGAGCCGTCGGGCGAAAAAGATCCCTCGGGTCGGCCCGCGGGTGTCGGCATGGCCGCGCTGGCGGGGGTTGGATTTGCGGGATTTTACCTGTGCATTCACCAGGCGAGCGGCTCTCCCGTTTGGATTGCTGCGCTTTCGCGCGTGGGGTCGTTCACGGCCACGGCGTTCGCGGTGGTTGCGATCCGAGCGCCGTTGACGCTGGATCGTCCGCGCCTGGCGCTCGGCATGGTGGCCGGATTCTTCGACATTACGGCCAGCGCAATGTTCATCTATGCCAACCAGCACGGGCGACTCGATGAAGCGGTGTTGATTACCTCGCTGTATCCGGCTGTCACCGTTTTGCTGGCTCGTCTGGTTTTGAAGGAACACTTCAGCCGGTGGAAGTTCGTGGGCCTCCTGGCGGCGCTGGCAGCGGTGCCCTTGCTGGCAGCGGGCTAAGTCATTCCATATTCCGGAATATGGAATCGATTGAAGTATTTGATGCTTATTGCTATGCGACGGCTCGGTTTTCAGGAATCGCTGGTGGAGGGCTTGCCGAGGTGCCGTTGGGTCAACGGCGATCTAATCCTCGACCTTATGCGCACGCATCCCTCAATCTTTGGGTTCAGCAATGGTTGGTATCGCCCCGCGCTCGAGAATGCGCAACGAACCAGAATCGGCGAATATGAAATACGGCTCATCCCCGCTCCGCATTTTCTCGCAACCAAGCTGGAAGCGTTTCACGGGCGCGGAAAAGACGACTTCCGCTCGAGCCATGATCTGCAAGACATTGTGACAGTCATCGACGGCCGTTCTGACCTGACCGATGAAGTTCGACTTGCGTCGGCAGACCTGCAAGAGTACTGGAGCACTGAGTTTCGAGCTTTACTATCGAATCGCGACTTCCTGGATGCCTTGCCAGGACATCAATTGCCGGACGCGGCCAGCCAGCAGCGACTGGGACTGGTTGATGAAGCGCATGCAGCCACGTGTTGTTGCCGGATAGACGGGAAGGATGCTCGATGGCGTTGATTGAGATCCGCAAACTAACGAAAGTCTTTCCGCATGGCGAGTCGCCGTTTGGCGGGAAAGCGCGGGGAGAGGTGCGCGCTGTCGATGATGTTTCACTCGACCTTCAGGCTGGGGAGACGCTTGGGCTCGTGGGGGAGTCTGGCTCGGGCAAGAGCACGCTGGGGCGCCTCATCCTGCGGTTGATCGAACCCACCTCGGGTAGCGTGCGCTTCGAGGGCCGCGATCTGCTGGCGGCTGGCCGGCGCGAAATGCGAGTTCTGCGCCGCGACATGCAGATTATTTTTCAGGATCCGTTCGCGTCGCTCGACCCGCGGTTTCGGGTGGAAGACGTGATTGCCGAGCCGCTGATCATTCATGGGCAAGCCACTAAAGGGGACGGAGGTGGGTCCGGTGGAGCGACGGTCGACGTTCGTGCCCGGGTCACCGAACTGCTGCGGGCGGTGGGGCTCGACGAATCCGTGCGGACGCGTTATCCGCATGAATTTTCCGGAGGACAGCGCCAACGTATTGGAATTGCTCGCGCTCTGGCGTTGCGGCCGAAATTCATCGTGTGCGATGAGCCAGTCTCGGCGCTCGATGTGAGCGTGGGCGCGCAGATCGTCAATTTGCTGGCGCAACTGCAGCGCGATTTTGGATTGACCTACTTATTCGTTTCGCACTCGATGCCGGTGGTGCGTTATCTCTCGACCCGGATCGCGGTGATGTACCGCGGCAAGATTGTCGAGGTGGGCGACACTGCGCAGATCACCGAGCGTCCCGGGCATGCTTACACGCGCAGCTTGCTCGAAGCGACGCCGGAGTTGCTGGCGTAGGGCCCACACCGCTCTCACCACCAAGGGCGTGAAGGTTGATGAAGGAAAACCAAGGCGCAGCAAAGAGCACTCGTGCCATACTCTCCAGATGTCCCGTTCCGAGCCCGGTTTCACCCGCGATCTCATTGAGCTAGCTTGCGGTTACGGTTTGATTCTGTTAGTGCTGTGGATGCCGGAATTTCCGCAGCGCGTTCTTTCTCCGGTCGCGCTGCTGGTGACTCTGGCGATTGTGCTGGCGCGGCATCCCGGCTTAGACGATCTTGGGGTTGGTTTCCGCGGGTTGGGGGCGTCGCTTTGGATTCTTCCCGCTGCGATCGTCGTCGCGGTCGCGAGCCTGCTGGTTGCGAAACAGGTCGGAACATTGCATCCGCTGTACAAAGGTGACCTCAAGCACATCAGCGGCTACGTCGTGTGGACGCTGTACCAGCAATTCCTCATGAACGACCTGTTCATGCCGCGGCTTACCCGGCTTCTCGGCGGCGAGGGTGCTGCCGTCGGTGTGGCGGCAGGACTGTTCGCGGGGGCACACTTGCCGAATCTACCGCTAACCATTGCGACGCTGGTTTGGGGTGCGATCTCGTGCGCTCTGTTCGCGCGCTACCGCAACCTCCACGCCCTCGGGTTGGCGCAAGGACTGCTGGGGCTGTGCTTTGCCGTCTGTGTTCCAGACGCCCTGCATCACCATCTGCGCGTTGGACTGGGATATCTGCGTTATTCCGCGCCCGGGCCTCGATAGCCAACCGGCGAACTGGTTCTGGGCCAACCGATTTTCTGTAAGTTGTTGAGCCTTCGTGTAAGTGATTGAAGAGTCGTAGGAGGGGCGTAGCAGGCCCTAAAACTAAGGATGCGTTCTGTTTGCGCGGATGAAGCCTTCCTCGGTCGCGGGACCAATCGTCGCTCCCAGGGTCGTTTCCGGCCCCGGAAAGGGTGTTTTAGGCGGCCTGCGGGATGGCTTTTCTTCAGATTGATAAGGGTTCGTCACTTGTACGTACATTCATGTATGTATATCGAGTTCTTAGATCCCTTCCCTGCTCGGGGAGCCTTAAAACCACCATGACCACAACCAATCGACGCAGGTGTGCGTGATCGCAGACGCGGGCACGCGGCGGTTCTCACGCCAGGCGCGGCCGTAGAAGATTCCGGCGATCGTGGCTAGAAGAACATAGCGCCAGTTGAAGTGCGCGGATCGTTTGTTGAAGTGCGAGAGACCGAATAGCAGCGATGCGATCACCAGAGCGGCACGGCGTCCGATTCGGCGCTCGAGCAGGTTCTGTACCCAGGCGCGAAAGAAAAGTTCTTCCAGCACGGCGACGAAAATGAAAATCCCCGCCCACGAGAGAATCGCTTTGCCCAACGGAGGCAGGTTGGCATGGGGATGGAGGAATCCGAGCGCCAGCCCGAACACGAGCACCGCTGGTGCAAAGAACAGGAGTTCGCGCAAGCCGGTCTTCCAGTCGCTCAGGTGCAGGCGAAAATCAAACCCGGTGCCGTCGAGACGGCGGATGGCGAGGAAGCCGTAGAGGCTCGCGTCCACCAAGAGCAGATTGTTCAACCCGCGAAGGCCGGCGGGCCAGGCAACGTCGAACCAGCGGAGATCAACGGCCAGACCCAGTGTGAGAAGAATGAGTGCGTCGCGCCAGTTGCCGCGCTGTTCGTGGTCGACCACGGACGCTCGCGCCAGCAGCCACGCGATTGCGACCGGCAGCGTTACATACAACGCGAACCACTGCCAACGAAAGAGATGCTGCGTCGTCGCGATGACAACGTAGGGCGCCACCAGAAGTGCGGGCAGAGCTACCTGCACACCGCGCGGCCAGCGGGTGACGGCCTTTGCCACGCGTTCGGCGGCAAATCCAAAGGCGGCTGCTGGAATGAGTTCGGCGATCAGGACCGCAATTACGACCGGCGTTGCATTCGACATTCGCAATATCTTATCCGGGCAGTGTAACCGCCGGGCCAGTGCGTGGTGCCGAAGCAACGCCGGCGCCCCCTCAAGCCGTGGGTGGCAATCTTATTTCGCCGGCTGCGACTTCTCCGGAGCTTCTGCCCGAACCACCGCCAGTTCCATCTCGGCCTGGTGAGTCGCCAACCCGCGCTCCTCGCGGGAGCGGAATAGCTCGCCTCCGGTCGTGTTGCCCGTCACCCACACGGCAGAAAGAAAGTAGGTGTCGCCGTAGCGATGAAACACCAACTTGCTGCCGTCGCTGGCGGTTCGCGTGGCAGCGTGGGTCGAGACGAAGAGTCCGCTGGCTTGGGAGTTGGAGATTCTGATGGTATCGTTCTGGGCCGCAATGACGTAGTGGCCGGGGGGCAGTGCTGCCTGTCCGCCGACGTTGAAAGCGAATGGCACATCGATAACCATGTCCCCAGGTTTGGTCTGGCCCAGGGTGGCGGACGCCACCGCGAGCAGAGCCCCGAACACAGCGATTCCGAAGAGTCTCATAACTCTTCTCCTTGGAATGGACTGCAATTGAACTGGCCCATTGGCCCAACCCTGGAAGACTAGTCAAATATGCTGCGCAGTGCTCCTGCAGGAGGGAAACAACTTCAGTGCCGGACCGCATCGGCCTGGCTTTACTTCCGGCAAAACCGAAGTTCAGCCGCCGCCTTCTTCGTTAATCGGATAGTGAGGCGTGTGGACATTTCGTTTCAGGATTGGTGGAGATTGGCTCCCGTCGACCGGACGACTTGTGTAAGAGTTGGCCCCAGACTAGAATTTCCCCGAATCTTCGTAAGGAGGCATTCATGGCCGCCGCTCCGGTCCTGCCCGCATCGCCCTCAACGCCCGAACCTGCACCGCTTTCCGAGGCTGCGCGCATTGTTAACACGTTTATCGCGCCCTCGAAGACGTTCACCGATCTGCGCCGGAATGCGAGCTGGTGGGTGCCGTTTCTGCTCATGGCGATCATTTCGATTCTGTTCGTGTACTCGGTGGAGCAGAAAATCGGGTTCCGCAAAGTTACGGAAAACCAGTTGCAGATGTCGCCGAAGCAGTCCGCACAATTGGATAATCTGCCGGCCGACCAGCGTGAAACGCAGATGCGACAGCGAACGATCGGCACCAAGTGGGTGTCCTACTTCTTCCCCGTTGTCACGCTCATTATCTGGCTGATCATCGCTTCTCTCATGTTTGCGACCTTTAAGTTTGCCGCGGGGGCCGACGTCAGTTTCAAGGTTTCTCTTGCCATTGTGATCTTTGCGGCGCTGCCGGGCGCGCTGAAAACGCTGCTGGCCATGGCCTCTGTGCTGGCGGGCATGAGTCCAGACTCGTTTTCGTTTCAGAATCCGGTGGCGACCAATCCCGGTTATTTCATGAACCCAGCGGATTCTCCGTTTTTGTTCAGCGTTGCTTCCTCGCTGGACATCTTCCTGATCTGGACCCTGGTTCTGACCGCCATCGGCTTCAGCTGCGTGAGCAAGGTGAAGCGCAGCACTGCGTTCATCATCGTTTTTGGCTGGTGGGCGGTGCTCACACTGGCGGGCGCCGCACTCGGGGCGGCCTTTGCATAGGGAAAGTGCACAGGTATCTGGCCGCAGCAATGACGCGCGTCACAGCCCCCAACGCTTCTCCCGAGGTCCGGCTGCGCCCAAGTAGGGGAGCCGGACATTTGTTAGCCCGCAATCGATTCCATCGACTGCACCGCTCCGGGCGGAAGCATCCGGTCGAGACTGTAGAGATCTTCCCTCATGTGATCGGCGCTGGAGGTGCCCGTGAGCGGCAGGATTCCGAGTGCGCGGGCGAAGCTGAATACGAGTTGCGCTGGAGTTGCGTTCAGTTGCGCCGCGAGTTTAGTCAGTTGAGTATCGCGCAAGACCTCTCGATTCGCCGTTAGCAGCGAGAAACCCTGATAGGTGATCTTGCGCTGGTCGCAGAACGATCGTACTTCGCGATCCCACCCGAGACGGGCAAAGCAGCGGTTCTGGACGAAGGCGGGGAGTTCTGCGTGGGCGGCCTCCATTTGTTCCAGGTGATGCACAGAGACGTTACTCACCCCGAGATACCGAGCGCGCCCAGCGTCACGCTCTTTCCGCATCGCCTCCCAGACCGCGGAATCTGCGTCGGTCCACTCCTCATGGGATGAAGGCCCATGCAACAGGTAGCTGTCGACGCGGTCGGTGCCAAGATGTTCGAGCGAACTGGTGAGAGACTGATTGACCTGAACCGCGAAAGGCGCGTCGGGATCGTAAGGCAGACGGTGGTCCTGACCACGCTGGTAGGTGAATTTGGTCTGCAGAAAGAGATCGGCGCGCGTCACGATGCCGGCGTTATAGGCCGCGGCCAGACCTTCGCCGACTCCGGCTTCGCAATAATGTTTGCGCTGGTTGGCGGTGTCGATGGCGCGAAAGCCCATACACAGGGCGCGTTCGGTAAGAACTGCCGTGCGGTCTTCCTTCCAGGCGGTGCCGTAGAGAAAATCGGGGACGGGCGAGGACATTGGTTATTGTCCCATGAAAACTGCCGGGAACTGTTGAGGCTCTTGTTGGTGGAGATGACCGAACACGCCTGGCCGGTATATGCTGGGAGCCCCAGGAGGCTTTCCGTGAAACGAACTTTTGCCCTTGCTTGTTTTGTCGTATGCGCCACGCTTGCTGTTGCCCAATCTTCCCCTCCGGTCGCGAAGGTTCCGGCTGCGCCTGCGGCCCAGGGACCAACCAAGGATCCGGTCGCAACGTCGCTGCGCATGATGCTGCAGCGCTCACAAAACAACACGGTGGGCGCCATTGAGGCAATGCCTGCCGACAAATTCTCGTACAAGCCGACGCCTGATCAAATGCCATTTGCGCATCTGGCCGTGCACATTGTCGAGTTCAACAACTCTTTTTGCTCCAAAGCGGCGGACGTTGCCGCACCCAAAGTGGACGGACCCAAGGAGAGCGATTCCAAGGACCAGTTAGTGGCCGCGGTTAAAGCGTCGTACAGCTTCTGCACCGATGCCTTGGGCAAAATGGAGGACTCGAAGCTGGGCGACAGCATCGAACTGTTTGGTGGCCGGCAGGCTCCGCGAGCCATGGCGGCATTGATCCTGTCCAGCGGATGGGCCGATCACTACAGTGCGGCTGCGATGTATTTGCGACTGAACGGTATTTTGCCTCCCTCGGCGCAGCCGAAGAAATAGCTCTCCATACTCAGTACCCGGAACTCAGTACTCAGAATTTCGGCCTAGGCGAAAGTGCTGAAGTCTATTTAATCTGCACGAGTTCGTGGGACGAAGCGGCCTCGGGCATCGGCGGGGCGGGGTGCTGCGGGGCGCGCCAGGAATCGAAGATGGAAACCTGGTGCACGCAGGACACGGTGCAGTGCGGAGCGCAGGATTTTTCCGTGAGATACTCGCGCCGCAGGTCGTCGCGGGTGTAGGTGGCGAGGGGCACTCCGGGATAGCCGCGCTGTTGCGAGCAGTAGTGTACGAGTCCGTCTTCACAGATGTAGAGATAGCGGCCGCCGGCGCGGCAACGCCAGTCGTTGGGCTGGCCCTTCGCAATGTTGTCTTGAAATGAGTGGATGCGGGTGAAGCTGCTTTTTTCCAGCGCCTGCATTTCGTGATAGATGCGGCGCTCTTCGTCGCCCAGCGGCTGCAACTGGCCGCTGCCATCGTGAATGATTCCGATGCTGGATGTGAAGCCCAGTTCGATCGCACGCTTGCCAATGACCAGCGCGTCCTGGGGATGCGAAATGCCGCCGCCGACCACGGAGTTGATGTTCACGTGAAAGTCGGCGAGCTCGGCAAGCAGCTGCAATTTTTTGTCGAGAACCTTCAGGCTCTTCTTCGAGACTTCGTCGGGATTCACGTTGTCGATGGAAATCTGCAGCCACTCGAGCCCGGCGCGGTTCAGGCGCTGGATGCGCTCGGCGACCAGCAGGTATCCGTTGGTGATGAGCCCGGCAATCATGCCGTTGGCGCGGATGCGGCGGATCACGTCGTCGAGTTCGGGATGCATGAGCGGTTCGCCGCCGGAAATGGTCACGACGGCAGTGCCGAGCGAGCCTAGCTTATCGATGCGGCGGTACATTTCATCGATCGGCACCGGCTTGGAGAAATCGTCGAACTCGTTGCAGTAGGTGCAGGCCAGGTTGCAGCGGCGCATGGGGATGATGTGCGCCAGGAGCGGGTGGTCGGTCGAGGCGAGTGCCCGGATTGCCATCTTGGCCCCGCGCAGGTTGCGCTGCAGGGCTTTAGCGCGTCGGCGCACGGTGGTGATGACAGATGGCATGAGGGTTGAGGTATCTCTATTACAGCACAGGCAGGGGCGTTAGGGCATGTCCGGGAGCAGTGTTTGGGGATATTCGCGGGGCGAATGGTGAAAGATTTCAGTGGTCCGAAATCGGCGAATCACTGCGGCGGAAGGAACTTCCGCCAGGACTCGTCGTCGCCGCCTGAGAGTTGGTGGCTGGCTTGCTCCAGGCTACCGATGGCGATTCCGGCGAATTCTTCCTGAATCAGCACATAGTCTGTGTCGTAGGTCGAGATGGCGAAGATTGGGACGCCGTTTCGGGAGAGCGGTTCGATGAAGGAGAGCAGGACTCCGGTTTGGGAGAAGGGGAAGGGGCCTTCGAGTTTCAGGCAGATCCAGTGGTGGGCGGAGTCCAGTTCGGGCGGAAGGTTGTCGGCTGGGCAAACAATGGAGAGTTCGTCGGCGGTGCGGGTGATCGAGATGAAGTCTCCCTTGGCGGCCCAGTCCGGGACGGGTGCGACTGGGGCGAGTCGGACGACGGCATAGGGACCGGGGAGCCAGCGGAATTTGAGTTGGTGGCGCTGCATTTTACGGACGCATTTCGATTTCGTGGAAGCCGACATTTTACGCTAGCGGGGCGCGGTGAGTTCGAGTCCGGGTCACCAAGCTTGGCTCGGCGGACCGCCGAAGGCGGCTGTCCGCACATAACCCACACACAGAACGTCTAACCTTCCACGGCTTTGCGTAGGGCGGCTCGGGCCAGGATGCGGGTGGAGTCGAGCATGGGAAGCGGGGAGGACTCCGAGGTCAGCAGCAGCGGAATCTCGGTGCAGGCCAGGGCGACGGCATCGCAGCCTTCGTCTTTCAATCCGCGGATTACCTCTGTGAAATAGGCTTGCGTACGCGGTAGGAAAGTTCCCTGGACGAGTTCGTCGAAGATCATTTGGTGGATACGCTCGCGCTGGTCTGCGGCGGGGATGCGATGCTCGATGCCCGCGGCTTTCAACGTGTCGCGGTAGACCGGGCCGTCCATCAGAGAGCGGGTGCCGAGGACTCCGAGGCGCTTGTAATTGTGGCGCTTGGCTTCATTGGCGACCTCGACCGCGATATGCAGCCAGGGGCGGGGAGAGCGATGCTCGACCAGATCGAAGGCCTGGTGCACGGTGTTGACCGGAGCGATGAGGAAGTCGGCGCCGGCCTTGGCCAACTTCTCCGCGGAAGTGAGCATAAGTTCCGCGACGCCGGCCCAATCTTTGGCGTCGATGCAGTTCTTGTATTGCACGAAGGGATGGCCGTGCATCGACACTTCGGGATGGTTGTAGGGGCCGAGCAAGTCCGCGCCTTCAACGCAGATGGTGCGATAACACAGCGCCGCGCCTTCCGCGCTGCATGCGACGATGCCGATGTGTAACATCAGTACCCAGTACTCGGTACTCTGTACCCAGTCCGATCCTGCGTCTTGGGGCTCACGTCTCAACTCACTTCGCGGGTGTTGTGCCTTCCGATCAAATACCGAACAAACGACAAAAGTCCCGTGAAGCGGTAGGTTGGATCCACATAGTGTTCGATTACGTAGAAGACGAAATAATAGAAACGACAAAAAGCCCAGATTGCGATCACCAACAGAACGCCCCCTTGAAGCGAGGGACGCTGGAGGAGTATCAGGGTGCTCGCTAGCAACCCTAGGAGTAGCAAGAGCGCGCCTTTCACTTTGATCCATGCCGGGTTGGTTAGATTCCGCATGTGCAAGTCGCCTTCAGCGTCTGAGCCTGAGCGCCTCAGGCTTTGATTGTAGCTGGAGTGACTGCGTACGGGCTGGAATCGCGATAGCGCTTTTCGAATTCTTCCCGGGTGCAGATGGTCTTTAGGTCGGTGACCCGGTCGATGACGAGGATGCCGTCGAGGTGATCGATTTCGTGCTGCAGGAGTTCGGAGAGGTTGCGGTCATCGCCGGCCTCGAACTCGAGGGTTTTGCCGTCGAGATTCTGATAGCGGACGGTGATCTGGCGGTGGCGTTCGACCTGCATGAAGATCGAGAGGAAACTTAGGCAGGCGTCCCAGACAGTGATTTTTTCTTTACTGCGTTGGATAATTTCCGGATTGATCAGCGGCCACGGGTTCGCTTCGGGGAGTCTTAGAAATATGACGCGCTGCAAGACGCCGAGTTGGGGCGCGGCGATGCCGCGTCCATAGCCGGTTACGCAGCGCCAGTGGGCCAGGGTGTCGGCGAGATCACCGACCAGATCGTGGATTTCGGGTGCGGTCGGATCAACCACCGGCAGCGCTTTCTGCCGCAGGACAGGATCGCCGAGTTGGAGGACGGGTTTAATTGGCATGGCAGCCAGATCCCTCGGCGGCTGAAGCCTTTCATAAAATGCGAAGCTTCCCGCAGCGCTGAAAGCGCTCCGCCACCCAAAAGCCCCGACCACAAAGACCGGTATCGCACTGGAAATTTTACATTACTTAGCGATGGCGCGGCCGGGCTGCCCCCAGGCCGGACAGCCGAGGCGGCTGTCCCCACAAGCTTTATTCTGGGGGGCCAGTCATCTTGCCGCGGCGGCGTCGAACAGGCTCAGGAGTTCAAGCTTCTTTTCCGCCGGTAGGAACGAGGCTTCGAACGAATTGCGGGCCAGTTCGCGGAGGTGCTCGTCGGTGAATCCGAAAGTTTCCTGGGCGAGTTGGTATTCACGCGACAGAGTCGTGCCGAACAAAGCCGGGTCGTCGGTGTTGAGCGTGATCATGACGCCCTGGTCGAAATAGTTTTTCGTGGGATGCTCGGCGACGGACTTGCACACCCCGGTGCGGAGGTTGCTGGTGATGCAGAGTTCGACCGGGATCTGGCGCTGGGCCAGTTCTTCGATCAGGTCTGCGTCGTGGGCGGCGGTGAGGCCGTGGCCGATGCGTTCGGCGCGCAAGTTCAGTGCTCCCCAGATGGATTCTGGAGGGCCGGTCTCACCAGCGTGCGCGCTCAGGCGCAAGCCTTGTTCGGCAGCATAGGAGTAGACGCCGCGGAAGAGTTCCGGCGGGGCTTTCAGTTCATCGCCACCGATGCCCACGCCGACGACGTGGCGGTCGCGGTAGCGTGCGGCCAGTTCGAAAACTTTCTGCGCTTCCTC
Organism: Candidatus Sulfotelmatobacter sp.; assembly: GCA_036521895.1. Lineage (GTDB taxonomy): Bacteria > Acidobacteriota > Terriglobia > Terriglobales > Acidobacteriaceae > Sulfotelmatobacter. The sequence continues at coordinate 14,451 of DATDGW010000681.1, read as the reverse complement.
GACTCCGAAGTGACGAGTGGCGTCGAAAATCCACAGCAATGAGACGCCGAAATCGCGGGCGCCACGGGCGCGTCCACGTTCCAGGCCTTCGAAGATGGCGGGGAAATCCTGTTTGCGGAAGAGGCAGACACCGACGGCGACATAGACCTCGGCGTGAAGGACGTTCTCTTCTTTCAGGCGCTGCATGAGGCGGTAGGTGATGAGTTCGTAATCGTCAGGGCCGCGCAGATGTGCGCTCACGGCCTTGAAGGCCATCAGGAAGCTCTGAAAGTCGGTGTAGCCGTAGAGACTCTGGACCTCGGCCAGTGTGGAGTGATCGCCGTGGAGCTTGCGGAGTTCGAGCAGGGTCGCGGGTTCGACCGCGCCCTCAAGGTGCAGGTGCAACTCTGCTTTAGGAAGCTGCCGGATGAAGGTATTCGGGGGACGGTCTACTGCTGCGGTCATGCATCTGATTGTAGATTCTTGAGGGAAGATTTGCGAGAGAGCGGAGAACTCCATCGCATGACCCTTTCCGTTACAATTCGGTGTTCTCAGATCAAGTTGAGGAAGAGCGCATGAACTTGAAGATCGCCTGCAGGATGCTGGTTATATGGGGATTGTTGGCTTTGCCGCTGGCCTTGTTCGGAGCGTCGGAGGCGCCGCAAGTGAAAACCGCTTCCGGTGTCGTGGAAGGAAAGGACGATGGAGCGGTGCACGCGTTTTTTGGAATCCCGTATGCTGCGCCGCCGGTGGGCGACTTGCGCTGGAAGCCGCCGGCAGCCGCGGCGAAATGGACTGGCGTGCGCAAGGCCACGGCGTTTGGCTCGCATTGCATGCAGGGGAGAGTCTTCGGCGATATGAACTTTCGCGACGCGGGCGGAAGTGAAGACTGTTTGACGTTGAACGTGTGGGTTCCGGCGAAGGCTGCTGCGGCGAAGCTGCCCGTCATGGTGTGGATTTATGGTGGAGGATTCGTGGCGGGGACCACTTCCGAAGGGCGGCAGGATGGAACGCATCTGGCGCAGCAGGGAGTGATCGTGGTTTCGATGAACTACCGGCTGGGCATTTTCGGATTCTTCGTGCATCCGGAACTGGCGAAGGAATCGGGACGGAATGCTGCGGGAAATTATGGTCTGCTCGACCAACTCGCGGCGCTGCATTGGGTGCACGACAATATTGCGGCGTTCGGCGGAGATCCGGATCAGGTAACCATCTTCGGGGAAAGCGCTGGATCATTTTCAGTGAGCGCGCAGATGGCATCGCCCCTGGCCAAGGGACTATTCCAGAAGGCGATTGGAGAAAGTGGAGCGGCGTTTCATAGCGGAGGGCTGTCGTTCGAGTCGCGCTCCGCGCGGGAAGAGCAGGATGTGAAGGAGGTCAGGGCGAAGCTCGGCGTGAGCACGCTGGCCGAGTTGCGGGCGCTTCCGGCAGATAAATTGCGCGATGCTTTCTCGCCGCCACAGTCGCGGGGATTTGATTTCGGTCCGGACGTGGATGGATATTTTCTGCCCGAGCCGGTGCCGGCCATCTTTGCGGCGGGAAAACAGAACGATGTGCCGCTGCTGGCGGGATGGAATCATGATGAAGGCAGTTTCGAAATTGCGTTTTCTCCACAGAAGCCGACGGCGGAGGCCCTGAAGGCCACGGCGCAGAAAGAGTTCGGAGACAAGGCGGCGGAGTTCCTGCGGCTTTATCCAGCGGATACGCCTGAACAGACCCTGCGTTCGGCGCAGGATTTTGCGGGCGACCGGTTCATCGCGTTCTCCACTTGGGATTGGATGGAGTCGCAGGGCAAGACGGGGAAGCAGCCCATCTATCGTTACCGTTTTGATCTGGGACCACCGTCGGATCCGAAGGGGCCGCAGTTGGGCGCGTATCACTCGGCGGAGATTGAGTATGTGTTTGGGCAGCTTGATTCCAAAGCCGGGGTCGCGTGGAGGGCGGATGACCGGCAGCTCAGCGAGGAGATGCAGAAGTACTGGGCGAACTTCGCCCGCAGCGGTGATCCCAATGGGCCGGGGCTGCCGAAGTGGCCAGTGTATTCAGGGGGAGACGGATGGCAGGTCATGTTTCTGGATGCGAAGTCTGGGGCGCACAAGGATGATTTGCGGGAGAGGTATTTGTTCTTGGCGGGGGCGTGGGCGAAGTAGTCTCGCCGGGAGCAAAATCGAAGTGCAGAGATCCTTCACTACGCAGCCCGATTCGCATGCGCGAATCGGGCTGCTTCGTTCGGGATGACAAGACGCTCCCGCTGACGGCTGAGAGCCGCTGGCTGACAGCTACTTCCTGGCGAACTCGCTGCGGTGGCGGCTGTAGAAGATGTAGATCAGCAGGCCGAGGCCGAGCCAGACCACGAAGCGGAGCCAGGTGATGACGGTGAGGCCGGTCATCAGGCCGCCGCAGAGGATGATCGAGATCAGCGGGAACCACGGCACCAGCGGCACCTTGAAGACGCGCGGGCGGTCCGGTTGGGTGCGGCGCAGGATGATGACGCCGAGCGATACCAGCACGAACGCGAAGAGGGTGCCGATGTTCGAGAGATCGGCGGCGTCGCTGATGGCGAAGATGCCGGAGGGGATGCCGACCACGAATCCGGCGATCCAGGTAGAGACGTGCGGCGTTTTGAACTTGGGATGGACCAGGGAAAACAGCTTGGGGAATAGGCGGTCCCGCGACATGGCGTACCAGATGCGGGCTTGGCCGTACTGGAACACCAGCAACGATGAGATCATACCGGTCAGGGCGCCGATGACAATGATGGAGCGCGACCAGCGACTGGCCCCAAGCACCTTCAACGCGTAGGCGACGGGGGCTTCAGCGGCTTCGCCGGAGACAAAGGTCGTGTACTTCATCATCCCTAGTAGAACGATCGACACGCCGATGTAGAGCACCGTACACACAATTAGAGAAGCGATGATGCCGATGGGCAAGTCGCGCTGTGGATTCTTCGCCTCTTCGGCTGCGGTCGAAACGGAATCGAAGCCGATGTAAGTGAAGAAGACGATGGCGCCCCCGGTGACTACGCCGCCGAAGCCGGAGGGAGCGAAAGGCTTCCAGTTGCTGGTGTGAACCAGAGCGCCGCCGACTACGAGGAAGATCAGGATGGCGCCGATCTTGATCGCAACCATGATGTTATTTGCTTCGGCAGATTCACGAATGCCGCGCACCAGAAGCACGGTGAGAATGAAAATGATGAGGAAGGCGGGAACGTTGAAGTATGCGCCTGTCCAGTGGCCCGATTCCCAGACAGGGGTCGACCACCGATCCGGTAGGTTGAGGCCGAATGAAGAGAGTTGTGCCTTGGTATAGGCGCTGAAGCCGATGGCCACGACCACGTTGCTGACAACGTATTCGAGGATGAGGTCCCAGCCGATGATCCAGGCAAAGATTTCGCCGAGCGTTGCGTAAGAGTACGTGTAGGCGCTGCCGGCGATCGGGATCATCGACGCCAGTTCGGCGTAGCAGAGTCCGGCAAAGCTGCAGGCGACGGCGACCAGGAAAAATGAAATTGCGATCGATGGACCAGCCGGAGGGCGTCCGTGCATCAGCACTTGGGCGGTGCCGCCGCCCCGCAGGAAGTTTACGATGATGTCGAGCACCTGCGCGTGCAAGATCGACGGCGCCTGGAAATATTCTCCGGCAGCAGCTGTGCCAGTCAGCACGAAGATGCCCGAGCCGATGATGGCGCCGATGCCGAGCGCCGTCAGAGACCAAGGGCCGAGCGTCTTTTGCAGGCGCTGGCCGGGGGACTCGGCTTCGGAGATCAGCTTGTCAATGGACTTGCAGCAGAAAAGCTGGTTGTCGGAGGTACGGATGACTTCGGCGAGTTCCGTGGTTTGTTGTGCCAAGCGAGTGTGATCTCCTGAATTCAGCTCTCAGCTATCAGCCCTCAGCATCCAGCCACCGAATGTCCCTGATTTCCAGTAAACGCCGGCGGCTGAAATGCCAAGTGCTCGATGCCAATTCGCTGTCTTACCGCTTCGATTGACCGCGGGCCAGTTTCTTGACCTTGGGCTTTTTCGATCCGCGGGGATAATCGCGGGGCTTGAGCGGTTTTTCCGCCTTGCGTTTCTTGCGGGCGGTGCGTTTGGCTTGCTTGCGTTCTTCTTTCGTTAACTTCGATGTGTTTGCCATGAATGCTGTGAATGTCCTGTTCTGTCGTACGGATGTCCGGGCGGGTTGCGCCTCGGCTTCTTTCGCCCCTTCGGGGCTGAAAATCTATCTGGATCGACCACCCACGGCCCGCGCCGTGCGCTGTCTTCATGCGCCGCTTCGCGGCTGACTGTCTAGACTCGCCTCGCCGTGCTCGGCTGGACAGCCGAGGCGGCCGTCCCCACATGGGTCGTCCATGGGGCTGGGTTAGGCCCGTTCCAGCTGGGCATACTTCTCCACCAGCTTCTTCAAGCCGAAGCGAGGAAATTGTACCGTAATCTTGGCTTCTTCGCCTTCTCCTTCGCGCAGGTAGACGGTGCCTTCGCCATATTTTGGGTGGCGCACCCTCTGGCCGGGACGGAATCCGCGCTTGCCGGTGGGCTCTTCGAGTGGCGTTTTGGAGACAGTAAACTTCTTGCCGCGGCTGGCGAAGAACTCGGCGATGTTCTCGATGGAGTTGTAGGGACGGGCGGGCGCCGTCGGCTTTGGAGCGCGGGGTTGGCCGCGGTTGCTGCCTCCGGCGTGCCAGGCTGTGCTCTGGTCTTCGTCTTCGTAGGAGTAGTGGGTGCTCTCGGATTCGTAGCTTCGGGGGGGTCGGCCCGAGGGACGGGCGAATGCGCCCGTCCCTACCCGAGCTGTGGTGGCGCGCCTGGTTCCTAATTCTTCGAGCAGCGGCGCGGGGACTTCTTCCAGAAATCTTGATGGAACGCTGGCTTCAGGTAAGTCGGTGCCGTAGCGGCGGCGGTAGACGGCGCGCGTCAGGATGAGTTGGTCCATGGCGCGGGTCATGCCGACGTAGCAGAGGCGGCGCTCTTCCTCGATGTCTTCGGGGACGAGCAGGGTGCGGGAGTGCGGGAACAGGCCTTCTTCCAGGCCGCTGAGGAAGACTAGCGGGAATTCCAGACCCTTGGCGGCGTGCAGGCTCATCAGGGTGATCTGGGCGCGCTCGTCGTAGTCGTCAGCGTCGGCGACTAGGGCGGCGTGGTCCAGGAACTGATCGAGAGTCTCGGCGCGGTCGCGGGAGTCCATGGCGGCGTTGACCAGTTCGCGCAGGTTCTCGATGCGGGAGAAGGCCTCGGGTGTGTCTTCTTCTTCGAGCAGCTTGATGTAGCCGGTGCGGTCGATCAGGAATTTCAGGAGGTCGGCGGTGCTGACCGTGGGAGCGGGGAAGGAATCGGGGGTTGAGCCGATCTCTGGTTCTGGCGGCCGTGCTCCTTCCACATCCGCCGGCGGGACGCCAGGGTTACCGTCGGGGGCGCCGAAGTCGAAGGAGAAGTTGCCGAACTCGGTGGGATCGAAGGCTGTGGCATCTTCGGATTGTCCGTCGCTCGAGCTTTCAGCTTCGCGGTGCTCGACTGCTTCTGCAACGCCGCCGTCAATCGCGGGCGAGGGCGCCCGCGCCACATCTTGCGCGAGTTGCTCTTCGAAGGCTCCCTCCGGCATGGCCCGGGCGTCTTCGATTAGCTGCTGGAAATTCTTGAGCGACAGCAGGGCTCGCTGCGGGAGGAGTTGGCGGCGGATGGCTTCGCCGATCGCGCCCCAGAGCGACAGGCCCGTTTCTAGGGCGAGGCGTTCCAGCGTGTCGATGGTGCCTTTGCCGATGCCGCGGGTGGGGGTGTTGATGACGCGCAGCAGAGAAATCGTGTCGTCGGGATTCTGGATGACTTTGAGGTACGAGATCAGGTCCTTGATTTCGGAACGCTCGTAGAAGGAAAATCCGCCGACCACGTGATACTTCAATCCGTAGCGGCGCATGGCCTCTTCAAACAGGCGCGACTGCGAGTTGGTGCGATAGAGCACGGCGGCGCGAGGCGTCTCGCCTTTCTCGGTCGCTTCGCGCAAGTACTTGGCGATATGGTCGGCGGCGAAGAGGGCCTCGTTCTCGCCGTCGGGCGCCTCGTAGTAGCCGATCTTGGTGCCGCCCCGGCGGGCGGTCCAGAGATTCTTGCCTTTGCGCCGGATGTTGTTTGCGACCACGGCCGACGCTGCCTGCAGAATATTTTGCGTGGAGCGGTAGTTCTGTTCGAGGCGGATGATCTTGGCTTCGGGGAAGTCTTGTTCGAATTCCAGGATGTTGCGGATGTCGGCGCCGCGCCAGGAATAGATCGACTGATCCTCGTCACCCACCGCGCAGACGTTGTGGCGATCGCCGGCGAGCGTGCGCATGAGTTCGTACTGCGGGCGATTTGTGTCCTGATATTCGTCGATGAGCAGATATTGGAAACGGCGGTTGTAGTAGTCGCGCACCTGCGCCGCGGATTTCAGCAGGCGGACGGCTTCTAGCAGCAGATCGTCGAAGTCGAGGGCGTTGGCTTTGCGCAGTTCCTTGCGGTACTCCTCGTAGAGATGCGCGATCTTCTCGGTCTTGGGATCCGCCGATTGCAGATAAAGCTCCTGCGGATCGAGCATGTGGTTCTTCGCCCACGAAATACGGCCGAGGACGGTGCGGGGCGTGAGTTGCTTGTCGTCGAGGCCGAGGCGCTTCATTACGCTCTTAACGACCGCTTGCTGGTCGCTCTCGTCGTAGATGACGAAAGTTTTGGTGTGTCCGATCGGCGGCCGTCCGGGGACACTCGACGGGATGCGCAAAGCTTCAATGTCGCGCCGCAGCACACGCACGCAGAATGAATGAAAAGTCGAGATGACCGGTTTAGCGATGCTGAGGCCGCCCACCAACTTTTCGACGCGCTCACCCATTTCGGCGGCGGCCTTGTTGGTGAAGGTCATCGCCAGAATCGATTCGGGCATCACGTCTTTGTGTTCGATCAGGTAGGCGATGCGGTAGGTGATGACGCGCGTTTTGCCGCTGCCGGCGCCAGCCAGGATCAGCACGGGTCCGCCGGTGGTTTCGACGGCTTCACGCTGCTGCGGGTTCAGTTGGTCGAGAAAAGACAATGCGGAAGTGGCTCCAGGATCGCTGATTCAATTTTACAGGGGAATGGCGGCGGGCGGGACCGCGCGCCGCGAATTCGGAACGGGTCATGCCTGCAACGAGACTCCTCCTGAGTCACCCGAGGCGCGAATTTTGTCCGCAAGGCGGGCGGGCACTGTCGTTCTTGCGACAGAGTCGAGATGGGCCGTCGTTTGCCTCAGCATTATTCGCCCGTCCGGCTGGAGGGGCGACTATGAACACGAAGAGTTTTCTGGCATTGGCGTTACTGGTAACCGTGACTGGCGTGTGCGTGGTGGAGCAGCGCGAGGCCCGGGCGGGAGAGGTGACTCCTCCGCCGGGCTACAAAGTTCTGGAGCCGATCCGGCACGGCAATCTGACTGTGTTTCCGGTGGTCGCGGCAAAGAGCTATCCGACCGGAGAGTTTATGACTTTGGATGAAGGGCTGCGATCGGGAGAGGTGGTGGTCACCGAAGCGGGCAATGTGCAGGGGTTGATTCGGCGACATCCCACGCCGGCCATTCGGAGCGAGAGTGCGCAGGTGAACCGGCTGGTGCTGGTGAACAACTCCAAACGGCCGTTGTTATTGTTGGCCGGGGAGATCGTCACCGGAGGCAAGCAGGATCGAGTGATCGGCAAGGATCGCATCGTTCCGGCGGAGAGCGATCCGGTGGACTTGAGCGTGTTCTGCGTTGAGCCGGGGCGGTGGGTCGCCACGAGCAACAATTTTGGCGCATCGGAGGCGATGTATGGCAGGGCTGTCGGCGGGACCGTGAAGGGCGCGGTCCCCATGGCGATGATGGCGCAGCCGTCGGTTCGCGCCAAGGCCATGGCCGACAAGGACCAGAACCAGGTTTGGGCGGAGGTACGCAAGGAGCAAGCGGCGATGGCGACGGTCGAGGTTGCGGCGGCGGCTCCCGAAGTGGCAACCGAGATTAGCAGTACGTCTTCCTACGCCAAGGTGAATGAGAATGAGGCAGTCAAGAGGCAGGTGGACTCGGTTGCGAAGCCGATCGAACAGAACTATCAGAGCCTGATCCGGCAGCTGCGCGATCGCAATGCCGTAGGGGTTGTGGTGGCGGTGAACGGGCGCATCATCTGGGCTGACGTTTTTGCCAGTACCGATTTGCTGGAGAAATACTGGCCAAAACTGGTGCGCTCGTATGCCGCTGAGGCGGTAGTCACGCGCGCGAAAGAAGTTGAGGTCGGCGTGACCCAGGCGCAGGCCTTCCTGGCGAACATGGAAGGGCGTCGGGAGATGATCGAGAGCGAACCGGGAATCTACCGTCACACGGAAATCACTGGCGATGGATTTAAGGTGTTCTCGCTGACATCGTTGCTGCCGAAGACTGGGTTTGAGGTGCACGTGGCGAAGATGGCCGATTGAGGAGAAAGTGGTCCTCAGGGGCTAAAGGCCTAAATAGAAAAGAAGCTTTATCGCAGCGCTCAAAGCGCTGCGCCGTCCAAAAGCGGGTTTTCAGCAAACGGTAAAGCCCGCGAATCATATGGACGGCTGGCGGCACGGCTGAACAGGTTGCGGGAAAATGCCCCCATCAACGAACAAGCGGACCACAGGGGCTGAAGCCCACAAGGATTCAACATGCCTTACGCGGCCCTCGAAGGGCCGCTCTTCCACGGTGGTGCGCGCATTGGTTGTTTTTCCATAGCCTCTGAAGCCGGGCCTTCCCAAACCTGGACGAGATCAGGTTGTCCATCTGCGCCGAGAGCGCCAACTTCTAGCCACTGGCCTTCTGGTTCTTTGCGCGCAGCTCTTCTACCGGCGGGAAGGACTTGGGCGGGATCAAAGTGCGATCGGGGGGCATGGCACCGGCGTTGACCGCCTTCACCAGGAGGTCAAGGGCCGTCCCTGCCGCAGGTGCGGTGATGATGGTGGCCTTCAAGAGTCCGCGGCGGACCCAGTCCTGGCCGGTTTTTGTGACACCGTCGCAGCCCGTGAAGGGAATGCTCAACCACTGCTCGCGATCTTTTTCCGTGAGGTCGACAAAAGCTTTTCTGGCGCCCATGGCCATGGCATCGTTCTGGCAGATGACGCCGCGAATCTGAAGTTCGCGCGAAGACCCGAGTGATAGCCAGGATTTCGCGGCATTATGCGCGCTGCGCTCGGTCCAGTCGCCTTTCAGAGTTTTGAGGAGAACGGCGGCTGGCTTGGTCGAAAGCATGCCTTTCGTCCGCAGTTGAGTCGCGGTGCTGTTGAAGGGGCCTTCGATGTAAAGAACGTTTCCTTCCGGAATGAGGACGCTGAGCTGCTTGCCCTGGATGCGTCCGACTTCGGACTGGTCGGTGCTGACCGAGAAGACGGGGACTTCGCCTCCTCGACGAAGCTCGGAGATGTAGTCGGGATCGCTGTTAATGATTCCCCACCCGATGCCAGCCGCGACAGCCGCTTTCGCGACCTGAGGCATCCCGGTCCCGACGGGCTCGACAAGGATCGCGGTGGGATGCTGTGCCGGGTCCTGAATGATCTTGATGAGTTGCTGAGTCTGGTTAACGGCGTCGTTGTCGGCGTAGATGATTTGAAGGTTAACCCCGAGTCGCGCGGCCATATCGGTCACGGCGACCGCTTGTTCTGCCTGGTAATCGTTTTCTCTTGTGGTAAGAGCAACAACTACGTTCAGTTTTTCCATGGGTCTCGTCGCGGAGTTCCCCTTTGGTGCTGGATTGTTTCACAGATTCAAGCACTGACAAAAGACCTCTACCGCAGGAACCAATCTGATCGACGTTTCTCGATTAGTCGACTTTCGAAGACTCGTACCAATTCCGCCAAGCGTTAGAGTCGTTGGGCAAGCGCTGGCCGGTAATGTCATGCAACGCCTGGAACGCCCAACCGTGCGTCTGGGCATCGAGTGCGGGGTCGTCACTGTAGCGCAACAGTTGCGGAACAGCGGAGAGGCGCTGCTCGTGCGTGAACATGCCGGCCTCGGCCAGACTGCATGCGGCCCTCTCGCGCACCGTGGCAGAGGGATCGTCGTGCATGGACTTCAGCAAAGGCTCGATCGTTTGCGCGGAGCCGACGAGGGCCAGACCTTCGACGGCCCAACGTCGCGAATCTTCATCCGTGTCTTTGAGATGGGCGGTTAGGACCTGCACGACACGGTCGGTTTCGACACCGCGGTTTCCCATCAAGCCGAGCGCCCACAGTCCCCAGATCTTCTGGGCGTGATTGGGCGATGCGGCACTCTTCAACACGTAATCGAGGCTGGCGGAATTCTTAGCCAATCCATAAGCCGCGAGTTCGACTTCGATGCCGGATTCACGCACGCGCATGTCGTTCGAGTTGAGTGCCGCGGTGGTCAGGGTCGCGATCTGTGAGTTCCACCTTACTTTTCCCTGCCAGCGATCGACGCGGGATGAAATTTGATCGACGGCGCCATCGCTGTGGCCAACAGCGAGTTCCAATAGGGCCTCGGCTTGCTTCTGGGGTTTCATGCGATCGAGCTGGCGGGAGTCTCTCGCGGAGGCAGGCGGGGCTCCGGGAGTGGCAAAAAGATTGGTGAAGCGCGACCATGCGGCATGAGCGTTCCCGGCATTTGCGGTCAGAACCGCAAGGAGCACTCCGAGAGCAACGGCGAAGAGCGGGGCGAATCGTCTCGGACCTGCTGGCCACCCACGCGAAACGGGTCGCGAGATGGGTCCATCGTCATTCAGATCGGAGCTGGGCCCAAGCGTGCCGTAGGCGGGCGTCGGCAGTAGGCGCGGATCGCCCACGGGCGCGGCTTTCGATTGTGGTGCCCGGTTCGAAGACGGTGGCTGGAACACATCCATATAAAAGAAGAGTCTAGGATCACCTTTGAAATGAGGTAAAGTTACTTCGGTTCGAATCCTACCGGATTCGATGCAGAAAACGCGGTGTACGACTTGGGAAGGGGCCCCGGAACGGCATCGCGATTCGAAAGAGTTACCAGGAGGAAGTGATGCGAATGAAGTCTAAGTGGTTGGTATCCATCATCAGTGTGTCCCTGGCGGCAGTGGCATTGGCCGCGGCTGGTACGGGATACCACGTAATAGCGACGTACAAGGTGGGCGGCGAAGGAGGGTGGGATTACTTGACCACCGACTCCGACGCTCGGCGTATCTACATCTCTCGCGGCACCCACGTCATGGTGCTTGATGCGGACTCGGGCAAGATCGCGGGTGACATTGCCGATACTCCGGGAGTGCATGGCATCGCGCTCGCGCCGGAGTTGGAAAAAGGTTTCACCAGCAACGGGCGCGAAGGTACAGTAAGCATTTTCGATATGAAGTCGCTGGCCACCAACAGCAAGGTGAAGGTAGGCGATAATCCCGACGCGATTCTCTACGACCCGGCAACGAAGCGCGTGTTTACCTTCAACGGACGCAGCCAGGATTCGACGGCCATCGATGCTGCCAGCGGGAAAGTGCTGGGGACGATCAAGCTGGACGGCAAGCCGGAGTTCGCGGCCAGCGACGCGAAGGGTGAGATCTTCGTCAACATCGAAGACAAGAGCGAACTGGTAGCCATCGATCCCAACAAACTGGAGGTCAAGGCGAAGTGGCCGCTGGCGCCGTGCACCGAACCGAGCGGACTCTCGATCGACCGCAAGAATCGGCGCTTGTACGTAGGCTGCGATAACAAAATGATGGCGGTGGTCGACGCTGCCAGCGGCAAGGTGCTGGCCACGCCAGCCATTGGCGACGGCGTGGACGCGACTGCATTCGATGCTGACACCGGGTTGGCGTTCGCTTCTTGCGGGGGGGACGGCGTGCTCACTGTGGTGAAAGAGGAGTCTCCCGGCAAGTTCACAGCCGAGAACGTTCCAACCCAGAAGGGCGCGCGCACGCTGGCGCTCGATTCGAAGACGCACAACGTGTTCGTGGTGACCGCGCAGTTCGGGCCGCGGCCCGCGGCGACGGCGGACAATCCTCGTCCGCGGCCTCCAATGCTTCCTGACAGTTTCGTGGTCCTAGTCGTCGGGAAATGAGACGGTTCCTTCACTGGGAGAGAGCCCTGCTCTGCCTCGCGTTGCTTGTGATCCTGACGCTGGGGAGCGGGGCTTACTCCGTTCTGACGCACGAACAAGTCGTGGACTTGCTGTGGGTGGATCGCATTCAGCCGATGGTCATGGCGCGCTTTCCTGACCTGACGGATAAGCAGATCAGAGAGGCGCACGCCTACGCGTATGGCGGATCGCTGGTGCAGGACATGGGTTACTACCCATTCGGCAGCCGCTACTTCAGCGATCTGACGCACTACGTGCGCACCGGTGATTTTGTTAGCTGCCTGATCGAGGAATCGCAGACGGCCAATGAATACGCGTTTGCCTTGGGAGCGCTGGCGCATTACGCGGCCGACAACAGTGGGCATCCCACGGTGAATCACGTTGTGGCTATGGAGTTTCCGCCGCTGCAGCGGAAGTTCGGAGATGTGGTTACGTACGCGGACTCACCCAAGTCGCACATCCGGGCGGAATTTGGCTTTGACATGACCCAGGTGGCGAAGAACCGCTACACCTCAGACCGCTACCACGATTTCGTTGGGTTTGAGATTTCGCAGGGATTGCTGGAGCGCGTGTTTCCGAAGGTTTACGGCATCAAGTTCGACGATGTCGTGGATGATGAAGATCTCGCTATCGGAAGTTTTCGGCACGCGGTCAGCAAGGTCATTCCGGAGACGACCCGGGTGGCGCTGCTGACACGCAGAAAGGAGATTGTTGCCGACACGCCAGATGCCGCCGAGAAGAAATATCTGTATTACCTTTCGCGGACAGATTACGAGAAGGAGTGGGGCAACGGATACCGGCGTCCCGGCTTTGGTACGAAGTTTCTCGCGATTGTGCTCAAGCTGTTTCCGAAGGAAGGTCCCTTCAGCGGACTTGACTTCAAGGTTCCGACGCAGCAGGAAGAGGATCTTTTTATCAAGAGCCTCGATGAAACGGTGAGCAGTTACCAGAAATTGCTTCGCGAATCTCAGGACGGAACGTTGCATCTGGCAAATCGAGACTGCGATACCGGGGTGGAGACGCGGGCGGGGGAGTATGTGCTAGCGGATCAGACTTATGCACATCTGCTGAACGATCTGGCGGACAACAATTTTACCCATGTACCGTCGCAATTGCGCGAAGATATTCTCGCGTTTTACCAGAATCCGGATGCACCGATTGCGACCAAACGAAAAGCGAAGGACTGGAAGAGAGTGCAAGCGGAACTGCGGCAATTGAAGACTGCCGGAGGCGCGACGCAGGCGAACAACGCGCGCTACCGAGCCCCATAAGCCACGGGTTGTCTGCGTTGAGAGTCCGGGTCAGAGAGTGGAGACTGGAATTTCTCGCACGCGTTCGATCGTATCTGCTTCTTCAGGCGACTTGTCGGGGCGCAAGCGCACAATTCTCGGGAAGCGCAGTGCGTATCCGCTCTCGTGGCGGTCGGATTTCATCAAGTTGTTGAAAGCCACCTCCAGCACGATCTTGGGCTCGACCACGCGCCGGAATCCCTGATCTTCCAGGGTGTGATCGAGAAACCATCGAGTCATTTCAGCGATCTCGGCGTCGGTGAGGCCGGAATATGCCTTGCCGATGTTCACCAAACGGTCGCCGTCCCACACGGCGAAGGTGTAGTCGCTGAGCACGCCGACGCGCTTGCCGTGTCCGTACTCGACGGCAGTCACGACTACGTCGAGCGTGGCCAGTTCGCGCTTCATCTTGAGCCAGGACTTTCCGCGCCTGCCGGGCGTGTAGGGGGAGTTGAGATCTTTGATCATCAATCCTTCATTGCCGCGCCCCCGCGCTGCGGCAAAAAAATCCTCCAACTCAGAGGTGGACGAGGCGCGGAACACCGGGGCGCGAATTACGTGCGCGGTTATAGGTTCCTCTTCATTGCCGAACGATAGCTTGCCTTGGGTTCCCGGCTTGCCCGATTTCCTGCGTGGTCCCATGTCTGCTTGAGAAGAATTGCTCTGGCTCAGCAGCTCATCCAGGATTTTCGCGCGCTCGCGCAGCGGACGGTCCATCACTAGCCCGCCGTCTGCGTACAGCACGTCGAAGGCGAGGAAGGCGACCGGAGTTTCCTGCAGCAGGTTGTCGCTGACTCTCTTTCTTCCCAGGCGCTGCTGCAAAACGCTGAAAGGGCGCGCACGTTCGGCCTGATAGTCCCAGGCGACGATTTCTCCATCGAGGACTGCGGTTTGTGGCAGTTCAGACAGAGCATCCGGTAATTCCGGGAACGACTCGGTGATTTCGTCCCGCGTGCGCGAGAAGAGCTTCACCTCGCCGTTCGCTACATGAGCCTGGGCGCGTATCCCGTCATACTTGTCTTCTACAGCGACCTCCGCGAAGTAGCTCAGGCCTTGTTCGGGCGATTCGATCGGACTGGCCAGCATGAATCCCAGCGGATGGAAAAGGCGCATTTCCGCCGCGGCCAGCCTTCCCTCGGAGGCCAGGCGCAGCGTTTCGCCA
>DATDGW010000680.1:0-9889 GCA_036521895.1 Candidatus Sulfotelmatobacter sp. | reverse complement strand
CATGCGCCAAGTACTTCGCACTGTGATCATGGCGAAGCTGCGCTAAGGCCTCTTGACACGTCGTCCGGATATGCTCCCGACTGCTTCGCCCCCACCGCGCACAACTCCACACATAGTTTGTGACCATCCACATCTGCACGCCTCGCCGCTGTTTCCAGTCAGAGAAGTGCTTGCGTGCTTCCCCTTTGCGCCCCAGACCCAGGATGCAATACCCGACCTGTCCCCATATATCAACATTCGTCCATAGGCTCGCCCGGTGCGCGTTCCAGTAGCGGACTACATTCCTGTGATACCCATGCCCGGAGAGTTCCTGCAGCAGGACCCAGATGCGCTGTCCATCATTTGCCGATTGTGCATCCAGCATCTTCAGCATCGACAACACTGGCCGCGCGCTTTTTAGCGGAACCCAACTGTGCCAAATCGGCTGAACCCGCACTTTTTCCGGCCTCGTTTCACCAAGAGCATAGGAGGCCATCCAATGCAGGGCCTGCGGCGTTGGCTTGGAACCTTTTCGTAACAACTGCAACGCGTTCTCGTAGACCTGCTTTTGCACTCCGGCGCTCTTTGCCGCTTTCCAGGAATACTCAACCGGCCATGAAGAGTTTTCGACTTCCTGGAACCAGACGCTCGAGATCGCATCCATCGCTTCGGACTTCTTGTTTTCTTTCAGCAAGACTTCCGCGAGCCGGGCTCGAATAAAAGGACTGTTCGGCTCCAGCGGCTGCACCTTCCGCAACACCGCCGCACTTTCATCCGACTTCCCTTGCGCGCGCAGGGAGTCATAGCGTTGCAGATGCAGACCGACATCTTCCGGGAAGTCAGCCAGCAGCCCTTGCCACTCCGACTCGATCTCCTGCGCGGACAGGCCACATTTCTCCAACACCGCCAGGCGCTGTTTTCGAAACTTCGTATCGCCGCGGAACGAGGCCGGAATCTCGCGGAGGGTCTGTCGGCCGACCTCCCACGCCTGATCCTGCAAAATCCAATCCATGAAGACGCCCCAGCCCCAGCGGTACCACGGCGAGTCGCGAACAATCGACCCCATCTCCTTGGTCGCTTCTGCCTTCTCACCCTTTTGACGCCGAATCCACGCCAGCCGTCCTCGCGCTGGAGAGTTATCGGGATAGATCGTCAACAATGGTGTCGTGACTTGCTCGGCTTCTTCATAGCGGCGCTGTTCGGTGAGAGCGCCTGCGAGTAGGTCGGCGGCATCCATCAGCGCGCTGTGCAGAGTCAGGCTCTTCCGCAAACAAGCCTCGACTTCTCCCGGCTTGGCAAATTCTCTTGCCCGGTTCAGCACGTCCCCGAGAAGGAACCACAAATAGGCGCCGCGAGGATACATCGCCGTTCCATCGCGCACGATTTGCACGGCTCCTTCCTTGTCACCGCACTCGAGCAGAAGCCGAGCCGCTTTCGCACGCCAGCCAACCGCATCGGGTAGAAGCTGCATGCCGCGTGTGATGACTGCGCGCGCTTCCACAAACTGCCGGTTCTTCGCGAGCATGTGGGCGCGAGTTGCCCAAATCTCCGTGCTCAGCGGATTCCGCGCGGCAGCAGCGTTCATCAACTGAGACGCCTCATCACGCTTCCCCAGATAGTCGAGCAATCGGGCCAATTGAAGGTGCGCCGCCACGTCGCCAGGAAAGCGGCGAATGATCTCCCGCAGTTCGGCCTCGGCCCTGTCTGCGAGCCCCAGTTTTCTGCAGGCGGCAATCACAGAAAATCGCAGCCCCAGATGGTAAGGAAAGCGTACCAGCGCGGGCTCCAGAATCTTCAATGCCCGAGCTGCATCGGACCTGCCCTGGCCCAATTCCGAAAGAAGGTCGGCGTTTGCTTGCACTACATCCGGATCATCAGTGCGAACCTCCCTCAAACGCATGACCATTCCCTCCGCCACTGCGTTTCCCAATCTTTGCGCCACAAGGAACACGGCCTCCTTGGCAAACGGAATCCGCTCCGGGCAACTTTGCAGAGCTGCTTCGATCTTCTCGAGGACGGACTGCCGCTCTTCCGGCTTCAGGGCTGCGGAGCCAATCCAGGCACGGCGGTAGCTGTAGACATTGTTTGGCTCTTGATCGATCGATTCGAACCACAAGGCAATCGCTTGCCCCCATTCCCGGTGCGTTTCACACCAATGAGCCCGCGCGCGAAGAGTAGATGGATGCTCGGGCGCAGTTCGATCGCACTCTTTCAGAATTGCCTCTACCCGAGGTGACAGACGTCGTCGCCGGGTCGCACTCGCCCGTTCGTAGTCACCCATCCTGCGGAACCCGAGTTCGCGCCAAGCCCAACTGTCCTCGCGATTGCGCTTCACGCGACGCGCCAGCAGCAGATCCTTCTTCCATCGCGGAGCGGCTCCCGCATCCAGCCGAGCCGCGTATATCCTCTCCAGGTCGTCATGCCCTCGATTGGCGGCCGACCACCGTGCTGCCAGTTGCATCGCCGCTCTCGTGCCATCTCTCTTTGCCATCAAATCCAGGAGGGACTCCCGCGCCGGGAGTGAATGAGGCGCGCACCGGATCCACTGCTCGCAGTGCCGAATCGTCTCACTGAGGTCGCCACTCATGCGGCCGACAATCGTTGCGGCCTCTTCGTGAAGAGCCGAATTTCCGAGAGCCTTCAGCGCGGCCAAACTGTCGTTCGCTTCATTCCATTCACCCATTCGGGCAAGGAAGCAGGCCGAAAAACTCCACAACTCCGGCGACTTCGGATGCAGTCGCAGCGCTTCCCGGCAAACATTGATTGCCTTGTCGGGCTGACCCCAATACTCGAGAGCGGAAGCCCATGTTGCCCACGGCCACGTGCCCAGGGCCGCTGCGCCATACTTGCGCGCACGTTTCTCAAGCCAGGCCAAGCCTTCCTCCGGCTGACCCATTTTCATCAGTGTGTCGCAATACGATCGGGCGTAATGCTCGTTATTGCTGGCGAGACACGACGCCAGCCGAAAACAAAGGAGCCTTCCGCGAAGATTGTCTTCCTGCCAGAAAAGATCTCCGAGGACGTGCCATGCCTGCGCTGCATTGAATTGCCGGCGCAGTACTCCATTCAAAAGATGCCGGGCGCGAGGGCGTGTGGGCGCACACGTCCTCAGCAGATCGGCCCACTGACAGACATAGGTGTTCGGAGGATGCCTCCACTCTTGCTGCACTTGAACTCCAGGCAGTGTGCCCGCGTCCACAACTTCAGCCAGCACTTCCCGTATCAACGCACTGTTTCCCAACGCCCTGCATGTCGATAATAGGGTCAGCCGGACCATGGCTGAACTCGGATATTCCCGCAGCAACGCCTGAAGTTCGCTCAGAGCCTGGCGAGTATGGCCTTCTTCCCGTGCTTGGATCGCCTCTAGGTAGCGAGTGAGTGGATGATCCGGCTGTTTCCTGGTCAGATCCTCGACGACCTCACGCGCCGCCTCCACCCCCACTCGCATGCGCGCTTTCTGATGCAACATCAGCGCCGTCATGGCTTCCACGTCCCCGCGCGGCAGCAACTGGTCGAGCGCCGCAGCGTGTTCCGGCGGTACCACGGCCATGGCTTTCGGTCCAATGGGAGCCTCCTGTTTACCCAGGCTGCTCAACAGATATTCGCGAGTGTGAAACGTGGATGGATCGTGCAGCAGAACCGTGCCGGCAGCTTCGTCCAACCCGACGACATTCACGGCGTGGGCAAAGTCATCGGTCTCAATACCCAGAACGAACGAAAATCCCGCCTTCACCAAAGCCGCCGTAACCGCGGGTGTAGCGCAGAACATACGCACCGTAAAGCCACGCTTCTCCAGCCATTCCGTTGCCGACCAATATTGTGTTCCGCCAAAAGTGACGTCCGAAGCCATCTCCCGCGGATCGAGTTCCTTCCCATATACGCTGAGCGAAGACGCGACGCTGGAAGGGAGGCATTCCTGATACTTCTGTCGCACGCGGCGATGCGCGAGCCGAATACGCTGGCCGCTGGGATTCTTGCGAAGATTGTCGAGCACAGCGCGGTAAAACGGCAGCCGCGCATTCTTTGCCCATTTCGCCATCTCAACGTGGTCATCCATCAGCGCGGCCACTTCCAACTTCATGCGGGCAACCACCGCGTCTGCCTCCCGATCCGCGAGAGGAGCCAACTCTGGCAGTTTGTCGGTGAGTTCGCAGGCCGTTTCCAGCGCAACTCGGCGCTCATTGCCTGCCAAAGTCTCTGCCCATGTGCACTGGTGCCAGCACGCGTAGAGCGCCAGTTCATACGATTCCCCTGGGAAAGCCATCGTCGTCAGGCGCTCCGCCGCTTCGCCGGCTCTTCCAAGGTTGAGCAGGCTGTGGCCGAGACTCCTCGTGGCGGCGGGTGAACCAGGGTCAAGCGCCCAGGCCTGCTCCGCAGCAGCGAGAGCGTCTTCCCACCGGTCTTCCATCGCTAGCACTTCAGACTTGCAGCTCAAGAACCAGCTGTCCGCGATGTTGAGCGCCTCCCCACTTTGAAGGCAGGCGTGCGCCCGCTCAAAGTCACGCAGGCTCCCCCACATCATGGCGTGAGCGGCAAACCACCGAGCTCGAAGCTTCGGGTCATCCCCGCCCAAATCCGGGGCGTCCTCAAACTTCCGGAGATCGTCCAGCAATCGCCTCTTCGGGGATTGCAAGAGTAAGGCCGCAAAGCGGACCCACCTGTTTTCAGGATCGCGTTCGATGGCGTTTCGGATGAGCCACCGTGAAACACGTGGACCGCCCAATCTCGCAGCCAGTCTGCTACCTAGCAGCAATTCTTCAATCGGGCGTTCTTCCACCCGAGCATCCGCAACCCAGTGATCCGCAGATTCGCGGAAGGCTTGGAGGTAGAGATTCCTGGCGTACAGGCTTCGGATCTTAGTCAAATCGGCCATGCGGTTTAACTCGTCCTCCTACCCAAGAAATTCAGACTGGTGCAGAATGATTCGCTTCTCGTGGGGATTCCACGGACCGGTCCACTTGGGCGAAAATAAGCTTAACTGCCCGATAAGGGGAACTGAAGATAACCGAGGTGTCACTCCATGTGCAGAAACATCAAAACTCTCTTCAACTTCGATCCGCCGGTCACCGACGAGGAAGTGCGCGCCGCCTCGCTGCAGTTCGTCCGAAAAATCACCGGGTTCAACAAACCGTCCAAGTCGAACGAGGACTCGTTCCTCGCTGCAGTCGACGAAGTCGCCGCAGTTTCAATGCGCCTTCTGCGCTCCCTCGAAACCACCGCCCCGCCCAAAAATCGCGAGGAAGAAGCCGCCAAGGCAAGAGCTCGCGCCGCCGAGCGGTTCGGTACGTAACCGAAGTCGCGAAACCGGTGGGCCGATTTCTCTCATCTAAAGGAAATACCCTATAGCCCTAGGCCTTCGTGGCACATGGGCCTTTAACTTCAGTTAGAACCTTCGCGCACCCCACTGCGTTCCAACCCGGAATATCGCGTGGTCTACAGCATGTAGGGTATCGAACGCTCCGGCGAACTCAGGCACGATACAGCGCGCCAACGGTCGACGCGCCTACTTCCTGACCATGCACCCGCGCCGCCTCGACGACCGAATTCGATCCCTCTGCGCCCAGGTCACCGAGGCCTCAAACCAGGAACTCGAAGCCATCCTGCAGGAATTGCTGGGCGCGATCCACGAGAAAATTGAGCGCCTCAGAAGCCTTGCCGTAAGTCAACTGCTCGACCGCAAGCCTGCTCAAGAGCGGCGCGCCATACCTCCTTCCTAAGATTGCGATCGCGAACTCAAGCAACGAACTTCTGTACCACCGATGATTCCGCTCCTCCACCGGGTGGCAACGGAGCGGGGCAACTTTTCAGAGTTTCTGGGGTTTAGTGTGCTGCAGAAGCACACGGATAAGGAGTTCACCATGAACTAAATAGCCGTGTGGATGACAAGCTGCGCAAGAGATGAGGGCAGGCCCCTCGGGATCGGCTTTCAGGAGCAGATCCCCAAACCGACCCAAGCTGCTGCGGTAAAGAGCCGTGGTGGTGAGCGTTGGAGGAAAAGCGCGAGAACAAACTCGTGCAGGTGAGCATCCGGCAGACGAACGAAAGTAAACCCTTCGAAGACGCGTCGTTAAGAAGATAAGTGTCCTCGAAACCAGGTGCGTAGATCCCATCTGGGACAAGTCCGCAGGGTGCCTGATGACGGAGCGGACGGCGACCGGCGTAGAAGGGGCGTGAAGCGGATGCAGGCTGTTGCGCGGAACTGCAGGAACCAGTCGTTCTGATGCGAAGGGAGAAGCCCAAGCGGCCACAACCGCGAGGCGAGCGTACCGATGCCGAGCACTGGGGCGGAGCGAGTCGTAGGAGCGATGAAGGCTCGTAATGGGGCTGGAGCGAAGGGGTCGGATCAGGCGGTGGCATGACCGAAGCAACTGGAAACAGGAGGACCTCGATGCGTGCGACAGACAAGCCGTAGGATCGGCAGGTTTGCCTGATGGGAGCCGAGTGAGGCGAGAGTCTCACGCTCGGTTCTGCGAAAGGGCGGTGGCGAAATTCCGCCGGCCTACTCACCCTCTCATGCGCCCCCCTGGAATCAAATCTCGCCGCTATGCGGCTGCCCTGAGGTTTCGATGACCCCTGACGAACGAGAGCGTATGCAATTCCTCTGCGAGCAGATCGCCAAAGAGGAAAATCGCGAGAGCTTCACCAAACTGGTCCATGAACTCAACGATCTTCTAGAGCACAAGGTGCAGCGGCTTGATCGCCCCTCCAGCCCACCGGAGTCGAAATCGTCGATCCCCATCACCGAAGAAGAATGATCGAATGAGAATGGTCGAATAAGAAAATGACAGAATGAAAATGAGTGAATGATTCGCGAGGGTATTGCGATTTCCTTAGGGCGCTTCCCAGTCCACCGCGTACACATCCTGGGTCCCTGTATTGCGGAGCAAGAGCGGTGAATCGTCGGGCGCAAGAGACAGGCAAGCGCCGTAGCGCCCGGTGGTTGCAAGACTCTTCAGATCAACCACTTGTTCCATCTTGTGGTCGCTGACTCGAATCCGAACCACCGCATCCTTGCCGCGGTAATCCAGTACATACACGTACCGTCCATCGTGCGACCAGTTCAGCCAACCCAACGATCCGTTGGCTAGCTCGGTCCATTTCTGTGTCTGCGAGTCAAACAGCAGCAATCGCATCGAGTCCGCCGAGAAGGCGGAAATGTAACGGCCGTCCGGCGACCATCGCGGCGAGTACAGCCCCTGCGAGTTGGGCAGGTCGGTGACCTTGTGGCTGGCCACGTCCAGAATGTGAATCGCCGACGAAGGATCGTTCGATTCATTGCTGAACACGATTTTGGTGGCATCTGGCGACCAGTTCGGGTCCAGTTGTTGCCGCGGATCATCCGGCATCAGCAGCCTCGGGCTTCCGCCATCCACTGAAACCTCATAGATTCTTGCCGGCTTCGTCGCACTCAACGCGAACTCGAAGAAGAGGATTTTCTTGCCGTCGGGAGACCAGCGCGGCAGCACCGGATACATGGGTGGATATGTGAGTTGCAGCCGCTCGCTTCCATCCGGCTTGCTTCGCCACAGCGAGCCCTCACGGTAGGCCACGTAGGTCACCCACTGCCCATCCTTTGAGAAGGCAACATACTCCGCCGAAACTCCACCGAGAAACGACGCGAACTGCCCCGACTTAGCGTCGTACCGCATCAACTCGCCGCGGTACGTCTGCCCGATCATAAACAGCTTCTTGCCGTCTTTGCTCGGCAGGGGGTACGACAGCGACAGCGGGCTCGACGTCAACGCAATCGGCTTCGCTTCAGAGTGCAGAACGCCGCTCTTCTCGGGGAGAGCCCAGATCTGGTTCTGCGATTGGAATACGAAGTACCTTCCGTCGGCAGTCCACTTGCCGCAACACTCATCCGGCGGATCGTGCCACCCGCCAAGGAAGCGATGCAAATCCGTTCCCGTCGCGGAGACTTCCCAGGTGAGTTGCTGGCCAATGGTTCCGGCGCTCTCCGTTGTATCGAATCGCAAGTGGCCGCCGTCCGGCGACCATGTTATGTTCTTGATGTCGCCCTTCACAGCGAGCAATTTTCGCGCTTCCGTTCCATCCGCCTGGGCCACGAACAGATCGCTCAGATTGCTGTAGGCCAGCAGGTTGCCATCGGGTGACCACGCGGCAGTCTCTCCCGACGCATCCCCGAGCCGGCGTGGAGAACCGCTCAGCGCCGGCAGACTCCAGAGCGGACCTCGGGGAGGTGCGCCCCGCCCGTCCACTACGAGAAGCTCCGCACCGCTCGGCGACAGATCTACGGGAACCATGTCGGCGGAAGGCATAATCGACATCCGCCTCGGATCGCCACCCGTCACCGACATCTCTGCGAGCCCATGGAACGCGAAGCTTCCCGAACTTCCAACGCCCACGCCCAGGTAGAGTCGTGATCCGTCGGTCCCAATCAGCGACTTTGGCTGGCCGTCATGAGACAGTTGAACGTAGTTCGATACTTTGGGAGCGGCAGCGGGCTGCATCCAAAAATAAGCGAGGACGGCCACAGCAACAATCGCCAACGCCGCCACCACGAGTGCGGTCCTGAAACGATCAGTTTCCGGCTCTCTCGCGCCGTCTTTCTTGACCGTAGGCCTGATCGCATCTGCGCCCGACGGTGGTGCGACCCCGGTATCCGACAATGCCTCCAAAGCGAAGGCCAGATCCGATGCCGACTGAAACCGTTGCTCCGCGTTCTTCTCCAGACAGCGCAGCACCACTCTCTGCAATCCCACCGGCGTCTCAGGTGCAAGCTCAGAGATCGGCGTGGGCTCTTCGTTTAGGATCGCGCTCATCGTATCGGCCGATGTAGGTCTCCCGAACGTCGACTTCCCCATCACCATCTCGTACAGGATCGCGCCGAACGCGAATATATCGGTGCGGTGATCGGTCGCCAGTCCTCGCACCTGCTCCGGAGACATGTAGCCCACCGTTCCCATGGCTACGCCCGGGATGGTGAGCGTCAGCGCCATGTTCGTCAGAGATTCCTTGGGCTGCATCACCTTGGCAAGCCCGAAGTCCAGAATCTTGACTCTCCCGTCTTTGGTGACAAACAGGTTGTCGGGCTTCAGGTCGCGGTGGACGATTCCTTTTTCGTGGGCTGCCGCCAGGCCGCGCGCAATCTGCACTCCGTAAGCGATCGCTTTGCGCACCGGCAGTGGCCCACGCCTCACAGCCTCTGCCAGCGTCACCCCCGCGAGCAGTTCCGACACCAGATAAGGAACGCCCGCGTAGGTTCCCATCTGGTAGACCGCAAGAATGTTGGGATGATTCAGCGCTGCCGCGGCTTTCGCTTCTACCTCGAAGCGCTGCAGCCGCTCCGGTTCCGACGCGACGAACGGCGGCAGAACTTTGATGGCCACGTCACGCTCCAGCCGGGTGTCGCGCGCGCGGTACACCTCGCCCATGCTGCCCGCTCCAAGCGGCGAGAGAATTTCATACTGACTGAGTCGTGTGCCAGAGGCCAAGGGCATGGGTGCGGCAATTATAGTCCCAGGTCAAATTGCCGCCTCATACAAAGAAGGGAGGGCTACAGCGCAGGGTGGAATCCACTTGTTGTTGCCGCTTCCGGGTGCGCCTCCCATCTCCGCGAGCCTGCGAGAGAGCTTTGCAACTGATGACGTGATCGAAATCACACCCCGACCGCTCCTCGAGCGTTATCTTGACATGGGGCTGAAGGCACGGTACTCTCGCCTGCCATAAAGCCTGTGTGCTCGGCTGAAATGCGATCCGACGTCGTGGCTTATCCACTGCGGCCTCTACTTTCCCCCTCGGGCCCTGGGGCTCCACGGGAAGCACAACCTCGTAGCGGAGGCTACATGCCCGCCCTCTTTAAGCTGCCCGCTTGGCCACTCAAGTTCTTCATCGCGCTGTTCCTCCTCGGAATGTTCTTTCCGGCCAGATCCTGGGCGCAAGGCTTTCC
>DATDGW010000679.1:0-18483 GCA_036521895.1 Candidatus Sulfotelmatobacter sp. | reverse complement strand
CTCGGACCAATGGCATGAGTGTAGTTCAGTATTTCCGGCAAGCTGCAGACGCTGCGAAGGCGTTGAATCTCTGTTCCATTCGTCTAACCACTCGAAATCCGTCACTGCTGCGCAGCTATTTGTCCTTCTGTCTTAAAAAGTACGATGAAATCATAGGGAACGGGCTGCCTGCGAAAAGCCCGATTCCGGAGCTGACTCCAACGGACGTCGATACATTGACCATCCCATTGCGCTTCCAGACCGGTGGGGGCACGGATCCCCGGGAGATTCTCAATCTGGCAGCGGTCACCAAGTTGTTGCGGCCGAAGCGTATTTTTGAGATTGGCACCTACAATGGAAGAACGACTGCAGTTTTCATCCTGAACTCGTCGCCCGAATGCGCGGTTTACACGCTTGATCTCCCACCCGACACCCGCAACTTGCCAGACTATCTGCCCACTGATATTTGCCTGGTGCAGGATCGCCGTCCCGAAGGTTATCTGAAGCGCGCGGGGCTTAGCGAACGCTACCGGCAGATCTACTGCGATTCGATGACCTTCGATCCGGAACCGTTCCGGGATAGCATCGATCTGGGCTTCATCGACGGCGCACACAAAGAAAAGTTCGTACGGAACGACACCAAAAAGATGGCGGTGATGATTTCGCGCCGCGGTTATGTGTTCTGGCACGACTATGGCGGGAGAGGCACGTTCCGGCCCCTCGCAAACTATCTCGAGACTCTGCCGATCGAAATCTATCGCATACCGGCGACGAGTCTGGCGTGGACCACTGCCGCCGAAATGAAAAAGCTGGCCGCATCAGAACAACCTGCCCGAGCGGATGCAGAACAGCGACAACGCTGGGCTGGTTAGCACCGCTGCTGAACATCGAGCCCGTCCCCATTCTCTCCCCTTTAGCTCACGCCCAGTACGTGCGGTCGAGGCTGCGGTATTGGATGGCTTCCGCGATGTGTTTGGGCTCGAGATTGGAGGAGTCTTCCAAGTCTGCGACGGTGCGGGCAACTTTGAGGATGCGTTCGAGAACGTTGCGGAGTTCGACAAGAAGCAGCAGGCCGTTGTGGGCGCGAGAGACTTCGCCGGGACCCGGGATCACGCCGCCGCCGATCAGGCCGGCGTCACCAATCGTGTGCTGCGGTGAGCGGTGGGGACGCGACCAGGCCTGTACCCTGGTCGGGCACTCCGGCGACGCTGTGGATCTTGGTCGTCTCCAGCGCTTGCTCGAAAGTGAACGGCGGCGGGATTGTGGGCATGCGCTTGGCCAGCATCGTCTTGCCGGAACCGGGCGGGCCGATCATGAGGATGTTGTGGCCTCCGGCGCAGGCGATCGCGCGCTTGGCGGTCTGCTGTCCGCGCACGTCTTTGAAATCGACGAAGAGCGATCGCCGTCAGCTTTGCCGGGGGCGATGCCGTTGCCGGAGTTCACGAAGTGAATCACGTCGAGGAGTGAGCGCACGGGGTAGACGTCGACGCCTACGACCATGGCGGATTCCTTCGCGTTGGCTTCGGGGGACGACCAGGCGAGAGATTTTTCGTCCCCGGGCCTCGATGGCAATCGGCAGAGCGCCACGAACGCCGCGAATACCGCCGTCGAGGGAAAGTTCTCCGACGAAGAAGCAGTCGGATACTTCCTTCTTGCTGAGACCACCGTAAGCGCCGACGATGCCGAGGGCCATGGGCAGATCGAACCCGGCGTTTTCTCTTGATGTCGGCCGGGGCGAGGTTGATGGGGATGTGCGTGGGAGGAATGTCGTAGCCTCAGTTTTTCAGCGCGGCGCGGTCGCCGGCTCTCGCGCACGGCGGCGTCGGGCAGGCCGATGGTGTGGAAGTGGTCTTGGTCGCACTTGATGTCGGAGCAGTCGACCTCGACTCGGATGATTTTGGCATCGATGCCGTAGACTGCGGCGCTGAAAGTTTTATAGAGTGCGACGTCAAAATCCCCGCTTCTCGCACAGAACGCGAGAAACGGGGCACTCGGGTACACGTAGTCCTGAGGTGCCCAGGTACCTACATTACGGATTCGGGGGTAGGGTTGGCTGTGACGGATGTCACCAGATGGCTGTGGAAAACGTGCCCCGCACAAGCAGACCTCAGCCACGGAAGCCGGCGAATTCTGTGTTGCTTGACCGCCCGACTGAAGTCGGGCCCTTGCCGTTAGCTCCCTGCTCCGACTTCAAAGTCGAGCGCTTACCTATCGTGCCCGTCTGTCCGACGCTCCGGCTTGGCCCTGCTCCGACGTTCCCTTCCCCATCGTTTCCCCTGCCCTGAATTGCACATCCCCATCCTGCGCTTTTGTCCACGAGTTTCCATTTTGCGAACAAAAGGGCGAACAAATCCGTGGTTTTCTCTGGAGAGTATAGAATTAGGATGGTTTTTTTAGGATCGGCAGTCTTCCCTCATGAGCCTGGACCCCGCTAACACCTCGCGCACTCCTCGCCCTCCGGGCCATCTCGAACGAGAAGAATCTCAATTATGGCGGTGGGCCTTGCTGTTCATGGTCCTGCTGTCGGTTGCGCTGGCGGGGCTGCTGTGGGAGCGGCTAGAGAATATCCCGTATCAACTCCGAGCCATTCCGATTGGCGTGCTGGTTCTTTCGATCCTATTCGCGGTGTACGCCTACGGGAGACGGCGGGAAGTCAGCGAACTCAAAGGGCTACTGCACGGACTGCAGGAGCATGTGGGGGCAGCGCCTTCGGAGGAGCAACTGGACCAACTCAGCCAGGTCATCATGCGCTCGCAGCGGAACTTCAAGGAGTTGATCGACTCCTTTGATGATCCGGCGTGCGCGGTATCGCTCGACGGCACGTTGCGGACGGTCAACAAGCGCATCGCGGAGTTGACCGGACTGACTTATTCGGAGCTGGTGGGGTACAAGATCTACGAGCTGATTGAGGAGCCCACCCGGGAAGAGGTAGAGCGCGGCCTGGGACGCTTTCTGGAGAAGAAGCGGTGGGCGGGAACGGTGCGAATCCGCCTGAAAAATAGTTCACGACCGTTCTATTTTGAATGCGCATTGAATGCCATTGTCAAAGGTGATGAGGTGGTGGGCGCGAGCATGCTGGGTCGCGACGTGACCGAGCAGCGCGAGAAGGAGATGCGCTTCACCGAATTGTTCGAAACCTTGCAGGAAGGCGTGTACTTCAGCACGCCCGAGGGACACCTGCTGGACGCGAATCCGGCGCTGGTGAACATGCTGGGATACACCGAGAAGCGGGATCTTCTGGCGGTGGAACCGGAGTCTTTGAACTTCGACGCGGGGCAACCGGTGCTGGGGCGGGCGGTGGCCGACCGCGGAGGAGTGCGCACGCGCGAGGTTAAACTCCGGCGCAAGGATGGAACCGCGGCGATCTTTCTCGACTCTTCGCGCGCGGTTTGGGACGCGTCGGGAAACATCGTGCGCTACCAGGGGACGCTGGTCGACATCACCGAACGGCGGAAGATGGAGCGACAACTGGCGCAGCAGGAGGAGTTCCGGGCGCGGCTGCTGGAAAGTTTTCCGGATCTGATCCTGGTGGTCGATCTCGAGGAACGGTATACGTTCGTCAGTTCGCGGGCTCGCGATCTTCTGGGGTACGAGCCGCAAAACATGCTGGGGAAGAAAATCTCGGAACTGGACGACCATTCGCCGGAACTCGCTGCTCTTTACCACGACGTCGTTTCCGGCAAAGAAGTTTTCGCGTCAGCGGAATACGGAGCACGACACCGCGATGGAAACTGGCGGACGATGCGCGCGGCGGGAAGCCAGCTTGTCGATGCAGATGCGAAAATCAGCGGCGTGATTATTTCGGTGCGCGATATTACTGTGGAACGAAAGCTCGAACAGCAGGTGGTGCAGAGCGAGCGCCTGGCGGCGATGGGAGCGATGATCGGTGGCGTTGCGCACGAACTCAACAATCCGTTGACCACCATCATGGGCGTGAGCGAACTGCTGCAGGATACCGAGAGCAATGAAGGATCGCGCAAACAGCTTGGGATGCTGCAACAGCAGGCGCGCAAGGCGGCGGAGATCGTCCAGAACCTGACTTATTTCTCGCGGCCACCGGCTCCGGGCAAGAGCAGGATCAGCCTGGTGGAGGTCGTAGAGCGCACGTTGAACCTGCATGCCTACTCGTTGCGCAAGAACGGCATTACGGTGGATTTTCTCAAAGAGGCTGGGGTGCCGTATGCGCTGGGGGATCCGCACCAGTTGATGCAGGTGTTTCTGAACCTGATTGTGAACGCGGAGCAGGCAATCCGCGAGGCGCGGGATAAAGGGACGCTGCGTATCCGGTTGGGCCGAGGGGACAACTCGGTGTGGGTGAGCTTTCACGACGACGGGCCCGGCATAGCGAAGGAAAACCTGGCAAGCATCTTCGATCCGTTTTATACGACGAAGCGGCCGGGGCGTGGGACGGGCTTGGGGCTGAGCATCTGCAAATCGGTGATGAAGGAGCACAGCGGCAGCGTGGAAGCGGCGAATTCTCCCGAAGGGGGAGCGGTGTTCACGGTGACGCTACCGATTTCATCGGCGTCGATGTAAGGACCTACCGATGCCTCTCGGCGGTGTACGTCATCGTGCTACCACGTTGCTTATCTGAGGATTCAACTCGCATAGACTTGCCGTCTCGGGATACGGTCATGCGTGCAACTGTGATGACCCTTTCGGCTTGCTTACCCGTTTCCTCAATGGTGTACTCATCCAGGAGCTTCAGTGAGACGGTGGAGTGCGTGTCTTTGTCTACGGGATAGTCTTTTCCATCAAACTTCACTTCGTAGCTCTCGCTGCCGTCAGAGATCTTCATTCCGTCGGCGGTAGTCTGGTAGGTAGTGATGGTCCCTGCGCTTGTAGCATTCTTGACCGTCCGCATGCTCCACTTGCCCGAGAGCGCATGCGAACCAGCAGGACCATTTGCGATTCGGGTGAATCCGGCTTTTCCGGTGACGGCTTCTGCTTCCGCCGTGTTTGTAAAATCCTCCGTCATGGTTCGATCGTCCGCCGACACCGTTTCCACGCACTCGAACGTAGTCTTGCCGTCTTTCTTCATCGTGAACTTGATGGAACGGTTATCCAGGATTCGCACGGCAAGTGTGTCGTAGGGATGCCCGGTCACCTTGTGATCGGTGCCGTCGGTTTGCACGTCGACCTTCGGGACGCAGCTCTCGCAGCGGTAGGTGTCTTTGTCGAGCAGATATTCTTCGGGCGGACCGGAGAACTGGAGCGTGTCCATCTTCATCTCCCAAGTTCCGTTGAAACGGCTTTGGGCAAACAGCGGAGAACTAGTCAGCAAGAAGAGGACAGTAAGACAGTTCCGCACGGATACCTCTTTCGGCCGATCCCAGGACTGTTTAGATGCGGGTTCAGGGGTTCACTCACACCCTGACGGCCGAGGCGGCCGTCAGCACACGAGGTTCCTAGCGCTCGAGCGCCATGGCTACTGCATTGCCGCCGCCGAGACAGAGGGCGGCGATGCCGCGTTTCACGTCGCGGCGGATCATTTCGTAGATGAGCGTGACCAACACGCGAGCGCCGCTGGCACCGATCGGGTGGCCGATGGCGACCGCGCCGCCGTTGACGTTGACCTTGTCGGGATTCAGTCCCAACTCGCGCATCACGCCCAGCGCCTGCACCGAGAACGCCTCGTTGAGTTCGTAGAGGTCGACGGCTTCATTCTTCCAACCAGTCTTCTCCCAGATGGTGCGAACGGCGCCTACGGGGGCCATCATGACCCATTTGGGTTCGACGCCGCTGGTGGCTTGCGCGACGATGCGAACCATGGGCTTTGCGCCGAGTTCCGCGGCGCGCTTGGCGCTGGTGACGACGAGGGCGGCGGCGCCGTCGTTGACGCCGGGAGCGTTGCCAGCGGTGACTGTGCCGTCTTTCTTGAAAGCGGGCTTGAGGGCGCGCAACACTTCGATGGTCGTGTCTTCGCGGGGGCTCTCGTCCTGGTCGAAAATTGTGGGAGGCGCGCCCTTCTTCTTGGCCGGAATCTCGACGGGAACGATCTGCGACTTGAAGCGGCACTCCTTGATCGCGGCGAGCGCCTTGCGGTGCGAGTTCAGCGCGAACTGATCCTGTTCTTCGCGCGTGATGCCATATTTCTCGGCGACGTTCTCGCCGGTGATGCCCATGTGGTAGTCGTTGTAAATGTCCCAAAGTCCGTCGTGCACCATGGAGTCGACAATCTGGGCGTTGCCGAGGCGATATCCCTTGCGCGCTTGGGGCAGCAGATAGGGAGTGTTGGTCATCGATTCCATGCCGCCGGCGACGACGATGGAGCTGTTTCCGGTCTGCACCGCTTGCGCTGCGAGAGCGACGGATTTCAATCCGGAACCGCAAACCTTGTTGATTGTCATGGCACCTGTCGCGGGAGAGAGTCCACCGAAGATTGCGGCCTGTCGCGCGGGATTCTGTCCGAGTCCGGCCGAGACGACATTGCCCATGATGCATTCATCGACCTGTGCCGGATCGATGCCGGCGCGCTTGACTGCTTCGCGAACCACGATGGCGCCGAGTTGGGGAGCAGAGAGCTCGGAGAGGCTGCCTTGAAATTTCCCAACGGCGGTGCGGCAGCCGGAGATGATGACAACATCGTCAAAAGAGGCCATGAATCAAGCTCCCGCGAAGATTTCGCGCCTTCATTATAGATGCTGGAGCGGGAGATTGGGTCGCACGCAGAGACGACGCGACCGGTTGTTCGCCATGCGCTGGGAAGCGCGATTGTTGCCGACGCTTGGCCAGAGAACGCACTATGCCACGTCATCGCGGGATGAAAATCACGCACAACTCGACGCGCTCTGCAAAATTTCTGTTGACTTTTGCTTCCGAAGTTCTCTCAGCGTGACTTTGGTGTCACCACCCGCGCCGATCGATCATCATTTTTTTCTTGACTTCATTTTTCATTAACTCTATACATCAACTAGTTGCAGTAAAAGACCACTGCGACATTTTCCATGAAAAATGGAAGGGAGAATAGGAACAATGGCAACCAAGAAAAAGGCAAAGAAGAAAAAGAAGCATTAAGAAAGTTCAGTATAAGTAAAAAGGGGACGCTCAAGAGCGTCCCCTAAGTTTTTGCTGGCTCGAATGGTTCGGCTAGTTGGGGCGCTTGGTGGCGCTCTCCACGGGATGCGGAATCCGCTTCTCCTTCTCAGGACACAGACTCCGGTAGGCGCAGAAATTGCAGTGAATCCCGGTCTTCGCTTTGAACAGGCCGTCGGCGATTCCCTGGGCCGCAGCCTGCACACGGCCGCGCGCGGCGATTAGCTGGGCGTCCGTCCGCGTGGTGATGACCGGGACGTTCTCTTCCACATTGTAAAAAATCAACGCGCCGATGGTGAATCCCCATTTCTCCCGCGCGGCGATCGCGTAGAGGGACAACTGCAGGCTCTCGTCGGCGTCTTCCTGATCGCGGGCCTTGCCGGTTTTGTAGTCGACGATGACGACGCAGCCGTCGGGGCGGCGGTCGATGCGATCGATGCGGCCGACCACCGCGGTCTCACCGACGCGAATCTCAAAGGACTGCTCGGTATGAAGAACTTGTGGCCAAGGAAGAGTCCGGGCTGCCGCGAGGAAGTCACGCAGTTGTTCAACGCCTTGCTTCTCGTAGAGCTCGTGCTGGTAAGCCTCCTGAATCTTGGCATCAGCCAGGTCGAGCTTGAAGAGGTCAATCAGTTCGTCGTCGGTCTTGGTCCGGCCCAGGTTGACAGAATCGAAATAGGTCTTCAGCACGCGATGGATCGAAGCGCCATACTGCATGGCAGCAGCCGGCTTGTCGGACAAGCGCCAGTCGCGGTCGAGCTTGAACTGCAATCCGCAGCGCTCATAGGTGTCGACCGCCGACGCGCTCAGCCGGGTATGCAAACCTGTGAGGACGGGCAGTTCAAACCACACATTCGTCTGCGACTCAGCTGGATATGCGACCGCGGCCTCGCCGAAGATATCGAGCGTTTGCTGGGTCCCGCCCGCCGGGATTGCGCTCAGCCAACGGGAGAGAGCCTTGTCCTCGATCAAGTCCCGCATGTATCCGGAGGGATTCTTGTTGACCTTGCCCGTTCCCTGTTTCGCGTAGATGTGCAAAGTGTCGCGAGCGCGGGTCATCGCCACGTAGAACAGGCGACGCTCTTCCTGTTCGTGAAGAATCTTGTCATCGGCCTCGGAGATGGAATCCTGGTCCCGTAGTTCCCGGGGGAATGCGACCAGAGTCTCTTTGTACGAAGCGGGGAACGCGGGGGGATTCGCACGGAGGATGAAGACGTGGGGGAACTCCAGGCCCTTGACGCCGTGTGCGGTCATCAGGCGG
The DNA here is from genome assembly GCA_036521895.1 of Candidatus Sulfotelmatobacter sp. GTDB lineage: Bacteria > Acidobacteriota > Terriglobia > Terriglobales > Acidobacteriaceae > Sulfotelmatobacter. The sequence goes on along the minus strand of DATDGW010000679.1, from coordinate 10,208 downwards.
ACAACGTTCTCAGTCTCGCTGGCTTCCATCGGAATCACGCCACCGGCTTCGCGGAATAGGCCGAGATAATCGACTAGTTCTTCCACTTCGGTGGTCCTGTTGACCTTCTTTGTTTCCCAGTTCGTCACGAACTGTAGGGCCGCCTGAAGAATGGGCGAGGAGGCATCGAGCGAAAACTGCTTGACCATGACGTCGAGGGCGGCGCGAGCTTTCGCTGCCCTGCGGCAAATCTCTTCCCGAGTTCGCTGCACGGCCGCCAGGACGTCGGCGCCGCCCTTCACCCGGTCGAGAGCGGAAGCGAGGGGGACGACCTGGCCGTCGCGACGGTCGCGGGCGATGGACCGCATGACGTTGCGAAGCTGTTCGGGATCCACTTGAAAGCACGGCAGAGCGGCCACACGAAACAAGCTGACGTCATCGCCGGCGGAAACGACCGCATTCAGGCAGGCGAACAGGTCGCGAGCCTCGGGAGTGTCAGAGATGTCCATGCTCTCGATGACGAACGGAATCCCGGCTGCAGCCAGCTCCTGCACGACGTCTTCGCGCTGATAGTGCGAGCGGTAGAGGATACCGAAGTCGGACCACTTGCATTTCGATTTTTTCTGATGGTCACGGAGAACGGCGACCAAGTCGGGGCCCTCGGCGTCTTTGGTAGTGAGAACGACGACTGCAACCGGAGGACTAGGAAGCTGCGTGCCTGCCTTCAGCGCATCCTCTTCGCGGGCGGACTGGAGCGGCGTACGGCGGTAGGCAAGTCTGCCGTCGGAATGCTTCGCGAATAGCGGAGGATTCTTGTCGATCAGGGCAAAAGCGCTGCGCAGAATCGGCGTCGTGGAACGGCGATTCTTCTCCAGGACGACGCGTTGGGCGTTGGGGAAATGACGATCGAAAAGTTCGAATGCGGCACTCGATGCACCACGAAAGCGGTATATGGCCTGGTCGGGATCGCCGACGGCGAAGATGTTTCCGCCGGGCCCCGCGAGGCGGGCGAGAATTTGAATCTGAGCGAAGTTGGCGTCCTGAAATTCATCAGCCAGTATGAAGCGGGCGCGAGCACGCACCTCGGCGAGAACAGACTGGTCACCGTGCACCAAGGCATGGGCGCGCGTGATCATGTGGCTGAAGGTGCCAAGATTCTCTTCTTGCAGCCAGCGCTCCAGGGTGGTGAACACGCGGGCGATCTCGCGGCAGCGGCCCAGGACCTCTTCGTCCTCGAGGACAACCTTCGACTTCACGACGCGCGGGATGGGAACCTCTTTGCGCTCCAGGCGCTCGACGTACTCGGCGTACTTGGCGGGCGTGACCAGTTCGTCGTGGCAGCGGCTGACAAACTCCAGCAGGTCGTTCAGGAACTGGGGAACATTAGCGGCACGGACGTAGTACTCAAGACGCAGTTCACGGATGCGGCGGCGCAGGTAGATCCAGAGATCCTTGTCGTCGAGGACGCCGAAATCCTTGTGGACGCGCTTCAGCAGGTCGAGGCAATAGTCGTGGAAGGTGGCGGAGTGTACTTCCCTGCTGGCAATCAACTTGCCCACGCGGTCGCGCATCTCGCGGGCGGCATTAACGGTATAGGTCAGCGCGAGAATTTCGTGCGGTTGGGCGTGGCCTTCACAGACCAGGCGCTCGATGCGGTGAGTTAAGACCGAGGTCTTGCCAGTGCCAGCGCCTGCGACCACCAGCATAGGTCCTTGGACATGTTCGATGGCTTCGCGCTGGCGATCGTCTGGAGTGAATGGAGCGGGACGGGGGTGAGACTTCGACGGCGGCATCAGGGGTCAGGATACCACTTGCGGGAGATGTGCAAAGCCGATGGTGACACACGAATATTGACCACGCGAGTAATCTCGGGCGGCCGAATAGCCGCCCACTCGGGATCGTCTTCGAACACCTAGTTGCCGGCGTTGGCATCGACTTCAAAAATGCCAAACGTGTTCCCCTCGGGGTCCACGAAATAACCTTGCCCGCAGGTCTTGGGAACTGCGAACTTGGGCAGCGCGATGATCCCGCCGAGCTTCAGAATTGTTTTTGCGGTGGCATCGAAATCTTCCACTTCGAGAGAGCAGACAAAGGCGTTGGTCCCCGACTGCTGCGGAGGCGTCTTGGCCGGGCGCTGCAGCAAGCCACCTCGCGAGCCTCCGGTTTCGATCATCCAATAGGGAATGGGAAGGCCTTTGATCTCAGAGAATTTCCAACCGAAGATTTGGGAGTAGAAATGGATCGCGCGCTGGCTATCGTCGGCCTGGATTTCGAAGTAGATGTATCCTTTGTTCATAGCCAGATTTTCGCGCGAGGACGGCTCAGATGGCAATCAGCCTAGTTCTGAAATCGTGATCGCGGTGGCGGCGATAGCGGCGGTCTCGGCACGCAGGATCGTCGAACCCAAAGACGCGGAGGTCCACCCAGATTTCTGGAAGAGTTGCAGTTCGTCGTCTGCCCAACCGCCTTCGGGACCGATGGCCAGAATGGTTTCCCGCGAAGGTTGCCAGGCAAGCACATCGCGCAGCAGCGTTTCCTGCTCCGACTCTGCCAGGACAATCTTCACGCCAGCGGTGTCGATGATCGCGGCATCTTTCAGCTTGAGTGGCGCGGCAATCTCAGGAGGCTGGGCACGTCGGGATTGCTCGGCGGCCTGGATCGCGACTCTGTTCCAGCGCTCGGAGCGCTTCACGGCCGAAGACGCCAGGTGCGCGTCCGTGCGGCGAGCGATTACAGGGACAATTCGCGAGACTCCAAGCTCGGTGCATTTCTCGATCGCCCACTCCATGCGGTCGAATTTGAAGATGGAGAGCAGCAGCGTGATGTTGAGGACGGTGACGACGGGAACCTCGTCGCCCAGCGCGAACTCGACTCGGCCGCCTTGGATGGTCACGATGCGTCCGTGGCGGACTACCTTGCCAGTGGCGATTTCGAATTCCTGGCCTACGCGGGCGCGCAGGACGCGGATGAGGTGATCGGCATGTTCGCCGGTGAGAGCGGCGTGGTTGCCCGAGACTTCATCGGCGATCCATCGGCGGCGGGTCATGAAGATTACGGAGGGGGCATCATCGGCCGTTGATCGATTTCCCGTGGGATGGCTGAACCGTTTTGCCGGACTCTTCTTTCGCCCCTCCGGGACTGAGTCATCGTTTTAGCCGCTCTCCCATGGCTTACGCCGTGGGCTGCATTCTTTCGCCTTTTCGCGGCTGCGCTTGAGGCGAAGACGCCTCAGTGCACAGCTATCCGAAGATATCTTTCATCTTGCCGAGTAGCGAGCGCAGCAAGGGTTGGTTGTCGACTTTCGCAAGCAGGTCGAGTTCCTGCAGCAACTCTTTCTGGCGCTTGTTGAGCTTAGTCGGGATCTGAACCAGAACCTGCACATACAAATCGCCCTTGCCGTGGCCGTTCAGCACGGGTACGCCTTTGTTGCGGATGCGGAACGTTGCGCCGGGCTGCGTGCCGTCGGGAACCTTGAGGGTGTGCTCGCCGTCCATGGTGGGCACTTTGATGTCCGCACCCATGGCGGCTTGAGCGATCGAGATCGGGACGACGCAGTGCAGGTCGTTGCCTTCGCGCGCGAAGAAGGGATGTTCCTTCACGTGCAGCACAACGTACAAATCTCCAGCGGGTCCGCCGAACTGACCGACTTCACCCGCGCCGGAAAAGCGGATGCGCGTTCCGTCTTCAACTCCCGCCGGAACTTTAGCATCGACGGTACGCTGGCGAAGAATGCGGCCTTCGCCCTTGCACTTCGGGCAGGGATCGGTGATCACGCTGCCTGAGCCCTGGCAAGTTGGACAGGTACGGGCGATGCTGAAGAATCCCTGCTGGTAGCGGACCTGGCCGCGACCGTTGCAGGAGCGACAAGTCGTCGGTCCCTTGCCGGGAGCTGCGCCGGAACCGTGGCAGTCCTCGCACGCCTCGTGGCGGCGAACCGTCACGCGAGATTCAGAGCCGAAGAACGCTTCCTCGAACTCGAGCGTCAAGTCTTCGCGGAGATCGGCACCGCGCTGCACGCGGCTGCGACGGCGTCCGCTGCCCCCGCCGCCGAACATGTCGCCGAAGCCGAAGAATTCGCCGAAGATGTCGCTGAAGTCCTGGAAGACCGTGGGGTCGAAACCTCCAGCCTGCCCCGAACCGCCGCCGAGCCCGGCGTGGCCATAGCGGTCGTAGACGGCGCGCTTGTCGTTGTCGGCAAGCACGGCATAGGCCTCGCTGACTTCCTTGAACTTCTCTTCCGCATCCGGATTGTTGGGATTGCGGTCAGGATGGTACTGGAGCGCGAGCTTGCGGTAGGCGCTCTTGAGTTCGGCTTCGGTGACCGTGCGGGTCACGCCCAGCACTTCGTAGTAATCGCGTTTTGCGTTCGTCGTCAGAAAAAGCCTTCCTTCGTTGTAGAATCCAACTCACCTCGGTGGCTAAAGCTCGCTACTACGAAACCCCAGCAATCGCAGCGCTGGAAGCGCTGCGCCACCAAAAAACAAAACCTGTAGTGACCAATTTCAGGGGTTCTTTGCGACCTTGACCATCGCCGGACGCAGCAGGCGGTCTTTGATCTTGTAGCCGCGCTGCAGTTCTTCAATGACCTCGTGGTCGGCCGCGTCGGTGGTTTCCACCATCTCGATCGCCTCATGCACGTGCGGATCGAAGGGTTCACCCTTGGCGAAAATGGCCTTTACACCAACCTTGCCGAGGGCATCCTGCAACTGCTTGTAGATGAGTTCTACGCCGTTGCGGAAGTCGGCAGGCTCCGACTTGACCTGGAGGGCGCGCTCGAAGCTGTCGAGGACCGACAGCAGCGGCTTGATGGCATCGGCCGCGGCGTAGTCGCGGAAGTCTTGCTGCTCTTTGGAAGCGCGCCGGCGCGCGTTTTCGAATTCGGCCTGTGCGCGGGCCAGGCGGTCGAGCAAGGAGTCACGCTCGGCTTTCAGCTTTTCGAGTTCAGCGCTGCCTGCGGTCTCCTTGACCGCAGCTCCGCTGGGAGCGGCTGACGGGGAGTTTTCGTCGCCGTCCGCGGGAGGAAGTTCATGTTCCAGATCGAGTCCTGCCATTTCTCTTTCCGATTTTCCGTTTGCTTTCTTCATAACAGCGTTTGCCTTACTCCGGTTCATTCAAAATCTTGTCGAACAGGCGCGCGATGTACGATACGGCGGTGATGGTGTGTTGATAGTCCATGCGCGTGGGGCCAATCACGGCCAGCGATCCCATGACTTCGTTTCCGGCGTGGGCCGGCGCGCCGATCAGCACGAAATTCTGCATCGACGGGAGAGCCTGGTCGAGTCCGATGACGACGCGGACCGCCTCCTGCTTCACGTCGAGATACGCGCCCAGCAGCTGGACAACTTTTTCTTTCTCCTCGAGCGTCTTGAGCATCTCCTGCAGGCGCTGCCGGTCCTGATCGCCGGTGACCAGGTTCGAGGTACCATCGACGAAGACGACTTGCGATCCCTGCTCGGCCGCGAGCGCGCCTTGCTTGTAGAGTTGCTCGATCGAGGTCATCAGGCGATCGTATTCGCCGCGCTCCTGCTCCAGGCGGCGAGAGAGTTCGGCGCGCATCGACTCCATGGTCCAGCCGCGGAAATTCTCGTTGATGTAGCGAGCGGCCAGATCCAGCTCGGATTGCGACAGATCGAGCCGCAGCACGCGGTCGCGCACCAGCCCCGACCGGGTCACGAGCACGGCCAATACTTTCTGGTCGCCAAGGCGCGAGAAGTACACGTGCTCGAGCGCGTTCTTCGGACCGCTGGTGGCCACCGTCACGCCGACGTTGCGCGAAATCAGCGAAAGCACGTGCGAGGTGCGCTCCATGAACTCCTGGACGTCGGTGATGCCGGCCAGCGAGTCGGAGATCATGGTCTCTTCCTGCGGCGCCAGGCGGGCGCTACCGGAGATCTGCTCGACGTAGTAGCGATAGGCCTCGGTCGTGGGAACGCGTCCGGCGGAGGCGTGCGGCTGCTCGAGGAAGCCGGCGTCGGACAGGTCGGCCATCACGTTGCGAATCGAGGCGGGGCTGAGTCCTTCGCGGTTCGAGCGCGCGAGCGTGCGCGAACCGACGGGCTCACCGGTGGAGATGAAGGTCTCCACGATGGCGGTCAGGATTTCGCGTTCGCGATTCCCGATATTGGGGTCAGTCGGCATCACTACCCGGTTTAGACAGTCTTGTCCGTTGTTTCAATCCAAACGGCGGCGGCGGGGGAGAAACCGCCTCCGATTCATTCTACCTAACTATTTTAGATGCAGAAGGTTGGGATTTGGACCAAAGTTCGGGTGCTGGCCCCTTACCGTGCGACAGGCGAATCTGCATTCTTTTCCGTAAGCTCGGCTGAGAGTTCGTGGTTCCGAGTTCTTCGAGTTCACACGCATCCTGCAGCTTCCACCTGTGTATTCGAACGTAATTGCAGGGTTTTCGGCTGGTAAGTGGAGTTTCGTAACCGACATGGGCACACGCAATTCCCCGCCGTTGTGTGTCTTCATAGCCAACTCTATCGCCACCATCGCAAGGTGGAGAGTTGGGGCAATCGTGTGATCACCCGCGCGAACACTCATCCCTTCAACCGTTATAAGGTTTTCATCAGCTTACAAAAGTGATGTCATTGAAAACCGTCGCCCCAACCACCTCCCGTTGGCCGGAGGTCGAATGGTGAAAGGTCGGTCTTTACGTGGCGGGTGTAATCGTCAACTGTGATTGTCCGTCCGTCGGAAAACTTGCACCGTGCCTGCGCTGGCGGACTGCTTGGCCCATCTTGAGGCACAGGGTAAGGGAACATCTTGGGTGCATCTTGCGAAACGGCCTGAACTACGATGAACAGTGCGAGAGCCAACATTTTCACCCCGCTCATAGCGCGTCCTCCGCGCAAATTAAAACCAACTGTAGGCTCGAACCGGCTGGTATGCTCTATCTCTCCCCGTGAAATCCAAACCTCACATTGCGGTCATCGGCGCTGGAGCCTTCGGTGGGTGGATCGCTTTGCATCTCCTGGAGCGCGGGGCGCGGGTCACGCTGCTCGACGCCTGGGGGCCAGGGCATTCGGGGGCGTCTTCGGGCGGGGAGACGCGGGTCCTGCGGGGGACCTACGGGCCCGATCAACCTTACACGGAGATGGCGGGCCGTGCCCTCAAGCTCTGGGCGAAGTACGAGCGGAGGTGGAAGCGGCAGTTTCTGCACCGCACCGGTGTACTGTGGATGGCTTCCGGGCAGGACGACGCGTTCGAGCGCGGATCGATGAAGGCGCTGCGGGCGGCGAAGATCAAGTTTCAGGAACTGTCCGCTGCGCAAATGAAGAAGCGCTGGCCGCAGATTAATTTCGAAGGCATCCAGTGGGGAATCTTTGAGCCGGAATGCGGATATCTGGACGCGCGGGCGAGTTGCCAGGCCGTTGTGGAGGCGTTCGTGGCTGCGGGTGGCAGGTATCGGCAAGCCGCGGCGCTGGCTGACGGCTTGGAGAGCGCCCCTTGGCGCAGCCTCGTGTTGTCCAACGGCTCGCACATCAAGGCCGACCTCTACGTCTTCGCCTGCGGACCCTGGCTCGGGAAGCTGTTCCCTCAGGCCGTTGGTGATCTGGTACAGGCGACCAAGCAGGATGTTTTTTTCTTCGGCACGCCTGCGGGAAATGATCGCTTCAGCGACGCGCATCTGCCGGTGTGGGCCGATCATCGCGGGCGGTTTCGCTACGGCATTCCAGGCAGCGACCGCCGCGGATTCAAGATCGCCGACGACACGCGTGGGCCGGCGTTCGATCCGACCGACGGCGAGCGCGTGGCCAGTCCGGAGACCCTGAAAGACATTCGCGAGTACGTCGGCTTTCGCTTTCCTGCCTTGAAAGACGCGCCCTTAGTCGAGACCCGCGTCTGCCCGTACGAGCAGACTCCGGATAGTCACTTCATCATCGACCGACATCCGGTGGCGGCGAACGTGTGGATTGTTGGGGGAGGCTCGGGGCACGGGTTCAAGCACGGGCCGGCGGTCGGGGAGATGGTGGCGGAGTTGATCCTACAGGGACGCGAACCCGAGGCGCTCTGGCAGCTGGGCCGATTCCCCAGAACTAGAAAGAACTAGCGCCTTCGGTCAGCGGCCGGTTTCGCTGCAAGTCTTGGTTGCACCCAGAGGCAGAGTTCCATGACTCTCCGCAGGGCGCGATTCGCGGATCCTCTAACAGAAGCCTTGCTCGGTCGGCATACTCGGAGTCGGGATAGGTATTGACCAGGGTTTGAAGGGTTAGGTTGGCGACGTCAAAGCGCTCTTGTTCGACGGCAGTCTCGGCGCGATCGAAGAGTGCCTTGTCGTTGTGAGCCGCGCGTATCCCGCCGTCCGGCCATTTGAGACACGCTGGCGTACCAGACAGCACAGCTACCAGGAAGACCACCTGCCACAAACGGTGCGTTTGCCGGATCACAGAGGCTGCTCCACGCTAGAACCTCATACAGCCACGCCAGGGCTGTTTACTGAATCTGAATCACGCTTGCTGGCGCATTAGCTTTAATCTCTGCTGCGCGGGTGACTACGTTTTGCGCGAAGGCGTAGATTGACTGGGCGTGCGGCGAGTTCTCGCCTTGGAGCACTACAGGCGTGCCGCCGTCGCCGGACTTGCGCACTTCCGGGTCGAGGGCAATGTTGCCGAGGAACGGCACACCGAACTTCTCTGCCATTTTTTCGGCGCCACCGCGGGAGAAGATGTCCACCTCGTGCTGGCAGTGCGGGCAGGTGAAGTAGCTCATGTTCTCGACGACGCCGACCACGTCCACCTTCATCTGGCGGAACATTTCGATGGCCTTGCGTGCGTCCTGCAGTGAAACGTCGGAGGGAGTCGAGACCACCACCGCGCCGGTCAGTGGCACGGTCTGCACCAGCGAGAGCGCGATGTCGCCGGTGCCCGGAGGCAGATCGACGATGAGGTAATCGAGTTGTCCCCACTCCACTAGGCCCAGGAACTGGCGCACGATCTGGTGCAGCATGGGCCCGCGCCAGATGATAGGCTTGTCGCCGGGATTGAGGAATCCGACGGAAATCACTTTCAGACCGAAAGCCTGGATCGGTTCAATGCGGTTCTCGCCGACCATACGCGGCTGGTCGTTGACCCCCAGCATCAGCGGGACGTTGGGACCGTAGACATCCGCGTCGAGTAGGCCGACTTTGTGTCCCATTTTGACGAGAGCGACGGCCAGGTTCACCGACAGCGTGGTCTTGCCCACGCCGCCCTTTCCCGATCCGACGGCGATGATGGCGTCGACGCCCGGCAGAGGCTGCGGCCCCTGCGGTGCCTGGCCTTGTCCGTGCTGATGCGGCAGATGTGCGTTCAAAGGATCACACTCCAGCGAGGGGTTGCGAAATTGAAGATGAGGCAGAACCCCGAAGTTTGATTATACAGGCCGGAAGTCGCCTGGATGGCGCGATACAATGACGAAGCTCTACCGAGAATGACCACCATCCGACGATTATCGCCAACCGAGGAGATGGTCATCGTTCACGCCTTCGCAACGGGATTTATGAACGGCAACTCATTGACGATCACGCATCCCTTTGGCATCTCTACTTTCGGTTCGGTGCTCCTGCGGGTATCGCCAGACTCAGCGACAATCCGTTCTGCCATCACGCGGCTTGAAGAGAAGCCTTCCGAGGCCTTTGCGAGGGCAAGAGAAGCAGCTCAGTCCGTGACTGGGTTCTTGCGCAAGGCTCAAATCAAAGAGTCCGGACTGTCTCGAATTTCACTATCGCAACCGCATCGATTCTAGAACAATGATCGACGCCCGATCGGATCCCTAGCGAGGATCGGTCTCACGGTGATAATCAGCCAGCTCGACCACACCGAGGAAATCGTTTCCGGCTTGGTTGACGCCGGTGCGGACGAGATCACCGCGATTGAGTTCCACACAGCCAAGCTCAAGGAATTGCGGGCGCGCGAGCTCGCGACCCACGCGGCTCGCGAGAAAGCTGAGATCTACGCGGCTGCGGGCAAGGTGTCCCTGGGTGAGATCGTCCACATCCAGGATGTGCAGTCCAATGTCCTGCGGCGTCGAGAGTTCCATGCGGGGGCGGCCCAAGGGCCGGTCCAGAACGACCTGGTCGATAACGAACCGGAGCAAGACTCGCTCGATCCAAGCGCGATCGAGGTGGGAGCGGCGGTTCTGGTGGCGTATCGCATTGCTGGCCGAGGCGCGCGCAAACTGGCCTCGCTAGGAGGCTCCATGCCGCAGTTGAAGAAGATTCCACGACGGAGCGCGGAGAACGATTG
>DATDGW010000678.1:0-9845 GCA_036521895.1 Candidatus Sulfotelmatobacter sp. | reverse complement strand
TTTGAACTCGCTGATTGCGGCAGGATCGGGTTGGGTGTTGATTAACGCGAACGCGATTAACAATGTCGGCCAGATCACCGGCTATGGCACCAAGGGCGGTTACAACCGCGCGTTCTTGCTCACGCCAGTGAACTAAGTTCGCTTATAGGAACCGTCGGCAGCATCGCCTCCCACCCTTCGCGAAAGGCGCGCGAAGGGCACGCTTCGTGTGGATGGTGCCTAACCGCTACCTGATCAACAGCTTTGGCCAACTGCTCCTTCCCGCAGTCGCAGGCAAGGTGTTCCGAATCATCGTGATCCCGGCTTTCATCGGAGAGTTCGGCACGTGCCTGTGGCTGATCGTGAAGGCCTGAACACTTCGAAGTGGGACGAGCGGGTGCGGTTGGGACCGGCGAGTAGGGTGCTGGGGTTGCTTGCTGCAGTGGCGGCTTGTCGTCCTGGAAGACCAGCGGCGCCTGGGGGGCCGCATTGGTTGCGCCCTTTGCCGCTGTCTGCCCAAGGAATCGAGAGTCCAGTCGTTTGTTCTTATGGGGTTGCAGGGAAACGGTGCGGTGGCTGGCGTGCACCGTAGGAGTAACAAACGTGCGGCGAGGGGGAACGAGGAAGCGTAGGTGGCGAATCCACGAGGGGAGCACCACTCGTCAACGAGCTCGGTGTCCCATCATTTCTCAAACAAGCTGACCGTGATTGTTGGGAGCCGTGACACTCTGAAGGAGACGGCCGAGCACTCCGAAGCATCCGATCCCCAATGCATGATAAGGCGCGAGTTGATTCGCGAAGTAGCGATGGAGTTCGTCAACGATGTACTGGATCACGCATGCGAATTCGACCATGCCCCCCGACAGCTGTGCTTCGCGGATCCGCTGAACGGGCTGAGCACAAACGGCACTGAGCGCGCACTTGGGGCTGTCCCTTATTCCTCGAACATCGGTACTTGGCGCTGATCTTGCGGGCCGCGACGTTGGCGACGCGTGGCGCCGATCACCGCCAGCACGGTCAGCGACTCCAGCGCCGTGCGCGGTACAAAGATGCGCTGCGTGTTCGACCGCTGGTCAGGCGGATTGACCAGAAATCCTTCAGGCGTGGTCTGCGTCAGGTCGGCGGGCATCAGGCCCTCGAGGATCTCGCTGTCTTTAAATCGCAGCCGCACCCACAAGCCCTCTGATCGCGGACGCGAAGTAAACGTCTTACGCGTCAGCGACTCGGAGTCGCCGAACTCGCGCACAAAATAAACTCCCTTGATCTCCCGCAGGTCGATCGCGATCACCGTCCCCGAAGTGTTCAGCAACTCCAGCTTCCCCTCGTGCACGAACTGGGCCGGCGACACGTAGCCCGAGACCGAATCCCGGTCCATCTTTCGGACGATCACTTTCTTGTGCGTTGAAGGCATGAGAGTGGGGCTTCCGCTGTTCGGCTTCCGGCTTCCGCACCCCAAGGTCTAGGTGTGCGCGAAGCTTGGCGGAAGCCGATAGCCGGACGCCGCTCTTGATTCTCGCACCTTTTCGCGGGAAACTCGCGGAATCCGCCTTGGCAGTAGCCAAAATGTAAACGTTGTGTTATTTTCTTTAACTTGCCGCAAAGTTTCCACTTCGTATAAGTACTTTGTATTAAGCCACTTGCATCCGGGTGGCTGAGGGGTCGGATTGCGCGGTCCCCAGGGCTGTGGAAATCTTGTGGAAAGTTTGGCTCGTCCGGCCCTCCCCCGGGCGCGATTTCACCACGAATCGCACCCAGATACAGGCCCTGACCGCCGCCTAAAGCGAATGGCTGATTACATTTACACGATGGAAATCCGGTTGACGCCGGACCAACTGAAGGGCGTCGGCCTGGTGCAAGACGTAGCCCGCGCCGCGAGCATGAATCTTTACCTCACCGGCGGCGCGATCCGGGACATCATCAGCGGATTTACCATCCGCGACCTCGATTTCACCGTCCAGGGCAATCCTCTCAAGCTCCAGAAAGATCTGGAGAAGGTCGGCGCCAAGATCACGGCCGTCGAAGAGGATAACCGCACCATCTTCATCTCGCTGCCCGGCAACGCCCGCGCTGAGATCAGTATGGCGCGCACGGAGCGCTTTGAGAAGACCGGTAAGCCGCCGATCGTTGCGCCCGCGACGATTCACGAGGACCTGCGCCGCCGCGACTTCACCGTCAACGCCATGGCCCTCTCGCTGAATGAGGGATCGCGCGGCCTGTTGCTCGATCCCTTCAATGGCGTAGCGGATATCGAGACCAAAGTCATTCGAATTCTGCACAACTATTCGTTCCTCGAGGATCCTTCGCGGCTGATCCGCGCTACGCGCTTTGCCGCGCGCTTCCACTGGCTGCTCGAAGAGCGCACGCAGGCGCGCTACGACGCCGCCAAGGAAGGCAAGTACATCGACCACATTCTGCGCTCGTCGATCGGCCACGAGATCGCGGCGCTGGCGCACGAAGACGATCCGCTGCACGTGGTGAAGATGCTCGAGAAGGAAGGCTGGCTCACGATCCTGCACGATCACTGGACCGTCGCCAAGGCCGACACCAACGGCATCACGCAATTGATGAAGACGCGGCAACAGATGGTCGACATGGGATACGCTCCCGACGCCGGCCCCGCCGTCATGTACTTTCTGACGTCGCACTTCTCCGACAAAGATGTTTCGGATATTCAGAAGATGATTCCGCGCAAGGATCTCGTCGAGGCCTGGCGCGACATTGAAGATCACGCGAAGGAACTGGCGAAGCGGTTGATGGGCAAAGAGGCTGCAACGCCGTCGCGTACATGGCAACTGCTTTCGTTGGCGCGGCCGGAGATGGTGTTATTCCTAGCGGTGACGGCGAAGCAGCAGTCGGTCGAGCAGAAGATCAAGAACTACCTGACGAAGTGGCGGCAGGTGCAGCAGAAGATTCCGTTGCCGGAAATGACGGAGCTGCTCATCACGCCGCAGTTGCCCGTATATCCGAAGCTCGCGCACGACGTCTTCATGCTGTTGTTGGATGGCAAGCTGCGCTCGCGCACTGAGACGCTGAAATTCTTGAGGCCGTTTGCGCCGCCTCCACCGCCTCCGCCGCCGGCACCGCGCCGCGGACGAGCCGCCAAAGCCGCTGCCGAAGCGCCCGCTTCAGTGGCAGCAACTGGCAAGCCCGGTCCGAAAGGGAAGAAAGGGAAGGCCGCAGCTGCAGTCGCGCCACCGGCGCCGGCGGCAGCTCCGCATGCAAAGGCAGCGGTGAAAGCTCCCGAAAAAGCGAAGGCAGCCGCACCTGCGCATAAGCCCGCAAAACCCACGCCGAAACCGGCGCATACGCCCGCCCATAAACCCGCGCCGAAGCACGCCCAGGGGAAGAGAAAATTGACGTAGGGCACGACAGCCCGGGTTTGACCTCCCTGGCATCGAGACGGCGGTGCCCCGGGCTCGCGCAGTTGCGAAGAGCGGGAGTCCGGATTGCTTGCGCAACGCACGTCCCTCACCCCGCCAGCGGCGAAGCGGTGTCCACCTGCGGGCCGCGACCTACTGCAAGCTCTGCAAACAGAAGCACGGCGCCGGGGATCAGAACTGAACGCAAGAAGCCGCGGGGATGGAGACAAAATTTGACAAAGTCACGCTTGTGAAGGGGCGTATACTCTGACTATGCGTCGGCTGATGGCCGTCTCGGCGTTCGCGCTTTTTCTCGCGGTGCCCCTGTGGGCTCAGCACGGCGGAGGTCACGCTGGCGGCTTCGGCGGGCACGCAAGTTTTAGCGGAGGCCACGGCGGAGGCTTCAGCGGTGGCAGTCACATGGGTGGCGGCCACGTCTCCAGCGGAATGCGTTCCGGCCCGGTCGCTTCACGCGGCTTCATGCGCAGTCCTTCCAACCCGCAACGCACCTTCTCTCGCGGACCATTCCTGCACGATGGCTTTCGCGGCAACCGTTTCCACGGAGACCGCTTCCGCGACCGGGATCGGCGGTTCCGCAACTTCGGATTCCGCAACCCCTGCTTCGGTTTCGCCTGTCGCTGGTGGGGTTATCCCTGGGCGTATGCAGGGTATTACGATCCGTGGTGGTGGGATTCCGGCTCGTCTTACGATGAAGATTACGAGCGGGATCGCGCCGTCGCCAACGAGATGAATCAACGGAGCCTCGAAGAGCAGAGCATGCGGCAACAGGAAGAGGCCGACGGCGATCGGGATATCTACGCGCGTTCCGATCCGGCCCCACGTCCAGCGCAGCGCGAAACGCAGAGTGCCGCGGTCGTGCCGGACACGGTGCTGGTCTTCCGCGATCAGCACAAGCAGGAAGTCAAGAACTACGCGATCGTTGGCCAGACTCTTTGGAACTTCGCTCCGCAGCGCACCCAAAAGATTCCGTTGTCAGACCTAGATCTGCCCGCCACTACGAAAGCGAACGACGATCGAGGCCTGACTTTCCGGGTTCCAGCCTCCGGCGAGGCCCAATAGTTGCTCCGCGTCCAACCATAGTTACTCCCGCTTAGCGCACCGTTTCCCCTTTCACTGCATCCAAGACTGCATTCACCCTATCGACATTCCTTTTTCGTCGCCGGGCTAGTACATTGGAATCAAGCGCTTAGGTCATGTACCAGGGGTTAAAAGGAACCTGCAGAAACAAGAGGTCGCATCCGGAATATCCCGGTCTGAATGCTAGAATTAAAGAATACCCACTATGTCTCTAAAAACACTTTTTCTGAATCCCCCATCGTTTGAAAACTTCGACGGAGGCGCCGGCTCGCGTTGGCCGGCCACGCGCGAAATAGAAAGTTTCTGGTATCCCGTGTGGCTGGCTTATCCGGCGGGGATGCTGGAGGGGGCGCGGTTGCTGGATGCGCCGTCGCACCACGTATCGGGCGAGGAGACCATCAACATCGCCAAGGACTATGAGTTCCTGGTGCTGTTTACGTCGACGCCGGGATTTCCGGGTGACATCCTGCTGGCGCGCGCGATCAAGAACGCAAATCCGACGATCAAGATTGCCTTTGTGGGGCCGCACGTGACCGTGCTGCCCGAGAAGTCGTTGCGCGATTGCCCGGAGATCGATTTCATTTGCCGCAAGGAATTTGACTACTCGGTGACGGATTTCGCGAAGGGCAAGCCGCTGGCGGACATTCCGGGTGTTTCGTATCTGAAAGACGCGAAGATCGTGCACAATCCCGATTCGCCGCAGATTCAGAATCTGGACGAGCTGCCGCACGTCACCGAAGTCTATAAGCGCGACCTCGATGTGAAAAATTACAACGTGCCGTTCCTGCTGCATCCGTACGTGTCGCTTTACACGACGCGCGGGTGCCCGGCGCAGTGCACGTTCTGCTTGTGGCCACAGACGCTGAGCGGGCATCCGTGGCGCAAACGTTCGAGCGACGACGTTGCGGCAGAGATGGCGAAGGCCAAACAGATGTGGCCGGACGTGAAGGAATTCTTCTTCGACGACGACACGTTCAACATTCAGAAGGCGCGAACGATCGAGCTGTGCGCCAAGCTGAAGCCGCTGGGCCTGACGTGGTCCTGCACGTCGCGCGTGACCACCGACTTCGAAACTCTGAAGGCGATGAAGGACGCGGGATGCCGGCTGCTGATCGTCGGGTATGAGTCGGGAGACCAGCAGATCCTGAAGAACATCAAGAAAGGCGCGACCATTGAACGGGCGCGCCAGTTCACCAAGGACTGCCACAAACTGGGGCTCGTCATCCACGGCGACTTCATCATGGGCTTGCCGGGCGAGACGCACGAAACAATTAACAACACCATCGCGTTTGCCAAGGAGCTCGACGTCGAAACCATTCAGGTTTCGGTGGCGCATGCCTATCCGGGCACGGAGTTGTACGACTATGCGGTGAGCAACGGGTTCATGGTTGGCGACAACAAGATGGTGGACGAGGGCGGCCATCAACTTGCCCAGATTCAATATCCGGGGCTGCCGGCGGATGACATCATGGCGGCCGTGCATCGATTCTATGACCAATATTATTTCCGTCCTAAGGCTGTCTACCGCATCTTGAGAAAAGCGGTGTTTGACAGCAACGACCGCAAGCGGCTGTACAAAGAGGCGAAGAGCTTCATGAAGCTGCGGGCCGCGCGCAACAAGATGGTGAAGAAGAATCATGCAGAGGCAGCGGCCGCCGAGCCGTTGAAGGCATAGCAAGGTTTCAAAGTTTCAGGTTTCAAGGTTTCAAGGTATTGTGCGCTTGAATCCGTTGGCGGCTTTGAAACCCTGAAACTCTGAACCCGGAACCATTGAAACCTGAGACTAAGTGACCTTTCGCAAGTATCTGGTGCTGGCTGGAGTCACCGTCTTTGCAGCGGCGGGTGATTCCATGCTCTCGCACGGGATGAAGCAGACCGGCAATATTTCCCTCCATCATCTGCAAAGCGTGATTCTGGCGGTGCGGAATCCGTGGGTCGCCGCGGGCATCGTTCTGCTGATGGCGTTTTTCGCCTCGTATATGAATTCGCTCTCCTGGGCGGATCTCACCTATGTGCTGCCGGCGACTTCGCTGGGGTACGTGCTCCTGGCGCTGGTGGCGAAATTTGCGCTGCATGAACAAGTGAGCCCGATGCGCTGGCTGGGAATCGCGCTGATCTCGGGCGGAGTTGGATTTGTAGCGGGAGGCCCGGCGCTCACGGCGCAGGAAGATGGTCAGGAAAGTAAACCCCCACTTCTCGCAAAAGACGCGAGAAATGGGGCACGCGCTGAGGCAGTAGTTTCCGGAGGGGTGCGGCGATGAACAGCGCGTACACCTGGGGAGGGATTCTGGTCATCGTCTTCGCGTCGGTGCTGGGAGACATTCTGCTGGCACGGGCCATGAAGCAGGTTGGGGACGTGCATGCGTTGTGGCGCCGTGCTGGACTGTGGACAGTGGTCTCGCGCATTCTAGGCAACCAGAACTTTTTTCTGGGACTTACGGCAATGGCGGTGGCGTTTTTCAGCCTGCTGTTCTCACTGTCTTGGGGAGACGTAAGTCTGGTGGCTCCCGCCGCCGCATCGTTGACCTTTATTGGTAACGCCTTCGCCGCGAAGATCTTTCTCCATGAAAAAGTGGACCGCAGCCGATGGATCGCCGCCACGCTCGTGGCAGCGGGTGTGGCGCTGCTGGCGGGTTGACTTCGATATTTCGGCGCTCTCCCGTGCGGTCATCCCCCTGCGATCACTCCCGAAGGACAGGCGGCATAATCGGAAATTAGGGAACGTCCGGTCGGGAAGCTGTGAAGAAATGGTTTTTTTAGGGGAACGGCCGATCGGCCTGGGGTCACATGTTTTGCTACGGAGTTAGAGTTGCAGTCGTGGGGTGGCCAGCTCACTCCCTGTAAGCAGTGAAGTCAGTTAGCAGCTCTAAGCGAATGCTGTACTCAGATTGGATTTGCGCCGTATGCTGAAGCGCCTGGTCAGGTTGTCGCTGAGGCAGGCCCAAGTAGC
Source organism: Candidatus Sulfotelmatobacter sp. (assembly GCA_036521895.1). GTDB lineage: Bacteria > Acidobacteriota > Terriglobia > Terriglobales > Acidobacteriaceae > Sulfotelmatobacter. The sequence continues at coordinate 2,459 of DATDGW010000678.1, read as the reverse complement.
TTCCATCGTTACCTTACAGGCGGTTCCGACACCGGAACTGCCATAAGCCGCAACGCTCTTTGATCCAAGCATGCGGGAACTCTGCGACCTGCGAACGTTTCGCATAGAGATCTGTCGCGCCTCTTCGGTCGCCATCTTGGCTTTGAACGCCATCGTAGTCGCAGGCTCTTCGCTGCGCGGGATGGATCGCCTCCACGCGGGTCGCGCGGCCGGGGCCACGATCCATCGAAGTCGACCCCGCAAGCTGCCGCCGTTTGCACCGACGCGTGATGGGTGTAGTCACCATCGGCCACGATCTGTTTCGGCTTCTTTCCCAGCGTTCTTTCGCACCGTTCGAGCGCTGGTTGTAGCTGGCGGTAATCGATCGCATCGGTAGTCGCCTCCACCTTCACCACCAAGCCCTGCGTCACGTCCGTGAGCCGTTGCTCGTTGTAGCTGGGCACGGTACCGCCTTCGCCGTTTCTCATCCCATGCGCGTCCGGGTCGGTACTGGAGGCGCGTCCCACAAAGTTCTTACGATCATGCTTCTTCTCTTCTTGCAGCCGTTCCACTTCACGCACCGCCGCTTCCAGCCGGCTCGCCCGTTGCCGCGCCGCCCGCCGCCGTGCGGCCGCTTGCCGGTTGGCCGTTGTCTCCCTTCTCCTCACCTTCTGCGTTCAGGATGCGCATTTGGTCGCGTTCCAGTTCCAGGTGCACTTCAAGCTTCTCTTTGCGGCGGAAGGTATTCCCTCCCGCATTGGCTTTGATTTTGGTTCCGTCCAGCGTCACCCGTTCCAGCGTGACCAGCCCCTCGCAACTCAGCATGCCGAGTACTTGCACGAACAAATCATCCCAAGCTGCCTTGTATTCTGAACGGAAAGCGGACAGCGTCCGATGGCTGATCACGTGCAGAGCACAGCCACTGGAATCCCGGACTGCCGCGCGACCTCACAAGCCGAACTGATGCCCCGGCTGTAGGCGTATAGCCACAAGCTGATCATCAACTGCGGGTCTGTGTGTTCGCGCCCCGCGCGGCCTTCGACTGCTGCAACTTGCGCATGACAGCGACTCAGGTCCAGTCGCCCTACCACTTCCCAAAGCGAATGCGCACTGGGATTCTCGTCGATCAGCGTCTCAACCTCGACCGTGCGCAACAGGATTTGCCTGCGATCAATGGAAACGAGTCGCGCCGTGGAAGACGTCACAGGATTCTTCACACTTGCAGTGTACGGACGTTCGTCGATTCCGCAATACTGCTATGGAGTCCCTCGGTCGATTTCTTCACAGCTTCCTCTCCCAGGTTTCCAGGTTTCACGAAGGCGACGAGGTGGTCGCCCGTCTTCAGCTCGCTTTCTCCTCCGCGGCGCGCTTTCGGTAGGCTTCTTCAGGGTCGGACAATATCTCGACCCACCTTGGATTAGGCGAGGCCTCGGCACTGTAGTTGTCATGCCAGTTCCACCACTTGTACGGCGGGGTCTGGGGGTAACCCTCTGGCGAGTCCTCCCAAATCTCCTGACGGCCGAGCGGCGTGATGTCGAGGTAGCTCCAAGTGCTCCCCATCGCCTCATCGCCGCGGTTGTTGATGAAGAATGTGCGGAACACCCGCTCGCCGTCGCGGAAGAACACGTTGTGACCGTGCCATTGATCGACGCCGAAGTCCACGTCGAAGCCGTCGGTGATGGTGTACCAGGGCATCTCCCAGCCCATTCGCGCTTTCAGGCGCGCGATGTCCGCCTGCGGCGCGCGCGAGGCGTAGGCGAGGGTGGTGTCCCGGGCGTTCAGATGGGCCAGATGGGCGAGCTGATCGGCGCCCAGGGAGCAGCCGCGGCAGGCGTGGTCGGGCCAGCCGAACACCCCGGGCTCGAAGAAGGCGCGATAGACGATCAACTGGTTGCGCCCCTCGAACAGGTCGAGCAGGCTCACCTTGCCCTTGGGCCCGTCGAACTCGTACTTCTTGTCCACAGCCAGCCAAGGCATCCGCCGGCGTTCGGCGGCCAGCGCGTCACGGGAGCGGGTCAAGGCCTTCTCCTTCACGAGGAGCTGCTGCCGCGCAGACTCCCATTCCTGCAGCGACACGATCGGCGGTGTGTTCATCGCGAGATGCCCTTTTTCGTGTTCCTTGCTTCTCTCTTGGTTCGTCGACATTTTCATTTCTCCTTGTTATTCAGATTCGGGACGATTTCTTCTGCTTCGTTTTTTTTGCGAGAGACTTTCACAGCCAATGCTGCTAGGCCGCCGCTAGAAACCGCCCCGGCGACGACTAATCCCATGGTTGCAAAACAGAATGGACACATCGTGCACCTCCTCGGTGGCCAACTTGACCGTTAAGCCGCCTCTATTGGGATGACGTGCACGACGAGGTTATTTCGACAGGAAAAAAAGAAAAATTAGCCCCGTCTTTGGAGCAGAAACTGTCTCACTGCGGGATCCTCGGTCAGACCGATCGCCCGGTCGAAGGCATCGAAGGCCTCAGGTGTTTT
>DATDGW010000677.1:0-3803 GCA_036521895.1 Candidatus Sulfotelmatobacter sp. | reverse complement strand
TACTATGACGATCCCAAGACCGGAAAGACCGCGCCGATGTTTCCGTATCCGGCGTTCGAGCTTCTGCGCAAATCCAACAACGTGTTTTCCGTCCTCTTCGCGTATCTCCCCGCAAACAAACTGAACGTAATGACGCAGGGTCAGGCCGAGGTGGTGAGCGGCGAGTACGTTTCCGGCGACTATTTTCGTGGTTTAGGGCTCGCCCCAGCGGCGGGGCGTTTGATCATCAGTGATGACGATCGCGTCGGCGCGCCCGCCGTCGTGGTGCTCAGCTACGGCTTCGCGCATGCACGATTCGGCGATGCCGCCCGGGCGGCGGGGCAGCCGGTGATGATCAACAATGTTCCGTTCACCGCGGTTGGAGTTGCGCCGCAGGGGTTCTTCGGCGTGGATCCGGCGAAGGCGCCGGACGTTTATCTTCCAATGCACACCGATTTCCTGGTGGATCTCGAGCGGAACCCGAGTCCCAGCCCCGGCGGACGGTATCTCAACGAGCATTATTACTGGATCGAGATGATGGGGCGGCTGCGGCCGGGCGTCACCATGGCACAGGCGCAGGCGGCTGTGGGGCCGGTCTTTGAACGGTGGGTGGCCGGTACGGCGACCAACGATCAGGAGCGGAAGAACCTGCCGCAATTCCTGCTCAAAGACGGCGCCGGCGGGTTGGACAAGTTGCGCCGCGAGTATTCGCAGCCGTTCTACATTTTATTGGCGATGGTGGGATTGATCCTGGCGATCGCGTGCGCCAATATCGCGAACCTGCTGCTGGCTCGGGCGACCGCGCGCAGGCGCGAGATCGCCCTGCGGCTCAGCCTGGGCGCCGGACGCTGGCGCGTGATCCGGCAGTTGCTAACCGAGAGCTTATTACTCGCCTCCGCCGGCGGGCTAGCAGGGATTTTGTTTGCGGTTTGGTGGGGAGGAGATTGCCCGAAACACCGTTGAAACTTAGCGGCTCTCGACGGTGATAGGCTACGCAACCTTCACGTTGTCTGCAATCGACTTCTTTGCAACCACATTGGCCAGTGCGGTCAGCAGGGACGGAATCTCCTTATAGCCCTGCACCTTGCGAAACTGACGTTCGGCTACCAGTAAGCCGGAGGCGACCCAGCGCTCGATTTGATCGCCGGCCCGCCAGCGCTTCACATTCCGGCACACGGTCTCAACGATGGAGAAGGCCGACTCGATCACGTTGGTAGTAGCCAGAGTGCGGCGCAGCTTTGCCGGCACCCGCAAACGATGGACGGTGAGCGTGTCTTCCATCCCTTCTTCCAGACTCCGGGCCGCGCTGGGGTTCAGCTCCATCAACTCGCGATGCAACCGGTCCAGGGCGCGTTTGGCGTCTGCATATTCAACCATGGCGTAGGCGTTCTGGATCTTCTTGCGCACTACCGATTTGTGTTCTTCGGGTAAATGATCGACGACATTGCGTCGTTTATGAACTTGGCATCGTTGCACAAGAGCAGCTTGGCCGGCGTGACGCCGCACCGCTGCCGCCAATGCCTTGCCACCGTCGAGCACATAGAGCCGAGGCACGCTGAAATCCAGCCCGCGTGCTGCCAGATCGCTGAGCAGTTGGCTGACCACCGTGGTGTTCTCGGTGGCTCCTTCCCGCAACCCCAACACGGTTTTGCGCCCGTCTTTACTGATTCCCAGGGCCACCATCATCTGCCGATCGCGAAACGGCGTCCCGTCGATCAGCACCGCGCACAACTCTAATTTGCCCAAGGGCCGCTCCATCAACTCTTGCAATTTCTCGCGGCTGGCCTCGATGAAGTTCTCGCTCACTGCCGACTTCTCCACACCGTAGGCGTCGCGAAAATCCTTTACCACCACTCCGTAGTTCCGCGTCGACAGTCCGCGCATCATCCGGTCCCATACCGCCAACTCCCGCGGTCCGCTGCGCCGGAACAACTCGTAGCTGCCCAGTCGGTGTTCTCGGTTTTCCGGCGTGCGCAAGCGCGTTCGCCGAATCGGCACTTTCTGCCCGTCCACCACGCAGTAACCATTCTCTTTGCCCCAGCGATGAGCGCGGCGTTCCGGATGCTGTTGATGCCGCTCGCCGGCCAGTTGCCGCACTTCTTCTTCCATCACCAGGTTCATCAACGCCAACCCGGCTTCGCGCATCAACTGACCGACTCCTTCTTGGAGAAGGCCTGCCACTTCCGCCATCGGCATGATCATCTGGATGTTGGGATTTTGTTGGTGGGCCAGCTGCCGAAACTGCTGCACAGCACGTTCCTGTTCAATCTGATATCGTCTCTTCACGACTCTCTCCTTTTCCTTCCACGGAAATTTCCTCGGCCATTATGGCTGAGGGTTGAGAGTCGCTATTTTTCTACGAATTAACGGACATCCTCGTTGAGCATCAGCAACAGCGTTTTCGCCGCATCGAGCATAAACCCGAGTACGGAAGAAACAAGTTTGGATTGCGGTCGAGTTCAAGTCAGGAGGTGACTAAGTTGAAGCGTCATCGCCTTGCAAAGCAAGACGGTCACCCGGCCTCCTCCTTGATCTCTTCGCCGCGCTTCGAAGCCTCGAAAGCATCGCGATAGCCGCGCGCGATCGACCGAATACCGCGGCCGATCTCCTCATAGACTTCGTCGCTTAAATTGGCCAGCGACACTCGCAGAGACCAATCTGGGGCGTCAAAGCCGCCACCGTTCAGCGCGACGATCCCGTGGCTCTCGGCCAGCCGGAAAGCGAGATCGAGGGGGTGAACATTTTTCTTCATGTACTCCACGGCATCCTCCCCGATATTCTTGCGCGCCCAGAACTCGAAGTCGATCAGGCCATAGTAGAAATCGTAGAGCCGGTTGGGGCTGAGTTCCAAGCCCAGGCCTTCGATCATGGCCCAGAAACGCCGCTGCACGATCTCCATACATGCCTTCTGATACAGCTTGGCGGCGTCCATCAGTTCGGCCAGCGAGAACATGCTCATCATCACCTGCTGCGGCAACGAGAGGCCGGCTGTGTGGTTGAGAGCTACATCGCGGCTATCAGCCACGATGCGATCAATGAACTTGATCTTCCGCGGTTCCAGGGCCAAGGGACCGTAGCGCTTGTCGAGAGCGCGAAGATCGGCATCCGCAAGCTTCGCAATCATCTTGTCGAAGATATTGTCATCGTAAATCGCAATAACGCCAAGCCGCCAGCCAGTAGCTCCGAAATACTTCGAATAGGAGTACACACCAATGGTGTTCTGCGGCAGTTCGCCGAGCAGAGAGCGGAAGTCGGGAACGAACGTTCCGTATACATCATCGGTCAAGAGCATGAGGTCGGGACGCTTGGTCTTTACCAGCTTTGCGATCTTGGCGATTGTCTCCTTGCTGAGGGCCATGCTGGTGGGATTGCCGGGATTCACCAGAAAGAATGCCTTGATCTTGGGATCCTCCAGTTTCTTGAGCTCCGCGTCGGTGAACTGGAAGCGGTTTTCCTGGGGAGCCTGGATGTCAACCACGTTCAAGTCATAGTCTTCCAGATGAGTCATGTGAATGTAGGGCGTAAAAATCGGGGCACCCAGCGCGATGGTATCGCCGGGACGCAAAAGACGATTGGCCTTCAGCGACTTGAATAGGTAGCACATCGCGGCAGTGCCGCCTTCCACACCATATAGATCAAACTTGCCGGAGGGGCGCGGATTCCCGCAGATGGCCCAAAGCAGGTATTCGTGAGCGATTCGCTCGTTGTGGACCAGCATTCGGTCGGGAACCGGGTAGTTGTCTCCGATGATTGAATCGACGAGTTCGTGGACGAAGGCATCCGGCTCGAACCCGAACTTCTTCACTGCGAACGGGACCATCTTC
>DATDGW010000676.1:0-2020 GCA_036521895.1 Candidatus Sulfotelmatobacter sp. | reverse complement strand
TGCGCGACGCAATGGCGAAGAACTACGACCGGTTGGACAGCGTCCTGGCGACCATGAAACCTAAGAAGAGAAAGCCCTGACGATAAGCAAGCTGACGCTCAAGACTGAAGGCCGCAGGCATGTCGTCGTCACCCGCCGCTTGGCGGCGTCGCCCGAGGCGGGCTACCGCGCTATACAGAGCCCAAGTTGGCCCAGAAATGGATGCTTGGCCCGGACGGCTGGACAATGCCTGTCTGCGTCTGCGAGGCGGGACCGGGCGGAAAGATCCGTTGCGCGTGGGTGCGGACGGCAAGGGTTGAGGATTCTATCTGACCGGAGAATTTGTCGAGTTGGTGCAATTCGGCAGGAACGTTCATGTCGAGCGGATGCATCTTCCCGATCCGACCCCCGGGAAAACCACGTCGAAATGAGGTTCGAGCCGGACGGGAATGGGACGCTGATGACGATGCGATTGACATTGCCCGATGCTTACAGACACGAGCTGCCATGCTGGCGAGCGGCATGGTGCACGGGATGGAAACGAGCTACGTCCGGCTTGAAGCTATGGGTTAAGAGTTCAGAAAAGTTGCACAAAGAGATGGAGTCTCAACAATGATCGCCACGCCACAGATTATCCAGACAAGCGTCCAAGAAGCCGCCGTCATTCGCCTCACCATACCGCGGAGCGAGATGATGAAGGTGTTCAGCCCCGCTGTTGGCGAGTTGATGGCAGCGCTGGTCGCACAGGGGGTAGAGCCCGTCGGAGCGGTCTTCGCGCACCATCTGAAAATGACGCCGGACACTTTCGATTTCGAATTGGGTGTCAAGGTCGCGGCGCCGGTGAAGGTTTCCGGACGCGTGAAACCGGGTCAGCTGCCTGCGGCAAAGGTGGCGCGAACAGTGTACGGCGGTCCGTACGAAGGCCTCCCTTCCGCTTGGGGTGAGTTCGTCAAGTGGATGAAGGCGAACGGCCACGAGCAAGCCGAAAACCTTTGGGAGGTGTATTTGATCGGTCCTCAATCGAGCCCTGATTCCGCGAACTGGCGCACGGAACTGAACCGACCTCTTTCAAACTGATCCTACAACCCTGCATCAAACAATGTCGTTTGGACCGCTGTGGGTGTGCGCCGTGCAAAGGCGGCACCTTTCCAGTGGGTGCAGATCCCACCCGGCAACCGCTCCAGCCGGAAGCAACCGGAGCAGCTATGGAGGTAACGAAATGGCTGAGGCCTTCGGTTGGCGTGTCACGATATACGGTGACAGCGCGAGTGTGCAGGCCGTAACGCGAGTGAACGCCGAGCAAGCCTCGAAAAGGACAATGCGCAGGCCGACCCGATAACCCTTTCGGGGAAGGCTGATACGGCTGGGCTGCGTGAGCGAAATTGTAAGCCCAGTCGCTGCGCCGGGGCAGTGGCGACAGCATGTACACAAGGAAAGTGCACGCAACACGGGAAGCCCCAGTGCGTGGTCAGGGATGACCAACTGGAAGCCCGCGAGGGACAGGCCGGGCGCCTGGGGTGGCGGAGAGGTTCGTTGTACCGGGGAAGCCGGGTAATGCCGGTGGAGGGACGGGACCTCAGTTCAAGACGGACGCAATACGTAGTGAAGGACCTGGAGATTGGGCAACCTATCAACTCCGCAGAGTGTTCAGAAACTGCAGATGGCGTTACACGCGAAAGCTAAGGCAGAAGCCGGCTATCGCTTCTATGCCCTGTACGACAAGATCAGCCGTGAGGATATCCTGGCCCACGCTTACGCCCAGTGCCGCTCGAACAAGGGCGCACCGGGTGTGGACGGGCAGACCTTCGCGGACATCGAAGCGTATGGGGTTGAACGGTGGCTTGGCGAACTGGCGCTTGCGCTCAGGCAGGAGACTTATCAACCGGAACCCATCAGAAGAGTGTACATAGCGAAAGCCAATGGCAAACTCAGGCCACTGGGCATCTCGACCCTGCGTGATCGAGTCTGCATGACAGCAGCGACGCTGGTGCTAGACCCGATCTTCGAAGCCGACCTTCCACCAGAGCAATATGCGTACCGC
>DATDGW010000675.1:0-8483 GCA_036521895.1 Candidatus Sulfotelmatobacter sp. | reverse complement strand
GCAGAAGCCGCCGGCCCCCAGGTCGTGCTTCAACTCGGCGATGCGGTTTTCCATGTCGGCGCGCTGGTTGTAATCGCGCCAGATCTCCTGCGGAGCATCGGCGAGGCTGGTGACGAAGACCCGGAACGTGTAACCGGGCACGTCGATCAACTTGCGGCCCACACTGTCACGGCCTTCACGCACGCGCTCGCGAATCACCGCGAAACGGCGCTCCACCTGCCAGCCCAGCAGTCGTAGTCGAAACTCACCCCCTGCATAATCGTCGTCCAGGTCGGTCCATTGGTCCACGCGCTGGGCCGCGCGTTTCACCCAGGGAGTGAGCTTGGCTACTACAATGTAGGGCAGCAGGCGCTGTTCCAAAAAGCTCAGCAGCTTGTCGTCGAAGAAGCCTGAATCGGCTCTCAGCAGGCGGATCTTTTCGCGCTGTCCCCACAGCGCGAGAGCTTCTTTGAGAAACTCCTCCACACCTCGGCTAGTTCCGCAGTTGCCGCTGCGGAGCCAGCCGTGGAGGAGAAAGTGCGTCTCGTTCAGCACCGCCAAGAGAGGATGATGGCTGGGCCGTCCATGCTTGCGCGGGTTGTGTCCCTTGAGCGAACCCTCCTGCTGGCCGTAGCGTTCGAACACCGTGGAATCCAAATCCAGCGTGTAGCCTTCGCTGCGCTGCGGCATCCGCTGCATCTGCCACTCTGCGAGCGGCTCGAACAGGCGCTGTACCTGACCCATGCCAAAGCGGCGAAATAGATTGCGGATGGTGTCGTCGGTAGGGAAGCGGTCCAGACCCAGCAGCGCATGGAGCGCGCGATCTCCCCGTAGCAGACCGGCGTGAGCGAAGCGTTTGGCTCCCACCAGCACGCTCACCAGAAAAGCCGTGAAGGTGCAACTGGGATCGATGTGATTCGGCGAGCGCCAGCAGATCGGCATATGCTGCCGGATCGCCGCCACAAAACCGATCTTGCTCAGAAAAGAGATGAACACCGCGATTCCCCCGAACGGAGTCACGGCGCGCTCGGTTTCCCGCAGGATCACTCGCTCACCCGACAACAGGGAGTGAATCTCGCGCGGGACCGGTTTGTCCGCAGCATTGGTTTCCATTCCCTTGTTGTCTCAAAGTCTCCGGCCGCCTTTCCAGTTCGAATTTCGGTTTTCCGGCTAAGCCGCTGATCGACTGCGGGTCATTGGGGAAGCAGCCCAGAGCAAAGGCCACGGCAAAGCGAACGTTCTGGTCTGGGTGATCCTGATAGCGGAGGATTATCACTCCATCTTGGCGAGTGCGATTAGGAATCGGTCATTGACAGCTTGTCTGAACTTCTGGCGGCATCCGATATATCGTTCCGTCGTTTGCACAGACGCATGACCGAGAAGAAACTGAATTTGTTCGAGTTCGCCTCCTGCGCCATGGCAAAGGCGGGCACAAGTGCGGCGATTATGCCGCATGCGGCATAACCGTCGCTATGCCGAATCTCGGACTATGCCGAATAGCCAGAGCGGCGACGCTCCAGCAGGGCGGACGACAGTAAACGATTCGGCATTGTCCTGCGCCCTGTGGCCATCCTTGGGAGATGCAAACATTTGTTGATCCCAAGCTTCTCCAGCGACTTCGTGTGGGGCCATTGGCTCCTCATCTTGATGCTTACCTGAAACAGATTGAACAAGAGGGCTTCTTGCCGTCGTCGGTGCCGACGCAGATGTATGCGATCGCCAGGTTCAGTAACTGGCTGCACGATCGCCGACTCGACTTGCGCCAAGTGAATGAAGCCACCGTTGAGCGGTTCCTTCAACGCGATCCGGGCATTGTGCATAGCGGCGAGGCTGCTCCTCTGCATCGCCTGCTTGCGATGCTGCGGAAGATCGAAGTGACGCCAGCCAAGCCGCCGGAACCCGGGAACTGCCAGCAGCGATTGGTTGATGATTACCGGCGCTACCTTCTGCAGGAACGCGGTCTCGCAAAGACCAGCCTGCTGAACTATATCCCATTCGCTGAGCAGCTTCTAGCCGACCGTTTCAGCCAGTCAGCCATGGACCTATCCAAGCTCACTGCCCAGGACATCACAAAGTTCCTCCAAAATCGCGCCCGTCAGTTGTGCCCGGGGCGTGCCAAGTTGCTCGTGACCGCGCTTCGATCTTTCCTGCGTTATTTGCGACACCAGGGACAGATTTCGGTCGACTTGGCCGGATGCGTCCCGTCGGTAGCGGCCTGGTCTCTTTCCACTGTGCCGAAGTTCCTGCCTGCTGGCACCGTGCAACAGATCCTCGACCACTGCGAGCGCGACACTCCGGATGGAAAACGGAACTACGCCGTTCTACTGCTGCTCGCCCGATTGGGTTTGCGTGCCTGCGAGATCGTTGAGCTAAGCCTGGATGACATCGATTGGGATAGCGGCCGAATCACCATTCGGGGCAAAGGTGGCCGCTGGGCACAGTTGCCACTGCCGGTCGACGTTGGTGAAGCTATCGCGATCTACCTGCAAACTGGCCGACCGCGCTGTATCTGCCGTCATGTTTTTCTTCGGCATCGCGCTTCCCTTCGCGGTTTCGCGCATTCCATCACAGTCTCCACAATCGTCAGGCGGGCACTAATCCGCGCGGGCATCGATTCGATCCGCAAAGGCGCTCATCTCTTCCGCCACACCCTGGCGACCGATCTGCTGCGGAAAGGCGCTTCTCTCGACGAGATCGGCGAACTGCTCCGTCATCGGAGCCCAAACACCACGGCGCTCTACGCCAAGGTGGACTTGACGGCCCTGCGCGCCTTGGCGCTTCCCTGGCCGGGAGGTGTGCGATGAATGCCCTGAAGGAGTCCATCCAAGACTACCTTGCCTTGCGGCGCGGCCTCGGATTCAAACTGAAAAAGCATTCACGTTTTCTGGAAGAGTTCGTATTGTTTCTCGAACAAGCGGGTGAATCGCGGATCACTGCCCGGCTGGCTTTGCAGTGGGCAACACAACCACAGCACATACAGCCGGCAGAATGGGCTGCCCGTTTGAGCGTGGTGCGTGGGTTCGCGCGCCACCGGAGTGCGATTGACTCAGGGACGGAGATCCCGCCCGAGGGCCTACTGCCGTATCGTCCCAAGCGTGCCAAACCTTACCTCTATTCCGATGAGCAGATCCACCAGTTGCTCGAAGCCGCCAAGAACATGCCAAGCACGCACAGTCTGCAGCCTTGGACCCACTACTGCCTATTCGGACTTCTGGCAGTGACGGGGCTTCGCATCAGCGAGGCGCTCAATCTAAAATCCACCGATGTTGACTGGTCCGAAGGCATTCTTACAGTCCGTGACTCCAAGTTCGGTAAGTCCCGGTTGATTCCGCTTCATGCGTCGAGCCTCCAAGTCCTCGCCGACTATGGCGCACGCCGCGACCGTCTGTTCGCACACCGGAAGACTCCTTACTTCTTTTGCTCCCGCCGGGACGGGCGGCTCGATGAAGGCCAGGTCCGGCGAGTCTTCTACGCGATTTCCCGACAGATTGGTATTCGTGGCGCCTCGGCCAGCCGCGGTCCCCGCTTGCATGACTTTCGTCATCGTTTCGCGGTTCAGACGTTGCTGCACTGGCATCGCACGGGGGAAGATGTCCGTCGGCGTTTGCCGATTCTATCCACCTATCTCGGCCACGGACATGTCACCGATACCTATTGGTACGTGACGGGCACGCCTGAACTGATGGCAGAGGTAGGACAGCGCCTGGACAAGCGCTGGGAGGGGATCTGATGAAGGACCCAACCGGATTTCCGACCCTATTGGAGATGTTCTTCACGAGACGCCTCATCGCGCAGCGCAAAGCCAGTCCCCATACCGTCGCTTCTTACCGAGATACGTTTCGTCTGCTATTGCAGTTTGCCAAGAAGCAGTTGTCCAAAGCACCCTCGATGCTGACCATGGAGGACTTGAACGCGCCGTTTGTGGGAGCGTTCCTGGATCATTTGGAGAGCACGCGCACAAACGGCGCCCGAAGCCGCAATCTACGCTTAACTGCGATCCGATCGTTCTTCCGCTTTGCGGCGCTGGAAACGCCGCAGCACGCCGGACTGATCCAACGAGTGCTGGTCATTCCCAACAAGCGACAGCCACGTCCTCTGGTAGGCTTTCTCACGCGGCCGGAGATCAACGCGCTGCTCGCGACTCCAGACCGCAATACGTGGTTGGGGCGCCGAGATCATGCCCTTCTGCTGACCGCCCTGCAGACTGGCTTGCGGCTTACCGAGATCACTTCGATTCGACAACAAGACGTCAAGCTCGCCACCGGCGCCCATGTCCGGTGTGAAGGAAAAGGGCGCAAGGAGCGCTGCACTCCGTTAACCAAAACAACCGCGACCGCGTTGGCAGCATGGATCCGGGAACAAGGCTCCGATGGCACGCGAATCCTGTTTCCCAGCGTCCGCGGCGGCCGGCTCAGCGCTGACTCGGTTCAGCACCTGGTCACTAAGTACGCTGCGGCCGCCCAACGAACCTGTCCATCATTGGCCGACAAGCGCGTCTCGCCGCATGTCCTTCGCCACACCACGGCGATGGAGTTGATGCAGGCGGGGGTGGATCGGACCTTAATCGCACTTTGGCTCGGCCACGAATCCGTCGAAACAACGCAGATCTACTTGGACGCCAATCTGCGTATCAAAAGAGGAGGTCCTTTCCAAAACCACGCCGATCAGCACCACGGCGGGCCGCTATCAGCCCGACGATGACCTGCTGGCTTTTCTGAAGGGTCTGTGACTCCTCGGACTAAACCGCTGCCGGAATGGCCGGCTTATGGGTATTGAATGGCTCGTCTGGACCAGCAAGGTGGGGAGTGGAGCAGTATCGGTGCCGCCTTCGGCGTGAAGCGCCCCTGCGCTCCCTGTCTGGAGTGAGGAAAAAGCGCGTGGCACGCGACGGTCGGCCGGTGTTGAAGCGCACCTTATCGGAAACGGGCAAAATCAGCAAGACTTCGGCGCTGCACTGGCAACGCCAAGCCAATAGTCCATCGTTTAGAGACGCGCAAAGGATCATGACGAATCGATGGACGGCGCAGACCGACACGGCAATGGCGGCAAAATTTTCACTACCAGCATCCGGCCTAGCTTGCACTGCGGGCATTGATGTAGCGAGTCGCCGGTGAGTTCTTCATAGCGGTCCCGGTAGTCCTTCTCGGCCGAGTGGGCCGGCTCGGCGGGGCTGCGCATCCCGAGAAGACGACGACACTGGTCCAGCTTTTCTTTGCGATAGCGGTTCCCCAACAAACCGTAATAACGGATGCGTTGGAATCCATCCGGCAGAACGTGCAGGAGGAAACGCCGGATGAACTCCTCGGCGGACAAGGTCATCGTTTTGGTTTGACCGCCGTCGCGATAGTCCTTCCATTGAAAACGCACCTGATCGTTGTCGATGTCGAGCAGGCGGTGATTGCAAATCGCCACGCGATGGGTATAGCGGCCTACGTAGTCGAGAACCTGCTGCGGACCGGCGAAGGGACGCTTGGCATACGCGACCCACTTGCAAGCCTTCATTCGCTCCACAAGCTGCGCGAAGGGATGCTGGTCACGAAGAGATTGCAAGGCATGGAAGAATTGCAACTGGCCCGAATCGAACGCCTGTTGCAGGGCCTCGAGGAAGAGCCGGCGGAAGAGACGGGAGAGCACGTGGACGGAGAGAAAGAAATTGGGTCGGCACGAGATCCAGCACTGACCATCGGGCGACAAACCTCCGCCGGGCACGACGCAATGCAGGTGCGGATGAAACTGGAGATTCTGGCCCCACGTGTGTAGCACCGCGAAGAAACCAATCTCGGCCCCCAGATGCTCGGGATCCGCCGCGATGGTCTTCAGGGTTTCCGCCGTGGCCTGGAAGAGGATGCCGTAGACCACCTCCTTGTTTTGATAGGCGATGGCGGCAATCTCTTCGGGCACGGTGAAGACCACGTGAAAGTAGGGAACGTCGAGAAGTTCGGACTGCCGCTGCTCGATCCATTGCGCCCTGGCCAGACACTGGCATTTGGGACAGTGGCGGTCGCGGCAGCTATTGAAGGCATTGCGTTCGTACCCGCACTGGTCGCAGCGTTCGAGGTGGCCGCCGAGCGCTGCCGTGCGGCACACCTCGATTGCGGTCATGACGCGCCGCTGCGCTACTGACATCGACGCGCCATGTTGTTGACGATAAGCTTCGCCGTAGCAGCGGAACACGTCCGCCACTTCCAGCTTCGGACGGTCCACGCGGCGCGCTGCTCAGAAGTACTGGGGCGGGGCGGGTACGGGCGCAAGGACAACGGATACGGGACGTGGAAGCAGGTCGAGCGGACTGGATGCCGAACACACTTTATTGGTGGCAATCCGCAGATATCGGGCGGTGGTCGCTAAGCTGCGGTGGCCGAGCAGCAGTTGAATGGTACGAACATCTGTGCCGGATTCCAGCAGATGGACAGCGAAGGCGTGGCGGAAGGAATGCGGAGTTACGGGTTTCCGGATGCCTGCCCGAGGGCGGGTCTGCTGGCAGGCGAGTTCCACGGAACTTCGATGGATCGGTTGACCGGCGATATCGCCTTCGAACAACCATTCGCCCGTGGGCCGGACAGCCCGCCAGTAGTTACGCAGGGTCTCCAGCAATTTGGGAGACAACATGACGTAGCGGTCCTTTTGGCCCTTTCCCTGCTCCACGCGGATGACCATGCGTTGCCTGTCGATATCCACGGGCTTTAAGTGAATGGCTTCCGAGATGCGCAGGCCAGCGGCGTAGCAGGTGGTCAGGATGGCACGGTGTTTGGTGCTGCCCACGTTGCCGAGGAATTGCAAGACCTCTTCAGGGCTCAAAATTACGGGTAGCTTTTGAGGTTTCTTCGGCGCCGGGATCATGTCCTCCAATGACCAACCCTTCTTCAGGGAGACCTTGTAGAGGAAACGTAATGCCGAGACGGCAATCACAATGGAGCTGGGCGACAGCTTCTTCTCGTCGGTCAAGTAGACCTGATAGGTCCGGATGTCTTCGGGTCCTAACAGTTGTGGCGACTTGTTGAAATACCGTGCGAACAGCGAGACCTGCTGCAGGTAACAGGCTTGCGTACTGAGCGCGAGATTGCGCACTCTCATGTCTTCGGTCATGCGCTGCCGAAGGGGCGTCATCATAGAAAACTCCTTTGCGAATTTGGAATGTGCTGCAAAGCAGCCCATCCATGCTTTCGCATCGGAGCCACGGGCGAAGGGACGCCCCGCTACCCATCAACCCGAAGCAAGTGCTGGAACGGTCGTGCTACAGATTACCGCGTAGCGGTTTAGTCCAACGCCGTTTATGCCGCATGCGGCATAACCGTCGCTCGTGCGCTCGGCTATGTCATGTTGCCGGCGGGGAACTCGAACAGATCCAGTTCCTGATCGGCCATGTATCGGTCCAGACCACGGAACGTTACCTGGGTTCAAACCAGAAAATCAGAGATGCCGTGAATGACCATATCGGTATCGAGCCTGCAAATTGAAGTGGGCGCTGCCGGTCGGCTCCGCGGCAGCCGTTCAACTACCGATCCACCCAATTAATCCCTGAGCCTGGCCGGTTCTTGGAACGGGAGGGGACATATCAGGAGTAACGCCAGTCGTGAGGCGCAACCCACTGTGATTCAGTCGCTTACGAACTGCCATTGCTACACTTCTTAATACAAGGGGATTTCGCAACAGCAATCGGGATTTTCTAAGTGAATACGCCGTCAGGGAGTTTTATCGATTGCCTGCCACACGTCGACAGTAGCCAGGCTTTAGTCTTAGTGCAGTGCCGAGTTCAGGACCACGAGGCGGAGAGTTGACGACGCCGGGAAATACGTCCACGGCCGAACGCCGGATTGGGGGCAGGAACTATTCGTACCGTAAAGCGACCATGGGATCGACCCGAGCCGCCTTCCTTGCAGGTATGTAGCAGGCCAGCATGGACACCACGGTCAGCAGCAGAATCGCTACCGACAACACAGCCGCATCCACCGGCTGCACGTCATATAGGAAACGTGTCAGAACTTGTCCGATCGCCAGCGCGAGCAACAGCCCGCATCCCAATCCGATCGCCGTTACGGAGAGTCCTTCCCGCAGGATCATGCGCTGCGTTTCGGCCGAGCTTGCTCCAAGCGCCATGCGAACGCCAATCTCCCGCGTGCGACGCGCCACCGTGAAGACCCTCACGCCATAGAGCCCGATGACTGCCAGTAGGAGCGCGATGGCTCCGAACATTCCCAGAATCCGAGCTCCGGTCTCTACTACCCACAGATCCAGACTCCCATCCAGGTGATCGCGAAGCGTCTTCAGTTCCAACACAGGTAAGCCCTTGTCGACTTCGCGGATTTCCCTGCGCACTGTTTCCAGCATGCGCGCCTGTGCTTCTCTTCCGCTTGCATCCACTTTCAGATGAAGATGCATGTCCGCCAGATACCGCGGCCCGAACGGCACATACACGTCGGGGCGCAACTCGCCTCCGATGATCCGCTCCTGTACAGTCCCGACTACGCCCACCACTTCCAGGTCCTCAGAGCCCTGGCGGAGGT
>DATDGW010000674.1:0-2381 GCA_036521895.1 Candidatus Sulfotelmatobacter sp. | reverse complement strand
CGGAATCGAAGTCGTAGAAGAAGCCGGGCTGCACCAGCACTTTATCCTGTTGCAGAAGGTCGAGGCACCACTGCTCTTCGGTCTTCGTGCGTGGCACTCGCACGGTCGCGTACCAGCCGCCCTCCACTTGCAACACCTGGGCGGGGGAATCGATATCGATCCATTTGCGCAATGTCGCCAGGTTCGCGGCGACACGAGCCGAAATCTGCCGCCGAACGGATTCGCCCCCTTCGAGCAGCTTTGTGGCGGCAAAGTGATAATGTCCCCTTTGAGCAAAGTAGAAATGTCCCCTTGACACCCTCACGCTGTGGGGATGCAGGAAGGATCTCTACTGATGACCCAAGCCGATCGTGACCGGCTGGTAGCGCTAAGGAAGGCGAAGAAGAAACTGATCACGCAACGCGAGGCGGCGGAAGAGTTGGGAGTGAGCGTGCGCCACGTGAAGCGGCTATTGTTTGCGTTTAAGAAGCACGGCGACAAGGTCGTGGTACATGGGCTGCGTGGAAAGGCCTCGAAGCGAAGAATTCCCGAGAAGACGGAGCGCGAGGCGGTGAAGATTCTGTCGGCGCCGGTGTACGCCGGATTCGGGCCGACGCTGGCGGCCGAGTATCTGCAGAACAAGCACGGTATCGAGGCCAGCAAGGAAACGGTCCGGCAGTGGATGATGCGGGCCAAGTTGTGGCGCGGCAAGAAGGCAAAGGTCGGGGATATCCACGTCTGGCGGCCGCGGCGGAGCCGGTTCGGTGAGTTGGTGCAGTGGGACACCAGCGATCACGATTGGCTCGAAGGTCGTGGCGAGCGGCTGTACCTGATCGCCATGATTGACGACGCCACGAGCCGGCTGTTCGCGCGATTCGTACATCACGACTCGACCGAAGAGAACATGAAACTGCTGTGGAGTTACCTGGAGAAGTTCGGCCGGCCGGTAAGCTTCTACACGGACAAGGCGAGCCTGTTTCAGACAGCGGAGAAGCGCAAGCGGGATGAGCCGGGAGTGGACAAAGATCCCGTGGAAATGCCGCCGACGCAGATTGGCCGGGCCTTGCGGGAGCTGGGAATCACCTGGATCGCGGCGCACTCTCCCCAGGCGAAAGGGCGCGTGGAGAGAAACTTCGCGACTGCACAGGACCGCTTAGTGAAGGGCCTGCGGGTGGCAGGAGTGAAGACGCTGGAGCAGGCCAACCGACACTTGAGCGAGGACTACCTGGTGTGGTGGGAACGGGAACTGACAGTAGAAGCAGCAAATCCCGACGATGCGCATCGACGGCTGGAGAAGAGCCACAATCTGGCGGCTTCGCTGAGCTACGTGGAAACGCGCCAGGTGCGGCCGGATTACACCTTGCGCTGGAGGGGGAAGTTGTACCAGATCGATCGCACGGCCGTAACGACCGGGTTGCGCGGGGCCAACGTGCGGGTGGAGCAGCGGATGGACGGAGCATTGGCCGTGCGTCATGACGACCGGTATCTGCCCATCGAAGAGTGTGCGCCGGTTCGGAAAAAGAGTCCACCGCCGAATCCCAAACCGCAGCCGCGGACTCAGCGGCAACGCCACGATTGGAACAAGAACTTCGATCTGAAAAAAGGGCCGAAAGTATGGCAAGCGGCCATCGCATGAATTCGATGCTGGGGGAGTGGCGCGAAGTCGAAAGTTCGCCCTTTACAGGGAAATGCCCCGCGCGACCGGCCGGTAAGCCGGGGGATTTCTTGCTCGCTCTGGAACATTTGCGACCATCCCTTCCCCGCCACTCGATTCCCGCTGCTATAGATACTGAGGCGCCTCCGTATGCGTTTTTCAGGCATGGCGGAATCTATCGGTCCGATGTGGCCAAGACCAAACCCCGGGACCGGAGCCGACTGCCTCCCGCTGGTCGGCCCCGAGCCCAGGTAAAAGAACGTGCCGGGAGGATCACGCCCTTCTCATCGTCCGCGATGAGTTCCGACCGGCTATTCCTCGATCGGGTTGCTCGCCAGCATTGCCCGTCTCCGCTTCACCGGCACGAGCAGATTATCACGTGCTCCTCAAGCGGCCCGGCAAAAGGGGACATTTCTACTTTGCCAGCGAGGGGACATTTCTACTTTGCCTTGACAACTGCACGCGGCGCACCTTGGCGGCTCTCGGAGCACTATGATAGGATTGCCTTCGCGTAAAGGACGCATCCGGTCCGCGGAAAGGGTTAGAAGCCCACCTTTTAGCATCGAGTCTCAGCAACCTTCTTTCAGCCCGATTGTGCGGACACCGGGCGCTTCGATGAAAGGAGGTCGCGATGTCGACCGATTCACAACCGGCGCAACGCCCACTTCCCGACCGTCCCAATCTCCGCTATCTGAAGGATCAAGCCAAGGACCTGCTCAAGACTGGCGAGGCGACGTCGATCACCGAT
>DATDGW010000673.1:0-3724 GCA_036521895.1 Candidatus Sulfotelmatobacter sp. | reverse complement strand
CAAAACGAAAAACGGATCAGCTACACAACAGCGCCCCGCGAAACCATCTCGCAACTCCTAACTTAAACAAACTTCATTCCTCTTCTGCCAGGCTGTGAGAGATGTGGGCTAAATGGGATGGGCTTTTACCAAGATGGAGTTCATGGCGTGGGGCAAGTAACTGTATATGAGGGTCTGGGCGCGCAGTTGTAGCGGCTATGGGATTCCTCAAGGAACATGAACGAGGAATTCCGGCATGTCAGGAAGGTCATCAATGAACGTCCCCTTTTTCTTTCCCTTGGGGGAAAAACGCCGCACCCGCTGCTTCTTCCGCTCGGCCACGTAGAGGTCGCCGTCGGGGCCGACGGCGAATCCGGAGGGGGCGTCGAGCTTTCCGTCGATCACCACACGCGCCTTGAGTTTGCCTCTCGGAGGCGTAGAAGTCAGGTCAAGCGCGAGGATGCTGCCGGTGCCCGAGGCGCCGATGTAGAGTGTCTCGCCGTGCAGGATCAAGTGCACGGGCGCCTTGAGGGCCCGCCCCTTAATATGGGCCATCAACTCCCCAGAGTTCACATTGAAAACCTTCACTGCGTCGCCAGCTTCGTCCGCCACGTATAGATGCTTCCGGTGCACGACGATTCCCCGCACAGAGTGGCGTGGCTTGCCCCGCTTATCGAGCACCACCTTGAGGCCGAGAGGCGATGGCACATCGAGCGGCGTGTGGTCCCCGTACTCGGGAAGACTCCCCTGACTGGACGCGACGAGAGTACCTGGAAGAAATCTCCCATTGGGATAGTGCGTGCGGAGGTGCGCGGCGACTGGTGCTGGTTTTCGGCTCTCCGGCACAAGCGCCACCACGGTGTTGGTATCCTGGCAGGAGACATAGATACGACCATCGTCCCCGAGCTCCACGTCAAAGGGGTGCACCATCGCCGAAATCTGCTCGGTCTTCGCGAGCACCTCCTTGAACCGGAAGGTGTCGCCATGCCGGCGGTAGCACGCAATGTGGCTATCCTTGCGCCACGCGTTCGCAATGTAGAGGTCGTCTCCCACGAGTGCGAAGCCGCGTGCGATGTGCAGCGGATGCGCGGCCGGCGATGGATCGAGGAGCAGCGGATGCAACTGACGCGGGGAGCCGTCGTCCTCGAACACGCCGATGTTGTCCACGCCGTGACCTGATTCACCCCGATAGCTGATCCACCACACGGCTAGATTAGACCACAGTTCTGAAGATCTCCGCCACATTCCTCGGCAAAGCCAATTCAAGCTCCCAATGTTCGACGTGCTCGAAGCACAATGAAAAAGGAGACCGGCGACAGAGGCGGCTTGGCTGAACGGACAAGAGAAGAACTCATGGAAAGAGCAAAACACTCTTGACAGGGACCGGCTCTACGACGTAACTCGGCTTGCAGGTGGCGCGCTGAACTGTATTCGATAGAGTTCAGCGTACACTCCGCCGCGAGCAATCAATTCGTCGTGCGTGCCCTCTTCTGCAACTACCCCGTCTTTCAGAACGATAATCTTATTTGCATCGCGAATCGTACTCAATCGGTGTGCAATTGTAATCACTGTTCGGCCCTTCATAAGCTTTTCCAGAGCGTCAATGACCAACCTCTCCGATTCTGTATCCAGTGCCGCTGTGGGCTCGTCCAGAATGAGGATCGGGTTGTTGCGAATCACTGCACGGGCAATTCCGATGCGCTGCCGCTGGCCGCCAGAAAGTGTTTCGCCGCGCTCGCCCACCATGGTGTCGTACCCATGAGGCATGCGCGCGATGAATTCGTCGGCGTTCGCCAGCTTTGCCGCCTCCATGATTTGCTGCTCCGTCACGCCCTTGCGCCCGTAAGCGATGTTGTCGCGCACAGTGCCCTCGAACAGTATTGTTTCCTGCAGTACGTAGCCGATTTGGTCCCGCATGGAAAGAAATTTATACTCACGAACATCCACGCCATCAATTTTAACCACGCCGGAGGATGGATCGTAGAATCGCGGGATCAGGCTGACGATGGTGGACTTGCCACCGCCCGTCGGGCCCACCACTCCGACCAGCTGGCCCGCTTTGATCTTGAAACTAACGTCCTTAAGCACGGGAGCGTCGGCGGTGTACGCGAAAGCCACATGCTCGAACTCAATTTCACCGCTGAGTTTGCTTACCTCCCGCGCGTCGGGATGTTCCGGAATAATGTCATCGGCGTCAAGAATTCCCCGGATGCGATCCACGCCGACGGCAGCCTGCGCGATCGTGTTGGTCATCGTGGCCAGGTCCTGCACAGGCTTGAAGAACTTATTAAGATAGGAGAGAAAGACAGTGAGCGCTCCGGCGGTCATGGCTCCGGCCAAAATGAGCGCCGAGCCTCTCCACAATACGACGGCTGTGCACAGCGCGACCGTAATCGCTACGATGGGAGACAATAGCGCCTTCACTTTTCGTGCTTTCAGCGAGGCTGCGACAGTCGCCTCGCTGACTTCAGCGAGTTCTTCTTCGGCCAGGTCCTGTCTCCCGAAGGCCTTTACCACCCTCATTGATTGCAGTCCCGCCTCTACCACCGAGACGATTTTGCTTTGCTCCTTGCGTACTTCGTGGGTCGCCTTCTTGACCACTTTTTTAAATCGGGACACCAGCAGCAGCATGAACGGCGTCACCGCTACAGCAATCAGTGTGAAATCCCAGCTGAGCCAAAACATGATGAACAGCATTGCGATGATCGTTAAAATATCCACAAGAATGCCTAATGTGGACGAAGAGGCAAAACCCTGGATCGTCTGCACGTCGGAAGTGATGGTGCTCAGCAGCGTGCCAGTTTGATGGCTGTCGTAGTAGCTCAGCGAAAGCTGCTGCAGGTGATGATAGGTACGCACGCGCAGATCATTGGCCACCCACTGGCCAACGCTGGTTGTGTAGTAGTTCGCGATGTACGATGCGACCGCGCCCAGTACAGCAATTACTACCGCTGCGATTGCAGCCGCGGCCGCGATTTGCATCTTGCTGCCACCGGCCAAAATAGGTTTCAGCAGGTTGTCGAGCCAGGGAGAGAGCTTGTGGCTGCCGACCACGTTGTCGAGGATAATTTTTAGTGGCCACGGTCCTGCGACGCTCATCGTGGTTTGGACCAGCATGGCAATTAGGATGACCAGGAGGGTGCCCCGGTAGGGGCGCACCAGAGTTCGGATTAAGCGGAACAATCGGACTCCTCCTTATCAGGGCGTCTTCGGCATTCTCAGTTGTCTCGGAGTCAAGGGCCGTGATTCCATGTAGTTTCAACGCTCCAAACCAAAAAAACGACACGAACGGGACCAAGGCCCCTAAACCGGTTTTCTGCTGTACCTTGCCGGCCCTCGCAGCCGGACGTTTCCTGGGCCTGACGCCAGCCTGTGATTGTGCATTATGGTCGTTGTACGGTAGCGTGCGCAATAGCCTCGAGAGCGATACGAGTCTTGACCCCCTGATCAGGATTCATTGCGAGCTGCTTCGACTTTACGAGCTGCTGCAATTCTGTGTAGCTCGACGACCCAGCAACAGGCGAGACCTTCGTTGAAAGCTCGAGGACACTTCCTCCAGGCCACTCCCAAAGTTCCAAAGTGAGTTTGCCCAGGTGCAGCTGGGATTGCGTTTGCCAGTCGGTTGATGTGATTTCGGCTATTCTTTTCACGCGGGTCCAATCAACGGTAACCTGTGCGTCCTCGAACAGCTTGATCTGCGCGGAGCTCAGGAGGCGGGAAATGTCAGTTCCTGTTTGAGGAAGCT
>DATDGW010000672.1:0-8841 GCA_036521895.1 Candidatus Sulfotelmatobacter sp. | reverse complement strand
GTTGAAGAACATCCGGCGTATCCGGCACTGCGCATTTTAACAGTAGCATCTTACCCAGTCACATGCTAACAACATGCATGGCGGCAAGCGCATCTTAACGATAAAGTCGAGGATGATTGGAAGTCGCTTGCCTTCGGCGGTAGAGGTACTTATAATCCGGCCAACCGGGGAAAAGGGTCAGGGCGCCTTTGCGTCCGGCCAGGCACCATTTTTCCTGGCCCCCCTGCCAGGAAGGCCGGCACGCGAGAGCAGGATTTGGACGCAGAGCAATCCCGATGGAATGCAGTTGCTGCTGAGTGGTAAAGAACACGTTTCCCGGAAACGATACTTCCCAAAGATCCAAGGAGCCATACTGATGAAAAAGATTCTGCTTACGGTTGTGCTTGGGGTTGCGGTGAGCGCGGTGGCACAGACTACTGCGCAGCCAGCTCAGGGACAATCGGCCGCGCCGCCAGCTCAGGGACAGGCAGCAGCGGCGCCAGCGCCCGTACAGTCCGCGGCACCGGTGATTAAAGATCCCGCCGAATACAACGCCTACGTGGCAGCCGTGCAGTCGCAGGACACCGTTGCCAAGATCAGCGGGCTGGAAGCTTTCATCACCCAGTATCCCAACAGCGTGATGAAGAATCAGGCGCTCGAAATTTTGATGGGCGCCTACCAGCAGTCGAATAACGCCAAGAAGACGATGGAGACGGCCACGAAACTGGTGACGGCCGATACGTGCAACGTGCGCGCGCTGGCGTTGCTGGCTTATTTTGACCGCGTGATGGCGCAAGGCGGCGATCCGAACGCAAAGCAGCTCTTGATTGACGGCAAGAAATATGGGCAGCAGGGACTGGGTTGCCTGCCGAAGTTTACCAAGCCCGATGGCATGTCTCCAGAGGATTTCAAGAAGCAGACAGATCAGATGAACTCGATCTTCCACGCGGTGATGGGTATTGCGGAGTTGCAGGATGCAGTGGAGGCAGCGCAGCAGCATGATGCGGCGGTGAAGAGCAAGGATGACGCGAAGGCAGCCGCTACTCTGACGGTGAAGGATCAGAATTACGCGCAGGCGGCCAAAGATCTGAGGGTCGCAGTGGACGCGAATCCCACCGACTTCAGCGTAGTGTATCCGCTGGCGCTGGCTTATTTGGGGCCGACAGCTCCGGATTATCAGAATGGCATTTGGTTCGCGGCGCGGGCGGCGGCCGTGGCTCCAGGGGCGAACCAGGCGCTGATTGAAAAATACGCGCGCGGACAATACGTTAAGTTTCATGCTGGAGACGATGGCTGGGCGGATGTGCTCGGCGCGGCGAAGGCGAATGGAGCGCAGGTTGCGATCAAGCCGGCTCCGACACCTGCGGAGCAGGCGCACAAGATGGTGCAGGACACGCCTCCGGACAAGATGGATTTCGCGATCTGGGAGTTCGTTCTGGCCAACGGCGAGCAGGCAGACCAGGATACGGTCTGGAACGCAATCAAGGGCAAGGCGGTGCAGATGAACGGCACCGTCATCAGCACAACTCCGAGCGAGTTCCTGATCGCCGCCAGTCAGGATGACATCGACGCGAAGAAGGCCGACATCACGCTGAAGTTTGAAGACAAGGTTCCGGTAAAGTTGATTCCGAAAGATGGGGCCAGCTTCGACTTCCAAGGTGAACCCGCGTCGTATACGCCGAATCCGTTCATGATGGTGATGGAGAAGGGGCAGCTGTTGAAGGCGGCGGCCCCGGCGACGACGAAGAAACCGCCGGTGCATCACAAGCCGGCCGCTCAATAACCGGTAACCTTCGCACGAGAAAGGCAGCCCCTCGCGAGCTGCCTTTTTGTTTTTTGCGGGCTGAGGTGCTTTTTTACTGTGAAAGGCCCTTTGAGGCATGGGGCCCGGCTGGTGGGTAGGGATCCTTCGATAACGAGAATGCCTACGCTTCGCGAAGGCATTCTCTTCGTTCAGGATGACAACGGGAAGGGTTCAGCGGACGATTTTCTTTTCCATGGTGATGGGACGAGCGCTTCGAGGTGGGCGCTTGACGCCGTCGCGCAGTTGGCGGACGTCGATCTTCAACTCGGTGATGGTGCGGCTGAGGGTGTTGCGGTGCATGCCCAGTTCGCGGGCGGCGCGGCACTGGTTGCCCTTATTCTCCTGAAGAACGGTGAGGATGAACCGTTTCTTGAACTCACGCACGCCTTCGGAATACAGAATATTGCTGCGGTACATTTGCAGGACCAGCGCTTCCAATTGATCTTTCACGATGGATCTCTCTCTAGTATGAATTTTTCACTGCACCGCGTCTATTTTTTGGGCGGGGTAGCAGGGGCGCCGTGCAAAGTCTGCGGAGCCTGATGGAGCAGATCGAGACCCTGATTGAAACGGGCACGCAACTCCGCGGGAGCCACCCAGATCGCGGCCCGGCCCACTACGAGGAAGTAGGGCGCGAGTTGCGATTTCTCCAGCAGCTTCGAAGTTGGAGTGAATGCCGTCATACCCATCAGGATCACCGCCACCATCAGCCCGCCCTTCAGCAGCCCCAAGATTGCGCCAAGGAAACGGTCAAGACCGCTGAGTCCGGATTGCTTCATCAGCCAGCGGGCGATCCTAGCGGCTAGGCCGAACAGGAGCACGATCGCAAAGAAGATGATGAGGAAACCCAGGATCTCAGCCAACCACGGGTTCTTCAAAAATGATTCCAGCCACTCTGCGAGGCCGCGATATTTCCACGCCGCCGCGAGGTAGCCCACAACCAATCCCGCCATGGTGAGGGCTTCGGAAAAAAATCCCTGCATGGCGGCTGTTACAACGTTAAGCAGAACGACAGCACAGATGCACCAGTCCGCGAGGGTCATAGCGCCCCGCGGCTGGAGATCGTATCAGAAACCCGGTTACACATCCAGCTTGTGTCCCGTCAGCTGGAAATACGCCTCGAGGTATTTTTCGCTGGTGCGGCGAGCCACGTCCAGCGGCAAGGCCGGGGCGGGCGGTTGCTTGTTCCAGTGGATTTGCTCGAGGTAATCGCGAACGTACTGCTTGTCGTATGAATCCTGCGGCCGTCCTGGTGCGTACTTGTCTGCGGGCCAGAAGCGGGAGGAGTCGGGAGTCAGGACTTCGTCGGCCAAGGTGATGCCTTTGGGGGTGCGTCCAAACTCAAACTTGGTGTCGGCAATGATGATGCCGCGGTTCAGGGCGTAGGCCGCGGCCTTCTTGTAGACGCGCAGCGTCAGATCGCGCAGATGACTGGCGGTCTCGACGCCGACGCTTTCGCACATCTGGTCGAAAGAGATGTTCTCGTCGTGCCCGGTGGTGGCCTTGGTCGACGGCGTAAAGATGGGCTCGGGGAAGGGGTCGGACTCCTTCAGGCCGGCGGGAAGCTGGATGTCGGAAACCTTGCCGGTGGCCTTGTATTCCTTCCAGGCGGAGCCGGAGATGTAGCCGCGCACGACGCACTCGACGGGGAACATTTCCGCACGGCGCACGAGCATGGAGCGTCCGCGGAGCTGATCAGCGTATTTGCGGGCCTCCGGCGGGTACTGGTCGACGTCGGCGGTGATCAGGTGGTTCGGAACGATGTCGGCGAGGTAGTCGAACCAGAACAAGGAAATCTGGCTGAGGACGCGCCCCTTGTGGGGGATGCCCGTGGCCAGGATGTAGTCGAAGGCCGAGATGCGGTCGGTGGCGATGAACAGGAGTTGCTGGTCGCCGATGGTGTAGACGTCACGCACTTTGCCGCTGGCGTGAAGGTGGAGGTTGGGGAAGTCTGTTTGTAAGAGGACGGAATCGAGAAGTTCGGGGCTCATGATGAAATTTTACAGGGAAGAGGCGAGGCGTATTCTAGCTGGTCCGAAAAAAATGTCAACGATTCAGATCACACTTTGGAGTGGATCGCAGAATCCGCTGGCTTGAAAAATGTTGACAGCAAAGCGGATGAGCGCAAAGGCACGCCAGACAAGGGATACCAAGCATGGGCATTGTGGAAAAGCTGAGGATGGAAGTGGATATCGTGGACCAAATTGGGACGCAAAAAGGCCAGTCCAAAGAGCTGACCTCATTTGTGCATCCTGCGGCTACTGCGCTCCGAATCTGACCGAGACCAGTTTCGAGACGCCCGGCTCCTGCATGGTCACGCCATAGAGAACCGGGGCAATGCTCATCGTCTTCTTGCTGTGCGTGATGAGCACGAACTGGGTCTGCACGCTCATTTCCTTGACGAGTTCGGTGAAGCGTCCAATGTTGGCTTCGTCGAGTGGGGCGTCGACTTCGTCGAGGATACAGAACGGGCTGGGCGCGTACTGGAAGATGCCCACGAGAAGGGCGAGCGCTGTCAGCGCCTTTTCGCCGCCGGAGAGCAGCAGAACGCTCTGCAGCCGTTTCCCCGGGGGCGAGGCCACGACGTCGATGCCACTCTCGGCGCTGTTTTCTTCGTCGGTCAACTTCATGAAAGCATGGCCGCCACCGAAGAGCTTCTTGAACGTGGCCTGGAAGTTTTCGTTGATCTTGGCGAACGCTTCCTCGAACTTCTGGCGCGAGATCTGGTCGATCTCTTTGATGGTAGCCGTGGTGTTCTCGATCGACGAGATCAGGTCGACTCGCTGGGTTTCGAGGAAAGCGTGGCGCTCGGCCGTCTCTTTGTATTCCTCGAGAGCCATCATGTTGACCGGGCCCATGGCTTCAAGTTTCGAGCGCATATCGCGGTAGAGTTGGTCTTCGGCGGCGAGGTGTTCGTCGGTGACCGGAGCCAGGGTGGTGTCGGCCATGAGCGCGGCGCGTTCGACCCCAAGTTCATTGATGCAAGTCTCGCACATGTACTGCGCGTCTGATTCGAGCTTGGCGGTGGCGGCAGACAGTTCGCCGCGGCGGTCGCGGGCTTGATCGAGCAGCAAGCGGCTGTTGCGCAGGAGTTCGTCGATTTCGGTCAGGCGGGCGCGGAGTTGTTCGGTCTCGAATTGCAGCAGACCTTCACGGGCCTGTGCAGCGTTGCGCTCGGCTTCGAGATCGGCGGCCGTCTGTGCCAGTTGCTCGTTCTCGGCTTCACGCTGCAACTTTTCGGCGGCAGCGGAGTCGATTTGCGAGGCCAGCGCGTGTACGCGCTCGCCCATCTCGGAGAATAGGGATTCGATACGTTGCAGGACCGCCGCGGCCGAACGGTGACGCTCCGCAAGCGTGGCCACGCGGGCGGCATGCTGAGAGGCCGTCTGGGCCGATTGCTCGCGGCGTTGACGCAGACTCGTGAGCGATTCCTGTGCGGCTGCGATTTGTTGTTCGAGCTGAATGCGCTGCAGTTCCAGTACTTCAATTTCGGACTGGCGAGCGCAGACGATGCCTTCCTGCTCAGCCCGCTCGGCGGCGAGGCGCTGCAGTTCGAGCTGCGAGACGCGGAGGCGTTCGCCGATGCGGGTCATCTCCGCATCGAGCTGCTGCAGCATGTGGCCGGACGTCATGGCCTGATGTTCGGCCTCGCGCTTTTCACCGTCGAGGCGTTCGAGCAGGGAACTGAGTTCTTTGATCTCGCGGCCCAGGGTGAGGACGCGCATTTCTTCCTCGCGCAGGGCGCGTTCCAGATCCTCGAGTTGGCGGATGATATCGCGCAGCTCCCGCTTCATCGAGAGCGGGCCCTCAGCGCGCTGTTTGCCACCAGTAACCGTGACGTTGTGGAAGCATTCGCCGGCCTGCGAGAGGAAGAACGCGTCGGGGTTTTCGAGCGCGAGCCCACGCGCGACGCCGGATTCCGGGACGATGTAGCCGTCGCGCAGCTTGGGCAGGATGACTTCCAGCGATTTGCCAAAGCCATCGAGCACCCGGATCGTGCTCTTCAGCGGAACGATCTGGGCCGCGGGTGGGGCGCAGTGCGCCGCTTCATCGAGAACGAAGGAGAACTTCGCTTGCGCATCTTCCGGGTGGACCAGGAAAGTGGCGCGTCCATCGACGCCGGTACGCAGCATGCGCAATCCTTCGTCGGCCGCATCCCACGATTTGACCACGACGTAGTTCAGCTCGTCGCGCAGAAAGTCTTCGACAACGCGTTCGTAACGCGGCTCGACTTCAAGAAAATCAGCGAGCACGCCGACGGGCGCAAGACCGCCATGCATCACACCGGATTGAAAGAGGCGGCGGACCGATTCGGTGGAGTATCCGTGCTCGGCGATGACGGCTTCGAGCGAACCCTTCTTTCCCAGCGCAGTCGCATACTCTGCGCGCAGGAC
Organism: Candidatus Sulfotelmatobacter sp.; assembly: GCA_036521895.1. Lineage (GTDB taxonomy): Bacteria > Acidobacteriota > Terriglobia > Terriglobales > Acidobacteriaceae > Sulfotelmatobacter. The sequence continues at coordinate 2,664 of DATDGW010000672.1, read as the reverse complement.
GTCGAGGTTGGTCTTGGAACGGGACTCTTCCAGCTTCTTCTGTTCGATCAGGCGGCGAAGCTGGCTGATCTCCTCGGTGATGCCGGTGACGCGCTGAGTGACGCCTTCAAATTCGAGGGCCAGTTGGCCGCGCTGTCCGCCGAAAGCTTCAACCTGAATATTGGCGTCCGTGATTTGGGCTTCGAGACGGCGGGCTTCGCGGTCGGCTCCGGCGAGGCGTTCTTCGGCCTGCGCTAGTTGATTGCGAAGGCGCGACGCGGAAGAGACGGTGTCGAATACGGCGACTCGCGATTCTTCCTGCCGGCGCTCGATTTCGGCGAGACTCGCGGCGGCAGCAGCGGCGTCCTGCTGGCAGAGAATGAGGTCACTCTGAGCGGCGGCCAAGTCAGCGGCGGCGGATTCCAGGATCTGGCGGTTGGCTTCGCGCTCGGATTCGAGTGCCGTCAGACGGTGACGTGCCTGCGCCAGCTCCGCTTGGGACGACGCGGCCCGGACCAACAATTCTGCGCAGCGCTCTTCGTTGTGGCGGCGGCGAGCGTGGGCGCGATCGATTTCGAGCGCAATCTGGCTGATGCGTTCGCGATTCTCGCGCAACTCGGCCTCGATGGTGTAGCCACGCTGAGTGCGGTCGGCGTGCTCGGTTTCGAATTGCTGCACCGCTTCGGTGCGATGCTGCATGTCTTCGGCGAGAGCGTTTAGTTGGGAATCGAGTTCCGCACTCTCCCGTTCAATGGCGGCAAATTTGCTGGCCAGCACGAGACGTAGCTTGGCGCGCATTTCTTCACGTAGGCGCGCATAGCGTTCGGCCTTCGCTGCCTGGCGCTTGAGCGAATTCATCTGGCGCGTGACTTCGTCGAAGATGTCGTTGATGCGCGAGAGATTCAGCTTGGCGTCTTCGAGGCGGGCTTCAGCGAGACGCTTTTTCGTTTTGAACTTCGTGATGCCCGCAGCTTCTTCCAGGATCGCGCGGCGGTCGGTGGGACGGCTGCTGAGGATCTGGCCGATGCGTCCCTGCTCAATGAGCGCGTAGGACTCTGGGCCAAGACCAGTGCCCATGAACAATTCCTGAATGTCGCGCAGACGGCAGAGCTTGCCGTTTAGAAGATATTCGCTGTCGCCGGAGCGGAACAGGCGGCGCGTGACCACGATTTCTCCGTGGCGGAATTGCTGCGGATTGAACTTGCGGCGGCGAATCTTGAGAACAACGTGCGGGGCCACAGTGCCGACCGACGCGGCGTTCGCAGGGGCGATGACGTTATGCGCCGGCAGCGCGAAGATCGGTTCGTCGTCGGGGAAAGCGACGGCGAGAGTGTTGATCTTCGAGCGCGGAATTTCGACTTCCTCGGTTCGTCCCGGCTGCGCGTCTTCGACGGCTTCTTCGGTAGCTTTGGCGGCGCGGGCGCGGATGGAGGCCTCGTCCCAGTCGTCAACCATATGGGCATCGGCCTGGGCGTCCTGGGGAAGATCGTCCTGAATGTCGATTTCGGTGGGCGCGTTGGCGTCGGGTCCGTGGTAGGCCTCCGGGTCGATGAGGGTCAGCGACACCTCGGCCATGCCCGTGGGCTTGCGGTCGCGAGTTCCGGCGAAGATGACGTCTTCCATGCGAGCGCCACGCAGGGTCTTGGCCGACTGCTCGCCCAGCACCCAGGAGATGGCGTCGGAAATGTTCGACTTGCCGCAGCCGTTCGGACCAATGATGGCCGCCACACCGTCCCCGTGGAACTTGAGTTCGGTACGGTCGCAGAACGACTTGAACCCGAGAATCTGAAGCCTCTTCAGTTTGAGCAACGTGAACTCCTTGAAAACCAGTGGCCAGTTGTCAGCGGCCATTTGCCAGTCGTTCTCCTCGCTGCGAAGAGCCGACGGCTTGGACGCGGGTGTTTACCAACGAGATTCCTCTCGTTCCTTCGATGCATGCACAGGTCAATGAACGACCAGTTTTCACCCCAGGCTGGACAGGGCGGGCACAAAGTTAAGCTACTGTAACGGTGAAATTGGGGCGGGGTCAAGCAATATAACACCATATATGGTGTGGGGTTGCAAGAGACCGCGTTGGGTTGCACATGCATTGCAGCAATTAGACGGTTTCAGGGTGGAGACGGAAAAAGAGGTGGGAGAAGCGCGAGAGCAAGACAAGCCTAGCGCATTCCGATCGGTGAGTGCAATGCTGATGTTTCACCCCGCGAGCACGACCAAGACGGGCAGCCGATCGGACGACTTCCGATTTGCTGACTGGCCAGCCATTTGCCAGTTACAACTTCCGGAGGCGGCGTTTTATACTCGCGGTCGTTCGGTCTCGTCGTTCGGTGTCACGGATGTGTGGGGTACTCGTATATCCCGGTCCCTCAAACGTGTCGTCGGCGCGCTCGGGAGCCAGGTGGTCTTCAGTGCGATCGTACTCACCACACTATGTACACTTACAAAGCTACTCGGCGAGGAGCAGACTGCAGCAGCAATCCGCCGGAACACGGCTGTGTATCTGACGATGCGCGAAGGCGTACAGATCGCCGTTGACGACTGGCTTGCCTCAGGGCTATCAGGCTGGGCAACGGCTGCCCGTGCTCCGAACCCAGGGCCGAGTCCCTCGGGTGGCCAAACCTTGGTCTCATGCCACTGCAGCAAGCTTCTCGTTTAGACTGGTGCTCCGCTGGCTACAGTTGTCGA
>DATDGW010000671.1:0-2072 GCA_036521895.1 Candidatus Sulfotelmatobacter sp. | reverse complement strand
GTCTTTGCATTAAATCTCCTCATTACGTTTGCACGCCCGGCCCCCGCTGTCGCAGTGCAACCTCTCCGCGAAGCAGAGTAATTACGCTCCGACAGAAAGCGAGCCGTTTCAAATATTAGGGAGCAGATCAAAGTACTCATCATCCTCGTTCTTACCTCCCTCTCCGGCGCCCAAGTGTTTCTCGGACTGGATAAACTCGATGCGCTCGATCCACTTGACCATCTTGTAGCCAAGCTGATTCTCGACTCGCAGCCGCAGTGGAGCGCCATACACCTCTGGAAGCTCTTGACCGTTCATGCGCGTGGCGAGCAGGCATTCCGCTTTCAGTACATTCTCCAGGCTCTGGGTGTCGTAGTATGGACCACCATACAGTGCTTCGCCGAAGGAGAAGAAAGCCACCACTTTGGCTTCCGGTTTCGGGTGTACGAGGTCAATCAGCCTCTGCATCGGAATGCCGCCCCATTTGGCAATGCCACTCCAGCCCTGAATGCAGTGATGCATGGTGATGTGCTCCACCACGCCCATCTTCTCGATGTCGGAGAGCGAAAGTACCACTGGGTTTTCAACCAGACCGGCGATTTGCAGCTTAAAATCCTGGAAGCCGCGCTCGGCGAGACGTTTCCAGTCGTCGCGCACCGGCATCTTGCCGTTAGGCCAGAAGTACGGCGAGATATCCTGCTCCGAATAGTTCTGGTGCGGAACGAGCTGGTTCAACGTGAGCAGCTGCATAGGGTACGTCACGGACTTCAGTGCGTGTTGCAGACCACGAGGATGGTTCCACGAAATGTAGTGCGCCGCAATCCATGAGAGAACAACCACACCAATTCCGACGAATCCCAGATACATCCCCATACGTCCCTGATCATCAGTTCCCATGACGATGTGGTTCATGTTTCTCGCAAATCCTGTCATCACAACAAGCGTGACGTGCACCACGAGAAAACCAAAGAAACTGAGCATGGTGAGGAAATGGATGGATCGGGCGGACTGCCTGCCGCCAAATATCTTGGCGTACAAGGGAAAGCGGTTCACCACCGCCGGAGACATTGCGATCCCCGTCGCAATGGCCAAGGGTCCGAAGACAAACACGACAGTGAAATAGGCAATCTGTTGCAGAGCGTTGTAGCCATAAAAGCCGTTTGGCTCCGCATGCATATGGAACGTCGCGTAGTGCACCCACGTATTCCAAGCCTGCAAAAGAACCATCGACGACGTAGGGACGATCCGCCGCCACTGCTCGGTATCGAACAGCATGATGATAAAGAAAATACCCGTGAAGATGAATCCGTGAACGTCGATGAAGTGCCAAACCCGCGCAATGCCGATAGTGTGTCTGTAACCCGGCGTGCCAACAATGGGCGAAAGATAGCGGGCATCGTCTTTTGCGGTCCAGATGCGGTCGTGCGGAACTTTGAGGGGCGTCAAACGGATCCATTCGCTTCCCGGAGTACAGTCATCATTGAAATAGAGACGAGGATGATCGAACAGGATCGATAGGCCACTTCGAATCAGCAGCATCACAAAGAAGAAATTGAAAAAATGGCAGTAGCGCACCCAGAGCGGGAACCCGCGCGGTCCGACGAAGTTGTCGGGATAAATCTGAGGCACCGGAGGAACGGCGGGCAGACCAGCTATCGCAACTTCAATCCAGGAGGCGAGGACCGCTGCCAGAACCATGGCTCCGATTCCGATGAGAATGGAGGGGCGAACCCAAATCCGGAAGCGACGATCCTTTGGGTAGTGCACTGCGGCGTGTGCCGCATCGAAGGGAATCATGACTGAATCCCGAGGTTTCCAGAACGCACTCGACCCTCCAATCAATACAGTATATCGTGACACGATATACAATAAAGCCCTAACAGCCCGGGGTGTAAGTCCGGATGCGTAAGCAAAAGAGTTTGAAGGATCCACAGGTAGGATTCGTAGAATGTGCGTATGGCGATGGGGACGCGCAAGCAGCGGGAAAAGCAAGAAGACATTTGGATCGCTCATACGGAACTGCCTTCGGCTCCAGGACATCCGTTCTATCAGCGGCTCAATGAACTGCTGGAGGGGGAGAAGTTCGATGAGTT
>DATDGW010000670.1:0-3004 GCA_036521895.1 Candidatus Sulfotelmatobacter sp. | reverse complement strand
CACGGGGCACCCGTTAATTCATTTGGCTCGATTACTTCAGGAAAATTTCTTGCAGCAGTTCGGAGCTGATGATTTCGCGGATCTCGGCGCGTTTTTCTCCGAGCTGCTGCGCAGCTTGTTTCCCGCCCAGGATCTTGTCGCGGGCCGCTTCGCCTTTTGCGGTCAGTCCATCCATGGCGGCATGGTTCTTGTATTCGATGGCCACGCAGATGTCCCAATCTTCCGGATTGTTCTTGGTTTCTTTCAGGAAGATTTTGTAGTCCATAATGACTCCCTGCTTCTTCTCTTCTTCGATCAGTGGCTTGGTCGACTGGCGCAGGCTCGTGAGGTAGGCGTCCAGTTGCGTAGGCTTGACGCGAATCAGCTGAACACGCCAGATGGGACCTTCGGTGTAGTGTTCCTGAGCGAACAATGCAGGCGTGAGGAACAACAGCAGAATCGAGAGTCCGTAGAGCTTTTTCATGGAGGTCTCCTGAACTTGGGTGGGAATAAGGATACGCTGACGGGAGGAATTGGGGTAGGTAGTCAAAGGCCCGCCCTGTCTCTGCGAAGACGGCACGCTGCGGGAGAGGACGGGCCACAGCTGGACTGCCGGGAAGGCGCAGCCGAGCATTCGCTTGGCATGGACGGATCAGAGACCCGTCCCCCCACCAGTTCCTAACACCAGGTCCTAGGGGGCTTCGATTAGCTCCATCTTGCCGTCACGGGTGCGATGAAGGATCATAACTTTGCCTTTGGGGTCGCGGAAGACGAAGACGTCGCGGTCGCGGAAGTGGGCTTCCTTGATGGCTTCTTCGAGCGTCATGGGGCGCATGGCGACGGCTTCATCGGAGCGCACGAGGTGGACTTCGGTGGTCTTGGCGACTGCCGGATATTTGTGGACCAGGACGGGAACCGCGGTCTTTTCTGAAAGACCGACCGCAGTCTGCACGTCTTCCTGCGGCGAATGATGGCCGCCATTCCACTTCTTCACTTCCTCGCTCTTGCGGGCAGAACGCTTCTTCGCCTGCCAGCGGGTCTTGTACTTGATCGCCTGTTTTTCCAGGTGATCGAGCGCTTCGTTGACTGCAATGGTCATGTCCTTGGCCTGGGCCAGGCCGACCAGCGGGCCGTTGCGCGGACTGATGGTGATTTCGGCTTTGTGGCGGTGTTTCTCGACGGCGAGGATAACCTTGGTTTCAAATCTGTCGCCTAAGATTTTGCGGATTTTTGCGAGGCCGGTTTCTACTTCTTTGCGGATGGTGGAAGTGACTTCGTAGTGTCGGCCGGTGTATTCCACGTTCATGAGCGCCCCTCCTAAAATAAGTCGTCAGTCGAGCAAATTGGGCACTGCATTCTAGGACTGGTTCGCAATCGTGATGATGGGTCAACCCCAAACCTAAGAGCTTCACAGTATTTCTTCGCCCCTATGGGGCTCAGTCGGTCTCAGATTTGTGACCCACGGCTTGCGCCGTGGGCTGCATTCTTACGCCGCTTCGCGGCTGATCCTACTTCTTTACCCGGCGCTGGTGCGTGCTCGGGATGCGCATGTCTTCGCGGTATTTGGCTACCGTTCGGCGGGTCACCTGGATGCCTTGCGATTGCAGGATGCGGGTGATCTGCTCGTCGGTCAACGGACGGCTGGGATCTTCTTCGTCGATGAGCTTTTTGACGCGGCGCTTGAGGATAAGCAGCGATGTGTTGCCACCCTCAGGGCCCTGCACACTCTCGCTGAAGAAGTACCGCAGCTCGAATACGCCTTGTGGTGTATGCGCGTACTTGTTGGCGACAGCACGGCTTACCGTGGAAGGATGCACGCCGATTTCTTCGGCCACCTCCTTGATCATCATGGGTTTGAGCTGATCGATTCCCCGTTCGAGGAAGTCCTGCTGGCGGGCGACGATGCAGTAGCAGACCTTGGTGATGGTCTGCTTGCGCTGCTCAATGTTCTTGATGAGTTGGATGGCGCTCTTGTAGCGCTCTTTCACGTAGTCGCGGGTGTTCTTGTCGTTGGTGCCGTCGCGGGTGACCAGTTTCTTGTAGGCGGGATTCAGGCGCAGCTGCGGCAGGTCTTCGTCATTCATGATGACCAGCCACTCGTCGCCGTGCTTGACGAAGGCGACGTCGGGCTCGATGAGCCGAGCTTGCACCTTGTTGTAGCGAAGGCCCGGGCGCGGATCGAGCGTGCGAATGTAGTTGAGCGCCTGCTCCACAGCTTCCATGGGACGGCCAATGGCTTTGGCGATCTCTTTGTGGCGCTTGTTTTGGAGATCGCGGAGATGCTGATCGACGACCGCGACAGCATCCTGTAGAACCTGCGCTGTGCCGTTACCGTTTTTGTGCAGCGCGAGTTGCGCCTGGTGGTAACGAAGCTGGTAGAGCAGACAATCTCTGAGGTCGCGGCAGCCGACTCCGGGAGGATCCAGTTGCCGGACGACCTCCAGGGCTTCTTGCAGATCGGCTGCGGTGAATCTGGGCTTGTAGACCGGGGCGGCTTGGGCAACCGGCTCCGGCGCGGGAGCTACGGCAGCAGCGGAATCTCCGGAGCGCGAGGAAAAAGATGCTTCCCTCGGCAGGTCGCCGGGCAGTGCGACCTCGGCTTCAACATCGTCGATCTCTGTACTTTCGCGGGCGTCCAGGTCTAGATCGGGCGAGGCGGGGATCCCTCCGGTAGAAGTGATGTCTTCCCCGTCTGATTCCGGACCTGCGGCGATTTCCGCCAAGCCGAGAGCTTGCGCCTCGCTCACAATGTTCTTGGCGGTCACGGCGTCGGCCTCGGGCGATGCCGGCGGCGCGATGCCCAATAACTCATGGTCACTGGCGATCAGGTATCCGTCTTCATTCAGATTGCCGACGATCAGGTCGGCGGCCTCGCGCACCTCGGGGCTCAGGCTCAGGGCGCCCAGTTGCCACGCCAGGTGGTCGGTCAGATTGGTCGGCTTGGAAAGAAAGTTCTCAAACGACGGACGCTCGATCTCTTCCATTTCGCCGTGAGTGCGATAGCCGGGATCGAGATAGTCCTGGA
>DATDGW010000669.1:0-14478 GCA_036521895.1 Candidatus Sulfotelmatobacter sp. | reverse complement strand
CCAGCGGTTCTAACAGATCCGCCAGAAATATTTCCAAACGCTTTCGGCACTTCTCGACCTGAGCGTCGGTCATATTCGCGACGGTAGCACTCGCAAATTCCCATGTCAATAACTTAACGTAGTAGTACTAGAAGGTGTGATGGTGGGACGGAGTGAGGTCCGCAAACGTCCAGTGTGCAACATTGGGGTCCGCGAACGTCCAATGCCTTGCCATCGATTTAGCTAAGGTCGAGCGAGGGGTTCTGACGCGAGACCATTGCGCGAATCCCGCGTTGCCGAGGCAGAGGGAGCCATGGGATGCCGCATCCGCCATTGCGTTGAGTGTCCGCGGTGCCGGACGCGGTACCTCGTCGGTTTCAGTCCGTATGAAAACGGATCATATCTGGTACCGATTAGCGCCGGAAGCTGGGAGGAGTGGATTCTGCATTGTTCGTGCGGCAAGCCGAGTTATGCGAGTCGATGGTACTGGAATGAATTGAAAATGTATGTCGTGCCAGGCGAGGCGCATCGTCGCGGTTATGGGCCGGAGCAGGAGATCGTGTGCATCGGCGTGCGCTCGCAGCGGTCAGAGGCAGCGTCAGGCCAAAGAAGCTAATCACTAAAGGACACTAAGGTTCACTAAGGAACCCTTGCGCTTATTGCTTGCCGGCTGATTTCTTCTTGTCTTTAACCTTGCCGACGCCTTTCTTCCCGCCGAATACTCGGGCGAAAATCTTATCTACATTATTCAGTTGGCGTGGGAGGTCGAACGCGTATTCGATCTGCTTTCGCGGGACCGTGCTGGTGATTTCTTTGTCGGCCAGGACCAGTTGGTGGAAGTCGAGATTTTCTTTCCAGGCGCGCATGGCGTGGGATTGGACCAGGCGATAGGCGTCCTCGCGGCTGACGCCGTGTTCGACTAGATCCAGCAGCAACTGTCCGCTGAAGATGAGGCCGTGCGTGCTTTCGAGGTTGGCGCGCATGCGATCGGGGTAAACGAAGAGCGAGTCGATGAGGTTAGTGGTCTTGCTCAGGAGATAGTCGACGAGCGTGGTCGAGTCGGGCAGAATGACGCGCTCAGCGGAGGAGTGCGAGATGTCGCGCTCGTGCCAGAGGGCGACGTTTTCGAGTCCTGCCTGAGCGTTGCTGCGGACCACGCGCGCGAGGCCGCTGATCTGCTCGGCGGTTATGGGATTGCGCTTGTGTGGCATGGCGGAGGATCCCTTTTGCTTCTCGCTGAAGAATTCCTCGGCCTCGCGCACTTCGGTGCGCTGCAGGTGGCGGATCTCGGTGGCGATCTTGTCCAGCGTCGAGGCGATCACGGCGAGTGTGCCGAGATAGTGCGCGTGGCGGTCGCGCTGGATGACCTGCGAGGAAACCGCGGCGGCTTTCAATCCCAGACGCGCGCAGATCTTCTCTTCCAGCTCGGGCGTGAGGTGGGCGAAGATTCCTACCGCGCCGGAAAACTTTCCTATCCGCATGTCTTCGGCGGCGGCCATGAAGCGCGCGATGTTGCGCTGCGTCTCGGAATACCAGTTGGCGATTTTGAATCCGAAGGTGATGGGCTCGGCGTGGATGCCGTGGGTGCGTCCGACCATGGGCGTGTCTTTGAACTCCCAGGCGCGGCGCTCGAGGACTTCGGCGAGGCGTTGCAGATCCTGCGCGATGACTTGCGACGATTGGCGGATGAGCAGGGCCTGCGCGGTGTCGACGACATCGTTGGAGGTGAGTCCGTAGTGGAACCAGCGGGCGTGCGGGCCGACGATCTCGGCGACTGCGGTGGTGAAGGCGATGACGTCGTGGCGGACCTCGGCTTCGATCTCGTGAATGCGCTCGACGCGGAAGTCGGCGCGCTCGCGGATGGCGCGGGCGGCGTCTTTGGGGACGAGTCCGGCTTCGGCGAGGGTCTCGGTGGCGGCGACTTCGACGGCGAGCCAGGTGCGGAAGCGGTTTTCGTCGCTCCAGATGCGGGCCATCTCCGGGCGGGTGTAGCGCGGAATCACGGTGGGGCTCTCCTGTGGGTGCGGCGGAAATTGTGGACTAAGGATTCTAAATGGATGGCGGGAAAGAGTGCCAGCGGGTGCGGGCTTTCGCCACACCCCCAAGGAAAATCCCCACTCCTCGCGCAGGAAACGCGGGAGCAATGGGGGCCCGGGTGACAGCGAAGAGCATCAACCAATACGAGCACGAAGGTTCAGTAAGGAAATCCTTGGGGCTGACATTCTTTTATATGTCGTTTCACGATATAATAGGCAGAGACTATCGCGGGACGATACAATCGGCGGAATGAAGAAGCTTTCCCTGTCGGACTATCAGGATCTGGCCGAGTTCCGTTACCAGATTCGGAAGTTTTTGCGTTTCAGCGAGCAGGCGGTGCAGGCTGCGGGGCTGGAGCGGGGGCAGTACCAGCTGATGCTGGCCATCAAGGGGATGCCGGAGGGAGTGCGGCCGCGGATCCGTGAACTGGCCGACCGGATGCACATACAGCATCACAGCGCGGTGGAGTTGGTCAACCGGCTGGAGAGGGGCGGATACGTGCAGCGGGAGCGGGCGCAAGACGACCGTCGCGAGGTATTGCTGGAGCTCACGTCGAAGGGCGAGCGGGTGCTCGGGGAACTGGCGCTGCACCATCACGAGGAGTTGCGCAGCGCGGCGCCGAGCCTGGTGACGGCGCTGCAGCGGTTGATGCCGGAGAAAGAGGCGGTGAAGGTGCGGAGTTAGTCCCTCAGAGGCTAAAGCCGGCAGTGGGCGAGGTTGGCTGTACTGAAGCTGGCTCTTCCCTACGTATTTCTGATTGAAAATCATGTCGTTCCAAAACTTATCGGGCAGTTCCAAAACTAAGATGGCTACAAACACATCTCCAAACTCGACTTTGACAGCATCGCAGCCGGCGCAGTTTCGCATTGTGCTAGTGTCGTTTCTTGCGGCGGCCATTGGGCTCGTGGCCGGATTGGTGGCTTACGCGCTTTACAAGCTTATCGGGCTGTTCACCAACCTCTTCTTCTTCCACGAGTGGTCGACGGTTTTTAGAAGCGTGGGATCGCATCATCTGGGAGCGTGGGTGATTCTGGTTCCGGTGGTGGGCGGGCTGATCGTGGGAGTGATGGCGAAGTATGGATCTTCCAAGATCAAGGGGCACGGGATTCCGGAGGCGATGGAAGCGGTGCTGACGAACCGCAGCCGCATCGAGCCGAAGGTCGCGATTCTGAAGCCGATTTCGGCAGCGATCGCGATTGGAACTGGCGGGCCGTTCGGCGCGGAGGGGCCGATCATTCAGACGGGCGGGGCGCTGGGGTCGCTGGTGGGGCAGGTGTTGCATACTACGGCGGTCGAGCGGAAGGTGTTGCTGGCCTGTGGCGCGGCGGCGGGAATGTCGGCGACGTTCAACACTCCGATTGCGGGAGTGATTCTCGCGATTGAGCTGCTGCTGTTTGAGTTCAAGTCGCGATCATTTATTCCGCTAGTCATTGCGAGCACGCTAGCCACTGCGGTCCACATGCAGCTTTTGGGTGCGGGACCGATGTTTCAAGTGGGCGCGATGGACTTCGGGGTTCCGCATGCGCTGCCGTTTTATCTCGTGCTGGGACCGATTTGCGGATTGGCTGCGGTGGGGTTGAGCAAGACGCTGTATTGCGTGGAGGATTTGTTTGAGAAACTTCCCTACGACGAACTGTGGTGGCCAGCGACGGGTGCGCTGGCACTGGGCGTCATCGGATACTTTGTGCCACGCGTGTTCGGCGTGGGGTATGACACCATTGGCGACATTCTAAACGGGCATCTGGTTTGGAAAATCCTGCTGGTGGTGATGATTGCGAAGTTTGCGGCGCTGGTGATCTCTCTGGGATCGGGGACGTCTGGCGGGTTGCTGGCTCCAACGTTTATGTGGAGCGCGGCGATGGGCGGGCTATTTGCGATGATTGCGAATCAGGCCTTCCCTTCGGCACATCTTTCGCCGGGCGCGTTTGCGCTGGTGGCGATGGGAGCAGTGTTTGGAGCGGCGTCACGGGCTGCGTTCTCATTTATCATTTTTGCGTTCGAGATTACGCGCGACTACAACTCCGTTTTGCCGCTGATGCTGGTGGCCGTAATCGCGGACGGGGTCGCGATGCTGTTCATGCCCAACAGCTCCATCATGACCGAGAAGCTGGCGCGGCGTGGATTGCGGGTGCATCAGGATTACGAAGCCGATGCTCTGACGCAGGCTACGGTCGGGGAGACGATGGAGAAGGAAGCGCCGGTCGTCCGGGCCGATACGAAGGTGGGAGAGTTAGCAGAGCGGATCGCGCGCCATGACGCGACGGTGGCGCGGCATGAGGCGCTGCTGATTCTGGATGGTGGGGGCCGGCTGGCGGGGATCATTACGCGGGGCGATGTGCTGCGCGCGCTGGATAAGGATTCGTCGGGCGCTGCAACTGTGCTGGAAGCCGGCAGCACGCACCTGGTAGTTACGTATCCGGATGAATTGGTGTCGGAGGCGGCGGCGAAGCTGCTGCGCTTCGACATTGGACGCTTGCCGGTGGTGGATCGCGCGGACGAGCGTAAGGTGCTGGGATACCTGGGGCGCGCTACGATTCTTGCCGCACGCCTGTTGCGGTTCCATGACGAACACGTCCGCGAGCCGGGGTGGCTTGCGGTTGCCAAGTGAGATGCGGGGATGAAGCAGGCTTCGCGAGGATGGTGGAAAATGGGTAATGCCCGAATCGCGGGGAAAGACGATGGCTGCGGGAGCATTGGAGGAACTACGGCTGTATCTCAGGCAACAGCCGTTGATGCTCGTGCTGCTGGCGGTGCTGGCGGTGATCTCTTTTCTGGCGGTGACGGGATTATCGCGGGCGTATCATGCGCAGCGTGACTTCCTCGGAGACCGATGGTTTGCGCGTGGAGTGGCGGACCTCAGCGCGCAGCACTACGATAAGGCGGTAACGGAGTTCCGGTCGGCGCTTCTCTATTCGCGAGACAACTACACCTACCAACTCAATCTGGCCGAGGCTTTGATCGGACTCAAGCGGACCGGTGAAGCAGCGGCCTACCTAACCAACCTGTGGGAGCGCCAGCCGGAAGATGGCCTGGTCAATCTCGAACTGGCGCGCATCGCGGTACCAAAGGGTCAAACCGAACAGGCGCTGCGTCATTACCACAATGCGATCTATGCCGCGTGGCCGAGCGACCAGGAAGGGAAACGGCGCGATGCGCGGCTGGAGTTGATCCAATTCCTGCTGAACACGCGCGCCCAGGCGCAGGCGCAATCGGAATTAATCGCGCTGCAAGAAAATCTTGGGGATGACCCGTCGCAGCAGGAGCGACTCGGCGATCTGTTTCTGCGCGCGCAGGACGACGAACACGCGCTGGCCGCCTATCAGCAGAGCTTGAAGTTGGAGCCGGAGAACCGGGCGGCCCTTGCGGGAGCGGGATTCGCTGCGTTCCCACTGCGGCGCTATCCCCTGGCGCAGCGCTATTTGGAGGCGGCTGTCGCAGGGAACCCCAGCGACACGCAGAGTGCGGGCCTGCTGAAGACGACGGAGATGGTGCTCGAAATGGATCCATTCCGGCGGCCGCTGTCGGCATCGCAGCGCGCCAAGACTGTGGTTTCAGACTTTGCAACAGCGGGAGAGCGGCTCAAGACATGCAGCCCTGCGAGAGGGCTTGCCCTGCCCACCGCGTCGCAATCGAGTCTGGCGGCAAACTGGGCGAAGCTGAGGCCGCAGATTGTCGAGGCGGAACTGCGGCGAAATCCGGACTTGGTGGAATCGGCCATGGACCTGGTGTTCGACATTGAGCGCGAAACCAGCGCGACCTGCGGGACTCCTACCGGAGCGGATATGGCGCTGCTGCTGATCGCCAAACTGCATGAGGGGAACTAGCTTGGATTTGCAGTCGAACCCACACTCCGGAGTCCGTATGGAGAACGCCCAACCCGTGACGGCCAGGCCCATCAACGGGCACTCCCCGAAGGCGCTATTGCAGTCGGTGTTCCGGGAAGACCGCTTCTTCCTGGTGCTCTCGGTATTCATAGGCGTGTTCTCCGGCTTGGCGGTTGTCTGCTTTCGGTTCGCGATCGGATGGTGCCGGCTTTATTTGTTAGGGTCGGGGGCAGCGCTGTCGCCGTCGCGGCTGTTGCTGGCACCTACGTTGGCGGGACTGGTCATTGCTGTGCTGGTGATTCATATCTTTCCGCAGACGCGCGGGAGCGGGGTGAATCAGACCAAGGCTGCTCTGTACATCTACAACGGGTACATTCCGATTCGCACGGCGATCGGGAAGTTCATTACGGCGGCGCTGGCGATTGGGTCGGGACACTCGCTGGGGCCGGAAGATCCGTCATTACAAATTGGCGCATGCCTGGCATCGGTGCTGGGGCGGCAGATGCGGTTGTCGCGTGACCGCATGCGGCTGATTGCGCCAGTGGGCGCGGCGGCCGGACTGGCAGCGGCATTTAACGCGCCGATCTCGGCGGTCCTGTTCGTGATTGAAGAAGTGATCGGGGGATGGACGGCCGGCATTCTCGGGTCGGTGGTGCTGTCGGCGGTGTCGAGTGTGGTGGTGATGCGATGGTTTCTGGGATCGGAGTCGCTGTTTCGAATTCCGGCGGTGCAACTCGAGCGGCCTTCGGAGTTGATCGCTTATTCCATTCTTGGAGTTGTGGGCGGGCTGGCTTCAGTTCTGTTCTCGACCGGGATTACGACGCTGCGACCGCGGTGCAAGGCGCTGCCACGATGGACGCAGTATTTTCAGCCGGCGTTGGCTGGGTTGCTGACTGGCATCATGGCGATTCTGGGCGCGCCCCAGATCATGGGCGCGGGATACGAAGCCATGGATGAGGCCATGCACGGTCGGTTTACATGGCAGTTTCTGGCAATTCTGGCAGGGCTGAAGATTGTCGCGACTCTGCTTTCGTTCGTGAGCGGCACGCCAGGAGGCATGTTTGCGCCGACGTTGTTTGTTGGCGCGATGCTGGGGACGGCGGTGGGCGGGGCGGAACATGTGTTTCTGCCACATCTGAGCGGGTCGCCGGGCACGTATGGACTGGTTGGGATGGGCGTTTTGTTTGCTGGCTTTCTGCGGGCGCCGATGACGTCTGTGTTTATGGTGCTGGAGGTGAGTGGGAATTATTCGATCATCGTGCCGGTGATTGTGGCGAACGCAGTTGCGTATGTCATTTCCCGGGGACTTCAGCCCATTGCGATTTTCGATCTGCTGACGCGGCAGGACGGGCTGGAATTGCCGTCGATGGAGGAGCAGCGGGAAGAGGGCATTCTGCGGGTGGAAGACGCGATGCGTCCCGTAGAAGGCCCGGTGCTGGATGCGCGGGAAACGGTCGACCAGGCTCTGCAGAAGACGGAGCTATCACCGGGTGACGATCTGCTGGTGCGACTGAGTCCCAGCGGCTGGAACTGCATCACCAAGCAGCAGCTTCGAGCACTAGCGGACGAGGGTAAGGGCGCGACCAACCTGGGTTCGCTGCTGCCGATCCGGTGCAGTCCGGATGTGTACCCCGATCATCCGCTGGAAACGGCGCTCCGGCATGTGGACCGGTGGCCGCTGGTGCCGGTGGTGAGCCGGGCGGACCCCCAGCAATTAGAGGGCGTGATCTCGGAGCGCGACGTTCTGGAGCGCTACCGCGAGTTCGGCGAAGGCTAGGAATCGTGCGGGCGGATCTGCCCCACCCGGAAACTGCCTTGTTACTTCGGTGCAACATCTTTTTTTGCAAACGGCTGCTCTGATTCAGTGATCTCTTTCCACTCCACGCAGAGCATATTCGAGCAGAGGTGTACCTCAATAGCGGATCAACCAATCTTGCTTGGACTTCGCGATCGGAAGCGGCCGTCGCAGATCCATGCCAGGCTATGCGTGGTTGGTTGTTGTCGATGTACCGAGTTCTCAAATCCGCGCTAACGACAAGAGGAATAGGGAGAAGAGCATGCCAAGTTATTCAATCAGATTAGTTATTGTCAGCCTGATCGCGCTCGCCTTCCACGGCACACGGGGTGGAGCAAACGGTGCCATCACGGGGACCGTGCTGGATCCGAGCGGGGCGGTGATCGCCAATGCGGAGGTGCGCATCACAAATCAGGACACGGGTGTTCTGGAGCGCACAGTGGCGACCGCGGCTGATGGAACGTTTACGGCACCCCTGCTTCCGGTAGGGACGTATGCGGTGAGCATTCAGAGCGCGGGGTTTGCACAGGGGAGTTTTCCCCGCATCGTGGTGCGCGTGACGGAGACGACGCGCATGATTGCCAAGATGTCGACCAAGTCGGTGCAGCAAAAGCTTGAAGTTGAGGCAAAAGTGCAGACCGTGGATACGAGCGACGCGACCACGGGGCAGGCGATTGAGAGCAACACCATCCGCGCGCTGCCGCTGGCCACACAGAACTTTCAGCAGTTGCTGACGCTGTCGACCGGAGCGCAGAGCGATCTGAATGCGGCCGCGCAGTTGGGACGCGGTCAGGTGCGCATCCAGGTGAATGGACAGCGCGAGTTGCCAGCGGGTTGTCGAGTGGAGATATTCACTCGCGGGTGGTCAATGGCTACTTGAACCCGGCGGCGTTCACGCCGGCACCGCAACTGTATCCGACGCAGTGCGTTTCCGATCCCAACTTCTGCACCACCGGGTTCGGGGATTTGGGGGCGCAATCTTTATCACGGGCCGTTCCAGCAAAACCGGGACGTGTCGTTCCTGAAGCATTTCAAGATCGGGGAGCGGCAGGACGTGCGCTTCGCGGCTGACTTCTTCAACCTGTGGAACCACACGAACTTCGGTGATCCCTCGGTAACGGATATCGAGGCCTATTTGGCGAGCCCCGGGAACAACCGTTCGGGAAGATCGTGGGGACTAACGGCAACCCGCGGTTGATTCAGTTCTCGCTGCGGTGGGCGTTTTAAACCGCAGTTAGTAATTGAGCCGGGAGGCGATTGCCTCCCGGCTTTTTTATTTGAAGTTCAAGCAGGAGCTCTCTCGGGGAGAGGGCACTCAAGGACTAAAGCCTGCGCTGATTTCGCGCGGCGTACGCGGCCCTGAAGGGCCGCTCTTCCACGGTAACGCGGCGCATTCGTAAGTTTCTCCGCAGCCTCTGAAGCCGCGCCCCTTTCCCCGCCCCATGCGTGTGGGGGGGGCGCTCTTACACGGCGATCCAGTGGAACAGGATCAGGGCTAGAGTTCCGGCGCCGACGATGATCCAGAGGGCAAGTCCCTGGAGAAGCGGGCGCGCGCCAACGCGCTTGAGCGTTTCTTTGTTCAATCCCGTGCCGATCAGAAACAGAGTGACCGTGAGGCCGATCTTTCCCAGGTGATTGAGAGCGCCGAACGCCGGGGTGAATGAGGGCAGCAGAGTGTTCAGCAGCGCGGCCATGCAGAACAGCAAGATAAACCACGGCCACTGAATGCGCGCTTTGCTCTTCAGGGTGGCGGCGGTAACGAACGATAACGGCACGATCCAGAGCGCGCGGGCCAGTTTGATGGTGGTTCCGATGGCGAGGGCGGTTGCGCCGTACTTGGCGGTCGCGCCGACGACGGAGCTGGTGTCGTGAATAGCCAGCGCTGACCAGAGGCCGAATTGCGCCTGCGTCATGCGAAAGGCGTAGCCAATTACGGGAAAGAGGAAGAGTGCGATCGAGTTGAGGATGAAGACGGCGCCCAGGGAAACCGCCATCTCTTCTTCGTTGGCTTCGGCGATGGGGCCGACAGCGGCGATCGCGCTGCCACCGCAGATGGCGGTCCCGGCACTGATCAGGAATGCGGATTTCTTTCCCACCTGCAGGAGATAGCCGAACCCCAACCCCAGTAGCATCACGGCGGTGATGCTTACGGCCGTGTAGAGGAAGCCGGAACGTCCGGCTTGGAGGACTTGATGCAGATTCATTCCAAAGCCGAGGGCGACGACGGAAGCTTGCAGCAGGAATTTGGCCAGGCGCTTGCTCTCGACCTGAAACGGATGCACGGCTACGAAGCCGTAGATGAGGCCGCCAAGGAGCGCAAGGGGCGGCGAGATGAGTCCGGTCGCGGCTAGGATGAGGGCCAGAAAAAAGATGTTCTTGCTCACGGATTTAGTGTGCGGTGGAAGCTGGGCCGGCGTCCAAGCATTAGTTTTGATGGGTAATTAGCTGCGCTTATCAGCGGAACTTGGCAGAGCGAGGGCGTTTTCGCTCAGTGTTGGCGAGGAGGCGCGCACGCTCAAGGGCAAAGGTGCGAAACGCGGCGGCGGCGCCTTGCGGCTCCGGTCCGGTGCGGGAAATTAGGGAAAAATGGCGATCCGCTTTCAGGCCTGCGACCTCGGCAATTCTCAGAGCACCCAGTTCCAGTTCTTTGGAAATGGCCCAGCGGGAAACGAAACTGACGCCGAGTCCCGCTTCCACTGCGGACTTGATCGTCTCGGTGGAATCGAGGTCCATTACGTTCCTGAACGATTTGAGCTTGAGATCAGCGTTGTCCAGAGCGATTTCGACGACGCGGCGAGAGCCGGAACCCTGTTCGCGCATCAGGAGATTTGAGGCCAACAGTTGGGCACGGGACATATGAGCGGACGCGAACGCGGGTGGTACGATCAGGACCAGTTCATCTTGCATGAAGGGTTCGGTGCGGATGCCGCGGTCGCGCGCGGGACCTTCGATGAGGCCGATCGCGAGTTTGTTGTCGAGGAGGAGGTGGACGATCTCGTCGGTGTTGCCGCTGCGAAGGGAGAACTGGACGCGGGGATGTTCGTCGAGAAAGGCTCCCAGCAGGCGCGGGAGAACGTATTGTGCGATCGTGGTCGAAACGCCAAGGGACAGTTCGCCGGAGACTCTGCCGTCCTGCGAGCTTAGTTGTTGCTCGGCTTGGGAGACGAGGGCTGCTAGCTTCTTCGCGTAGACGAGCAGCAGGGACCCTTGAGGAGTGAGGGAGACACGATTGCCGGCGCGATCGAAGAGGCGAATGCCAAGGTCGTCCTCGAGGGCCTTGATCTGAAGCGTGATCGCGGGCTGAGTGAGGAAGAGGTATTCCGCCGCCTTGCGGAAATTCAGATGCTCGGCAACCGTGCGGAAAACCTTGAGACGAAAATTCTCCAATTGGGCCACGTGGATGATTATCCACGAAACGGCGATTCAAGGTAGGGAGCTTTGCAGGTGAACTGTTCACCTGCCCGGCTGCGGGGGCCCTCCCACCTGCAAGGGTCAATGCATTATGAAAGAGCCCCCGCTTAGGTTGAAGCTGGTTGCTGAAGAATTGCACTTTACCTTGACGGAAAGATTCCGTTGACGGGAATGATCGTTCCCCCAAGGAGGCAACGGAATGAGTCGCGACATCAAGCATCTCGGCGTGGACGTGCACAAGGAAGCCATCGTGATCGCCGTCCTGAATGAGAGCGGGAAGCAGGTGATGGAGTCGGTGATCGAAACCCAAAGCCAGCAGCATTCTGCAGTTCCTCCACGGTCTAGGGGGCGAGCTGCATGTGACCCGGGAAGAAGGCACCTGGGCCGCCTGGCTGTATGATCTGCAGCCGCAGGTGCAGCACATGGTGGTGTGCAATCGGCGGCGCAATGCCTTGTTAAAGGAGGGCAGCAAGAGCGACAAGGTGGATGCGCGCAAGCTGGCCGACTTATCGCGCACGGGAATGCTTGTGTCTCAATTGACGAGAACAGGCGCGTTCACGCCGGTGCTTGCAAAGCACTCGAAGTCGTTCTCGTTGATCGACTGTATGGCAGTGGGTTGTAGATCGTATGCAACGGAATTTTGAGCCGATGCGAAAACAAGTGGAGGCGTGGCAGAGGGGCGAACTTACCGATGTAACTGCGAAGGCTGTCATCTATGAGGCGTTCGTCGAAGGCAGGTTGGAGGCTCCGAAACACCTCGCACGCACTGTACACGATCTCTACTTCGAGCCGAAGTACGAAGAGTTCCGCTCGCGCACGATCTGGAGTCTCTCGAATGCGTTCACGTCAGCCTTCAAGGAACTGGATCCCATTCCTCAATTCAAGGCAACCGCCAAGTTGGGAGAGTTCCGGGAGGCTCCGTTCTCGCAGGCATTTTGAGTGAGCATGGCGGTGTCGGGCGGACCGCCAATCTTCATGTCCTGCTGCCCGGCATGCGTTGCGCGAGCCAACTCTCCGTCCGACCATTGTTTTCCGAGAAGCCGTTTATGGTCACTCTCCGGATTGCCGACCAAATATCCAGAAACGACTGTTGGACTGAATGATGGAGCGTTTGCTAGCTGACGTTCCTTGCGAATGAAGAGACGCAATCCGCGCCATCTGAGACGGGGATGGGTAAGTACTGCGGCGTTTTTGCGGAGCCATTCTCCGTAGCCGGAATCTGACCGCCGTTGGTGTTCGTCACGCCGGCTGCAGACGAAAAAGAAAGTTCTGAAGCCGACTTGCTTGGTCGCTGTCAGCGCGATGCCTGCTCCTGCCGTTTTTGCGCTTCGGCTAGCCACTGCGCCATCCTCTCGTCTTTCGCAGCATGGTATGCCCAACCCTGGGCGGTAGCGTCCCAGCGATAATCGACGATCGTCATGTCGATAGCGCGGTCGATGAGGAATTGCATGGCGTCGTAATTCTTGTGCCATACCAACTCATGCAAGATGCTGGCGGGCTCATGGGAGCTCCAGTTCGTGTTGATATCGGCCCCGTGCGCGAGAAGAAAGTCGGCGATCTCGAAATGGTTATTGAGGACCGCCCAGGCGAGAGCGGTATCGAGAACCTGCTGCACATTGGGCTCGCCCCAGTTCAGGTTGCCGCGGATCCAGGCATCGTTTGCAGGAAAATGATTCGCGAGGTCGCCCAGTGCGGGCTTGCCCGCGGCGTCGAACCAGCGCCTCACGCGTGCCAAGTCCCCGTTCCCGGCTGCGTGTGACAGATCGTCGGGTATAGGCCAGATCCGCTGCAGCGTCGGAAGCAGATGGGTCTGCGCATACGTGAATGCGTGTACAAGGGCCCTGGATGGCGGCGGCACGGGACAGTGCAGCACAGCGGGATCGAGATCAAGGAGAGCGTTAAGAAAAGCTGCGTGATCATTCAGCGAGACCGCCGCCCCCTCGATCAACCTGACCTGGAATTTCACGCATGCGTCTGACAGCAGCCCTGCTTCGCGCCGCAATGCGTCGATAAAGGATGCCAGGTCACTATCGTGCAGCGCGTGTTGGATCTGTCGCTCGACAAACGCCTGCCAAGGCCTGAATGGATCGGGGTCGTGGACGTCGGGCCTGTTCGCGATGAAGTACTGGATAAACGCGGAACGTCCCGGTCCGCCATCGATCCGCTTTCTCAGCTCGACGTCGAGCGTGATGGACCGATCCAACAGCAGCGCCGCTGCGGTCGCGTGCTCGAGGTGGCACGCATACATGAACGCTTCGTTTACCGCGGCGAGATCGTCTGCATCTGTATCGGGACACGAACGAACGCCATCGACGTCGCCGAGCGCGGCAAGGAACTTGAGCGATCGCGGCAGAAGGCCTCTGCGGTGGAAGAGACCGATCAACCCCCTAGCGCGCGAATGGATGAGCCCATCGCATACTGACGGCGCGACGACTGCGCCGGCATCGAGCAGGAACTCCGCACATGCCTGGCGCGTGAAGTGCTCCTCTCTGATCGGGTCGCCGCTGTCGCCGAAGGAACCCGTCGCCATCCCGAGCAGCCCGCCGTCGTTTTCATCCGCTTTCCACGACAAAAGCGCCGGGTATTCCACCAACAACTGCCGCAGACCTTCGACATCATTGTCATGGATGAGGCGGCGAGCTTCGGCTACCGCCCACTCGAGTCCTCTGCCGAGGCGTTGTTTTACTTCTTTAACCAGGTCCTTCCAGCCTGGAAACCCATATTCGCGCGCCAGCACCAACTGGGTATCACGCTGTGACAACGGCAGCTCCGCTTTTGGCAGCTGCGCACGCGCCCGGGCGATGGCGCCTGCATTACCCGCAACAATGTCGTGCGCCAGTTTCTTACCTTGCTTGCGCAGGGATTCCAGGGAGGGACGAGCAGGAAGCTTCGGTGTGATCACGGAAATCTCCTTTCATGAGCGCCTGTGACCCGCTGATACAGGCTGAAAGAAGATTCAAAGCACGCTGTCTGAATCGAAGCAGGTGGGATTTTGTTCCCTTGCCGCGGGCCGGTGGTGCCCTGTCGCACGCTGTCGCTATTATCGCGGCTTGCAGCAGCACTGTCAAACCGTAGTCTGGTATAACGCAGCATGAGCCTGGAGACTCGGTGTGTTTCTAACGCAGGATGAGCCTGAAGGCGACGAGCCTGTGGGAGTTGATCGTCAGCATGAAGAACGGAGAGCTGCTCAATGTTGCCCGAAACTCTCCCTCTGGGAGATCGCGCGCCGAAGTGCGATCTGAAACTCCCCCCATGCTTCGGCGGCACGGCGCCTCGCCTCGCCCCAGTTGCGCTCACCCAAAGCTTCGGCGGCAAATTCCTCAACGTAGAAGCCCATCTCGTCGCTCTCGTCCCAGCCATCCCACTCCGCGGCTCGTAACGCTGACTCGCATGCTTCCGCGATCTCGGAGACTCTCGGGTTGTTCTCGTCGG
>DATDGW010000668.1:0-1614 GCA_036521895.1 Candidatus Sulfotelmatobacter sp. | reverse complement strand
CACCGCCGCCGGCCAATAAACAGCCCTCGCGGTATCACCTATGCTGCGACTTGCTGTTCACAATTTAGTCATTCTACGAGCCGGCGACTGTACATCGATGTGGATGCCGTGCGCGGCGTTTCTGAGGTCAACCGCCCCCTTTAAACCGGAGACCTTTCTCCGAGTAGCCCGTCATCCGCGCAGAACCCTGTCGATGAGTGACTTGGCGATACTGCGCTGGTTGACGACGCGCAAGAGATCGCAACACCGATGAATTGCGGGTAGGAGAAGCCCGAGCGCAGTTGTATCGAGCCATTCCGTTTGCTAGCTTGGCGTAGATGCTGGCGCCTGTGCCCGAACAACTCAGCAAGACCATTGAGACCCTTTACCGGTCGGAATCGGGCCGGGTTCTGGCGACGCTCGTCCGCCTCCTCGGAGATCTGGATCTTGCCGAAGAGGCCATGCATGAGGCCTTCGCCGCCGCTCTTGAATCCTGGCCTCAGACTGGTATTCCGGACAATCCGCGCCCCTGGCTGATTTCAACGGCACGCTTCAAGGCCATCGACGTGATCCGTCGGCGCGCGCGCTTCGACGGCGCACAGAGAGATCTTGTCGCCCACATGGAATCGCGCGTCAACGACGCTCCCGGCGGAAAGGAAGAGACCGGAGATGAAGAGATCGAGGACGATCGCCTCCGTCTGATCTTCACCTGCTGCCATCCCGCTCTGCCTCCGGAGGGACAGGTTGCGCTCACCCTTCGCGAAATCTGCGGCCTGACCACGGAAGAGATCGCCCGCGCATTTCTCGTGACGCCAGCGACGCTCGCCCAACGCATCGTACGCGCCAAGGCAAAGATTCGAGAGACGCCGATTCCATACGAGGTGCCGACGCCGCAGGAATTGCCGGAACGGCTGGACGCGGTGCTTCAGGTCGTCTATCTCGTCTTTAACGAGGGCTATTCGGCTGCGGCGGGAGCGGAAGTAACGCGAGCCGAGATCACCGGCGAGGCGATCCGGCTTGGACGGTTGCTGGCCGGGCTCCAGCCGGAGCCGGAAGTCAATGGGCTGCTTGCTCTGATGTTGCTGCAGGAATCCCGGCGCGCGGCGAGGACCTCGCCGGCCGGAGAGCTGATTTTGCTGGAGCATCAAGACCGCGCGCTCTGGAACCGCGAACAGATTGCGGAGGGAGTGGGGTTGGTGGAGAAAGCCCTGAGCTCGCGTCGCTTCGGCCCTTACACACTGCAGGCTGCGATTGCGGCCGTTCATGCGGAGGCGGAATCGACCGCTGCTACCGACTGGCGGCAGATTGTTGCGCTTTACAACCAGTTGGTGCGAATTCAACCTTCTCCAGTAGTCCATCTCAATCGCGCCGTGGCAATTGCCGAGCGGGACGGTCCAGCGGCCGGTCTGACGCATATCGACGCGTTGTTGGAACATGGGGAATTGGCAAATTACTACCTGGCGCATTCAGCTCGTGCAGAGTTGTACCGCAGGCTCGGCAGGACCGCTGAAGCTCAGGCTTCTTATGAGAGGGCGCTGGCGCTGACCCAACAGGAACCGGAGCGGCGATTCCTGCAGGAACGGATTCGGCAGTTGAAATAAAATTGGAGTGGCTGTCGATTTCCGATTTTCCCAA
>DATDGW010000667.1:0-2442 GCA_036521895.1 Candidatus Sulfotelmatobacter sp. | reverse complement strand
GTTCCACTTATTGCCGCGCTTGACGCGCTTGCGACATCGGCGTTGGTGATGCCCACGACGTTCGCGCGGTCAGGGTCGATTTGAACCTGTAGCTGAAGATTGTCCGGAAACCAGTCATCCCGAAGAACGGAAATGCCCGGGGCCTGGGCCACGATCTCCTGGGCTTGGCGAGCGATCGTTCGCAACGTACGGATATCGTCAGCTTCGTTTTTCGCGTCCACGTCCGCCTGGCCGGAGATCATCAGCTCTACGGGATTCTCGACCGGGTTTGTTTGCAGCTGCCGCACAGTGATCCATGCGCCTGGGATCTGCTTTGCAAGGGCGTCCTGTATCGGGCGTTTCAGCTTCGGCGTGGCTT
Organism: Candidatus Sulfotelmatobacter sp.; assembly: GCA_036521895.1. Taxonomy (GTDB): domain Bacteria; phylum Acidobacteriota; class Terriglobia; order Terriglobales; family Acidobacteriaceae; genus Sulfotelmatobacter. The sequence continues at coordinate 2,084 of DATDGW010000667.1, read as the reverse complement.
CCTTGTCCGTTACTTCAACAATGATTTGCGCGTAGTTCGTTTGCGGCATTTCCGGTGAGACGGAAAACCAGAAACGCGGTCCGCCGCCGCCCGTAAAGGTTGTCAGCGACTTGAGAAGATGGCCACGCTCGTCCTTCGATCCAAGCTCGGGCGAAGTTTCGATCACTTTCCGAACCACTTCTTCAGCCTGGACTGCGGCATTGCTGGTTGCACTCAAAGGCGCGTCATTTGGCAGCCAAACGTCCAGATAGAACCAATACTGAACATCCTCAGGGAAGAATTGAGTCTTCAAGCGAGAACCGAAAAGTCCTCCACCGACGAGAAAAACAAGAGATCCGGCAAGAACAGCCCAACGATGTTTTATGGCTCTTTGGACAAGCCGGTTGTAGAAACCGTAGAAGCCTCGTGCGCGTCTTTCCTCGATGGTAGGTTCTGGCTTTGCCGGGGCACGTTGAATGTAGTAGCCCAAGAATGGGACGAACGTCATTGCAACGAATAGCGCGGACAGTAGCGAGGCTGTCATGACGATCGGCAGACTCTTCAAGAACTCGCCGGTATTTCCGTTGAGCATCAGGAACGGCAGGTACGCAATGATGTTCGTAATCGTCGCGTAGAAAATCGCAGTCGCAAGCTTGGTTGGACCGAGCCAGGAAGCAATCTTGCGGGGCGAGCCTTCCGCCAGTTCGCGCTTGATGCCGTCTCCGGCCACCACCGGCACGTCCACGAGAAGCCCCAAAGCGATGATGAGTGTTGCAATCGAAACCTGCTGAAGGTCAATTCCCAGCACATAAACGATTCCGAATGTCATCGCCAGCGTGATGGGTATGGCTAGTGCCATGATCAGCGCGAGGCGCCATTCCCAGAAGCCGAGCAACGCAATAATCACGACGAGGCCTATGGCTTCCAGGAGTGCCCGGATAAAAAGATGAATGTTCTCCTTAACCTGAAGGGGTTGATCCGACGTGTGCGCCAAAATGAGATCTGCAGGGAGAATTTGATGAAGCTGCGATAGCTTTGCGTTCACCGACTCACCGAAGCTCGCGATTTGCTTTTTGTCGCGCATGTAGACTGCCAACGTAACGGCGCGGCTGCGCTGCCAACGCCCACTCTTGTCCTGCCAGGTGTAGTAGTTCAGATATTGTGCAGGAGCTTGATAGCCGCGGCTGATCTGGACGAGATCCCGCAGATAGACCGGGGCACCTTCTGATGTAGTCGAAACCGCGAGATCACCGATGCTCTTCGCCGTATCGAATTTTCCCGAAGGGATAAGCGCGACTTTGCGGTCTGCCGTTTCTATATTTCCACCAGGCGCAATAATGTTCCGGGCGGATAGTACCTTGGATAGATCGGCGGGGCGCAATCCATACGCTGCAAGCCGATCCTGCGAATAGTCTAAGTAGACGGCTTGCGGCAAAACTCCCCGGGTCTCGACTTTCGAGACCTCGGTAGCGCCCTGAAGCGTACGGCCGATCAAGTCGGAAAAGTTATCGAGGTCGGCGTAACTGTATTTGTCGCCGGCAACGCTGGCCAGTTTCTCTCTTGTTTCGCTGGGATCGCGGATGATCGCGAGCTCCCATGCATCCGGATGCAGTTCGGAGCGTTTCAGGCGGTCCGACAAAAAACGTTGGATGAAGGCCCGAATCGCACTGTCATCGGCTTCGGAAATTCCATCTAAACCGATAAAACCACTACCCTGCACGATTTCCGAGTCTCGAATAATCCCAGCACTCTGGGCTTCCTGTTGAAATAAATATCCGGCGTCCAGAACTTCGCGCGCCGAAATAGATTGTGGAAACGAATCCACGATCGTGACGTGCTGGCCCGTTCTATTCTGCTGTTTTGAACTACGGGCTTTGCGAAGTGCCGCTTCAACGGAATTGGCGCGGGCTGCTATTTCAATGTCGTCCGCTTTCGGGCTCGCAACCGTCAGCATCAACGCGGCAGTGTCTCCGAAATCGCTTTGGAAAACGATAGGGCCGGCGCCTTGCGGTAATTGAGCATTAAGCGCATTCAGCTTGAGATTGATGTCGCTGAATTGGCGCTTCGTATCCTTCACACTCTCATCCAGCTGTAGGTACACAAAC
>DATDGW010000666.1:0-8200 GCA_036521895.1 Candidatus Sulfotelmatobacter sp. | reverse complement strand
AGTCGTGGTCCGCCCAGAGCCGGTCGCCCGTCGTCAAAGGCCGGTTCCGCGCAGCTTCGACCCACTCCGATTCACCGGCCGGCTGGAACGAAATGGAGCCTTGCAGGTAGCCAAGACGCGCCACGCGGCTGGGCGGATCATCTTGATCTGATTGGTCTTGCGCGGCCACCCGCTGCCCGAGAGCAGTGCCAACGACCGCCATGGCCAGCACGGAAATTGTCCGGCGCAGGCTCTTCGTAAACAGGTTCATAATGATGTCATCCTTTGAGAGCGGTGCTTTAACCCCGTTCACAGTTGCGGCGAATGCTTAGGGCCCAAGTCCGGGCGCGTTCGTTCGTTCGCGCGAGCTTCGGACGTAGACCCCGACATAAGATGCACTTGGAGAATAGGGTGCTCCTACAGCCAAAACCCGATGCATGAATTGTCAATGTTCGCGGTGGCTCTCGCAATAACCGAAAGGGCGCTTTAGGATGCGTACCTTTGATTGTCCTGACGGAAGCATGAATCGTTAGAACGCTTTGCTGGAATCCAGCAGGATGGTAACCGGCCCGTCGTTGACCAACTCGATTTGCATCATTTCCTGGAAGCGGCCGGTTTCGCAGCGCAGCCCGGCAGCCCGGATGCGCTCGACAAAGAACTCATACAACCGTCGGGCCTGTTCCGGCGGAGCAGCGGCGTCAAATGATGGGCGCTTGCCGCGGCGAACATCTCCGTACAGCGTGAACTGTGAGACCGCCAGCACGCTGCCGGCTGCGTCTTGCACGCTGCGGTTCATCTTTCCGTCGGCGTCCTCGAAGATGCGGAGGCCGGCAATTTTTTCGGCGAGATAGGTGGAGTCGGCCTCGGTGTCTTCGTGGCGCACGCCCAGCAGGACCAGCAATCCCAGGCGGATCTCGCCGCTGATCCACCCGTTGTTGGCCCGATCGTTGATCGTGACTTTGGCGCGGCTGACGCGCTGCACGACGGCACGCATACGACTTTCCTCGGCTTAGTGAGTTGCTTTGGTCAGCATCGATTCTTGCCCGGCAACGCATTGCCAGCGTCCTTTGCGGTACACGTATATATCGGTGAAGCGCACCCGGGCCACGATGTTGCCCTGCGCGTCCACGGCTGTCGCGAGTCCGCGCACGTAGCCGAAGTCACCCTCTACATGCGCCCGTAAATCGGAGAGCGTGTGATGGAGAGCAGGACGTTCGGCGGCTTTTGCCAGAACGGTGGCGCGGTTGGTGAGTGTGCCGTCGGGACCCGCGTCTTCGAACTCGTTGGCCAGAATGCAGTTCAGACTAGCTGTGTCGCGCTGCTCCAGGGCGCGGGCCCATCTCTGCTCGGCTTGAATCAGGGCAGCGTCGTCCTTCGCTTCGCCCGTGGCACAGGGGGCGGCAACGGCCAGCGGACAAAGCAATAACACCCACAATCCGTATTTCAAGTCACGCTCCTTGGCTGAGGCACTCATCATACCCCGGCCAAGCTTTGACCCCGTCCAAGGTTTGACCCCGGCAAGTCCCTGCCTTTAGGATTCAAGAGTGCAATTCCAAGTCAGCCGAGGCTTTGCCGAAAGCGGCAGGGCCCTTCCTTTACACTAATTCACCGGGACAATTACACTACACACTCGCCTTTTTTCGTATCGCAGTGCGCAGGAGGTAGCGTTGTGGAGGGCCAAGGCTCGAGCAGAAATAAGCGCGGCAAGTACGCGACCGAACAACCGAATTCAAATCTAATCGAGACAAGCGAAGGAGAAACATGGCAGCCGTAGAAGAGAAGGTAAAACAGATTATCGTGGAGCAGTTGGGAGTGGATGAAGGCGAAGTCACCTCGAGCGCGTCGTTCGTGGACGATCTGGGCGCGGATTCGCTCGACACGGTCGAACTGGTCATGGCTTTTGAAGAGGCCTTCGACATCGAAATCCCCGATGAGGACGCGGAGAAGATCCGCACCGTGCAGGACGCGGTGGACTACATCGGCAAGCACGCGAAAGCGGGGAAATAGTTGGGACGCAGGGTCGTAGTTACCGGCCTCGGATTGATCTGTGGTGTGGGCAATTCCACCGATGAAGTGTGGAAAGCCCTGCTCGCGGGCAAGAGCGGTGTGGCGCGAATCACCGGCTTCGATGCGACTGCCTTCGCCTGCCAGATTGCCGCCGAGGTCAAGAACTTCGACCCTCTGAACTACATCGAGAAAAAAGAAGTCAAGAAGATGGGGCGCTTCATTCACGTGGCCATTGCTGCCGCGGATGAAGCGCTGAAGATGTCGGGACTGAAAATCACTGCGGAGAACGATGAGCGGGTCGGCGTGCACATCGGGTCGGGGATCGGAGGGTTTGACATCATCGAACGCGAACACCTCGCGCTGATGGAAGGCGGGCCGCGCAAGATCTCACCGTTTTTCATTCCGGCGGCCATCGTCAACCTCGCTGCCGGGCAGGTTTCGATGCGTTGCGGTGCCAAAGGACCAAACGAAGCCACGGCAACGGCCTGCACCACCAGCGCGCATTCCATCGGAGATTCCTTCCGCATCATCCAGCACAACGACGCTGACGTGATGATTGCCGGCGGCGCCGAAGCTGCGATCACTCCCATGGGCGTGGGGGGGTTCGCTGCCATGCGCGCTCTGTCAACGCGCAACGATGCTCCCGAGAAGGCCAGCCGTCCCTGGGACCGTGACCGCGATGGCTTCGTGATTGGTGAGGGGGCGGGCATTTTGATCCTGGAAGAACTGGAGTTCGCGCGCAAGCGCGGCGCCAGCATTCTCGCGGAGATCGCGGGATACGGCATGAGCGGCGATGCCTACCACATGACCCAGCCGGCGCCGGAGCATGAAGGCGGATTCCGCGTGATGCGCAATGCCGTGCGCGATGCCGGGGTGACTCCTGATGTCGTGGGCTATGTGAATGCCCACGGCACCTCGACGCCGATTGGCGACACCCTCGAAGCGCATGCCATTCGCAACTTTTTTGGCGACCGCAAGATCGCAGTGAGTTCCACCAAGTCGATGACCGGGCACCTGCTCGGTGGGGCGGGAGGACTCGAGGCCGGCATCACGGTGCTGGCCTTGCGCGACCAGATTCTGCCTCCGACGATCAACCTGGAGAATCCCGAACCTGATACCGCTGGCATGGATCTGGTTCCTAACCACGCGCGCAAGGCCGAACTCGAGTACGCCATGTCGAACTCGTTCGGCTTTGGCGGGACCAACGGTGCGTTGTTATTTCGGCGCTGGACTGAATAAGATATTCTCGTTGAGGTTTTTGTCCTCTGCGTCATCCCCTCCAAACCCCTGATTTGACGCCGCTTTTGGGCGTAATGTCCCTTCTCACGTATCCGCTGAAAGAGTAACGCGACTTTGGTACTTCGCCCGTTGACCCTTTGTGTCTTTTCAACGATGGTCCCCGCCTGCACAATGGTTTTGAAAGTGGAGTCTTTCCCCCAACTTTATGGATAAAGCTTTCGCCACCCACTTCACACCCGCCCCGTTCACCCGAAAAGCAGCCGCCCGCAGCGCACTGGTAGGCCTGGACGAACCGGCCCGCGCACTGCTGGCGGAAGGCTTCCGCCAGTTCGGCATTGAAACCGTGGTCGTGACCGCGAATGCCGCTGAGCGTCTGAAGAAGGAAAAATTCGAGGCCTGCGTGCTGAGCCTGGGAGAGGGCGCCGATGCTGTGATGGAAGCGGCCCGCTCATCCCCGTCGAACAGCCGCTGCGTAATTTACGGAGTGGGCGGCAACGCGCAGCAAGCCATGAGCTACTCCAAATACGGCATCAACGCCATGTTCAACGAGCCACTGGAGCGGCCGGCCGCGCTCAAGCTGATCCGCGCCACGCGCCTGCTGGTGCTGCATGAATTCCGCCGCTACGTGCGCATCCCGGTTATGACCGAGGTCTCCCTGGTGGGCGACGGCCGCCGCGTCGCCACAAGCAGTATCGAAATCAGCAGCGGAGGCATGTCGGTCAAGAGTGGCGAAGATTTTTCCATCGGGGCGAACGTGGAGGTTTCCTTCGCGCTGATGACCTTACCCCGAGTCAATCTGAAAGGCGTTGTGAGCTGGTGCAAACCAAAGTCGATTGGAGTGCGATTCTCGTCTGCCGACCAGCACCGCCAGAGAATCAAGACCTGGATCGATTCGTATCTGGAAAACTGAGTCCCGGCTTGCCGGTGAATGCGCTCGACTGTCCTTCGCGCTGTATTCATTTTGAGTTGTTCCGATGCGCATGGTCAGGCTTCTTCGATTCCCTTTGTTCAGTTGTGTGCTCTGCATCACGTGGGCAATTGCCTCCGCTCAAAGGGTGCCAACCCTCGCGCAATTTCGACGGGATTGGCGCCACGCAAAACCGATCTCCTTGGATCAAACCATCGCTGAGTCGAAAGACCTGTCTGATGCCGAGCGAGGCGGCCTGCTCCGAGCGGTCGTGTCGGCACTTCGGCCACCCGAATCCAAAGCGGACAGCGGTGCTTGGCAGAAGATAGAAGCTGAGGCTGCACAATTTCGCGTTCGGGCCACTGACATGGGCGTGAATAACAAAGGGAAGGTCTTTCTTGTACGGGAAGGCGGAGAGCGCGATTGCAGCCCAACTGGGAACTGCGGCTTCTGGATTTTTCGCCCAAGATCTCACGGATATTCCGTGATTTTTCATGGCATGGACAGACACTTATGATCTTGCCGACCACTGCAAACGGCTTCCGCGACGTTGTTCTCGGGATGCAGGGCTCCGCCACCATGACGGCGTTGAAGGTGTACAGGGTCAACTCCACCGTGTACCGCCGCACGGGATGTTTCAACGAGAATTGGCAGTATCTGGGCAAAGACGGAGAAGTTCATGCAATGGACGAGCCCTGAATCGCGCTTTGTGGACAGTAGCTTGAGAAGCGCACTCCGGTCTGGCTAATCAGAAATCCCCGTTACAATATCTTCGTGCCCGAAGCCAGCACTCGCATTGCCGCGGCGCCTGCGCTACCTCCCATCGACCCCAAGCGTTTTACCCTTCGCCAGCGCATCGTGCTGCGCATTATCATCTTTCTAGGACACTCCATCATTCGCGTCATCGGGCCGACCCTGCGTGTCTCGGTGTCTTACGAAGAAGGCGCGCAGCAGACGCTGGATGAGCGCCCCCTGGTCGCCTCTTTTTGGCATTCCTGCATGATCCCGGCGACCTACATCTTCCGCGCCATGGGCATTCGGGTGATGAGCAGTGACAGTTACGACGGCCAGTATATGGGCCGAATCATCCACAAGTTCGGCTTCGTCGCAGTGAAAGGATCGAGCAGCCGCAACGCCGTGCGCGCCCTGCTCGGCCTGCGCCGTGCCCTGGAGGAGGGCTGGACCGTAGCCTTCACTCTCGATGGTCCGCGAGGTCCGCGGCACAAAGTGAAGCCCGGACCAGTCGCGCTCGCGCGGTCGTCGGGCTTGGCGATGACCATGTTCCACGCCGCCGTAGACAGGGCCTGGGTCCTGAACAGCTGGGACCGCTTGATGATCCCGAAGCCTTTTTCCCGCGTCCTGGTGTGCTTCGGTAAGCTGATCCCCGTGCCAAAAGGGGGGAACGACGAAGACTTGGAACGCTACGCAGCGGAACTGCAGGCGTCAATGGATCGAGTATGTGAATTCGCCGAGGCGAACGTGAGCCGAGCGGGAACGAGCGAGTTCCCCTACTACAAGCAGAGCTGAGAAAACATTGTAGACTGCAGATTGAAAACGCCGACGTGCCATCGGATCAATCTGCAATCTGCAATCTAGAATCTGAAATCGTTTTACTCGAGGGTTGATCCCAGCTGCTGGTACTTGTACTTCTTCCCGTCCCAATAGACGACCGAAGACGTGTCTTCCCCCTCGCCCCTTTCCTCCATGTAAATGCCGAGGATGGTTTTCTTCTTCTGGGCGAGCCTTTTCACGGTCAGCGTCTTGAAGGGCAGGTTGATCAGGAGAAATTTGGCCTTGGGCTTCTCAGCGCGCCATGCGTCCTTTTCGGCGCCGTGAATGATGAGCAGACTGATGCCGCGGCGATCGGGCTCGTCAGAGGCGAACGTCGAAGTGACCTTCACGTCGCCATAACCTAGGAAGCCGTTGTAAGGGTCGGCGACGACGAAGCTGTATTCGTCCTTGTCGGCCATCGGGTTCTTGCATCTGGCGGCGACGAGCAGGTCGTCGACGCCGTCATCATCCAGGTCGGCGACAAACTGCGGCGGCCCCGGCAACAGTGAACAGTTATCCCCAAATTGTTTGTGGATGAGTTCGTCGGTGACTGCGGGCGACGGAGACTTCGCGTGCGCCGGCGGCGGAGGCGGCTGCTTTCTCTGAGCAGCAGCGGCGACCGTTAACAAGAGAGCGAAAGCTGGGAGGAGAAGCAATTTGCTGGACGACATGGACTTACTCTAGCCCCGTTTTGTGGAGCCGGGAAGAGACACAGTAGTGACGGAGGTAACGAAGGACTCAGCGTTTATTACGGCCATATATCCCATCAAGGCTTGTCATCCTGAGCGCAGCGAAGGATCTGTGTACCCTGCCGGCGCCGTACTTGATGCTGAAGAGTGCACAGATCCTTGGGCCCGCACAGAACGCGGGCCTCCGGATGCCGTTCGATAGTGGCTTAAATTGAGCCTGTACCGGCAAGCCCGCCTACTTGCGGAAGTGCTCCCAGCCTCGCGGCTCAAACTGGTATGCGATGCCCTTGAGATTGCGAACGAGAACCCGCTGGGATCGGGTGATCTGTCCGATGTGGGTCAACGGAACTCCGGCGATGTGCGACGGGATCCGTTTGCCCGGCGGGGACGTGAACAGCAGTTCGTAGTCCTCGCCGCCGTGGAGGGCCAGGTCAAGGTCGACTTCGCGCGCGGGTTTGCCGACGCTGGCGCGGGGAATGAGTACGGATTCGACTTCGGCTCCGACGTTGCTCTCCTTGCAGAGGTGGGCCAAGTCGGTGGAGAGCCCGTCGCTGGTATCGATCATGGCCGAGGCCAGACCCTTCTCGCGGAGAATGCGGCCGAGTTCGACACGCGGCTCGGGATAAAAGTGACGCAGATAGTCGCGGGGTTGCAGCTTCTTCTTGGGCTGGGTTCTCATTTGGACGACGGCGGCCGCCGAGCCTCCAAGTTCTCCGCTGACAAAGATCCGGTCGCCGGGCCGGGCGCCGGAGCGCAGCACCGATTTGCCTTTGGGCGCGGTGCCAACCACGATGATGTCGGCGAGTATCCCGTTGGGGGATTCAGCAGTATCGCCTCCAGCGAGGAAGACGCCAAATCGCTCTCCGAGACTAATGAGACTGCGAACAAAGCGTCCCACCCAAGATTGGGGTAACTCCCGCGGCAGGGCAAGCGAGAGGAAGGCCGCAACGGGCTCGCCGCCCATGGCGGCAATGTCGCTCAGTCCGCGGGCCAGGCAGCGGTGGCCGACCGACTCCGGCGGATGCCAGTCGCGCCGGAAGTGAATGCCCTCCAGCGTGAAGTCGGTCGTGACCAAAACCTCGCCCCCCTGGGTTGCCTTCTTGGGCAGCAGGCGTAGCATGGCGCAGTCGTCTCCGATTCCGGTGAAGATCGCACGGTTCGAGCCGAGAGCGTGCCCGCGGATGGAAGATGTCGCCATGCGGCGAATCTGGGCAATCAGCGCTTTTTCGGGAAGCGGCACGGCAGTACCAATATATACGGACCACCGCGCTCATTGGACGCGCCAGATTGAGGCTCGATCCAACATTTTTCGCGTAGCCGAGACTTCGCGCAACCATGGACCCCATCATGAGCCTTCGAGCTACCTTTCTACTTCCGCTGCTGGCCATGGGGACAGTTCATGTGCGGGCGGACGACGGAGCCGCTTCCACTGCTGCCGGTGGCCTTGTCGTAGTGAAACGAGAACCTCGCGTCGTTGCGAAAGTCATAGTCGACGATCACTTTGGACGCAGAAATCTGCAGAACCTTCTTCGCCATGGTGCACCGAACTGCTAACCAGTGTGCACGTGGACATCGCGAGCTATGGCCACGGGATGCCGCTGGATAGTCATGGCAAAGCGACCGCCAAGAGCAGAGACATTCAGGAACTCACAGTGACACAACGAAAACAACTGGAAAAGTTGGGACTCATCGCGCAAGACTGTGATCAAGACGATAGAAACTGATTGATGAGCCGCTTTGGAAAGTCCGGAAGAAGCACTACTGGCAGCAGACCTTCCCCGCGCACAAGGTCGTCCATATCCGCCACGAGTACTCGCCGGTCAGGGGG
>DATDGW010000665.1:0-7745 GCA_036521895.1 Candidatus Sulfotelmatobacter sp. | reverse complement strand
CCAGGAAGAGGTGGCGCGTCTGATCGACGCAGCGGAGTTGCCCTTTCATCGCATCCTGCTGATGACGCTCTATGCCACGGGCGCACGCCGGGCAGAAGTAGCCCACCTCAAGCTCAGCGATATCGACAGCCAGCGGATGGTCATTCATATTCGAGGAGGCAAGGGACGCAAGAATCGCGACGTCATGCTCAGCCCGAAGGCCTTGGACTGTTCTCCCATAGCCATGATCCTCGCTCCTAAATTCCGCTTACCTGAGCGAGTGCACGATTCCAGCGAGCCTCCAATTCGCTCGCCACCAGGCGGTTCTCGGGTTCCACGGCATCAAACTGTCGCCGTGCACGGTGCGGCAGAATCATCTGACCGTGGCTAGCGATCCTATCTTCCATTTTTAATTCCCTTTCCAATTCCATTTCTGAATGCATGTTTTCCGCTTGTCCTTGTAGGAAAATGGATTTATGACCGGCGTGCGACTGGATGTCTGGCTGTGGGCCGCGCGATTCTTTAAGACGCGTCCACGGGCGAAACGGGCTTGCGAGCTGGGCAGAATCTTGTCGAACGGGCAGATCGCCAAGGCGGCGCGGGAAGTCCGTCTTGGGGACCAACTGCGCGTGACCAACGAGGGCGGCGACTTTCAGATTGAGGTGCTCCTTTTGAGCGAAACGCGCGGGCCGGCCGCAGTGGCGCAGACCCTTTACCGCGAAAGCGAGGAGAGCCGGGAGCTGCGCCAGAAAGTCGCGGCCGAGGCCAAGGCGATGCGAGAATTCGAGATCCTGCCGGAAGGTCGGCCCTCGAAACGCGACCGGCGACACATCATACGGTTCCGGGGTCGAGGGTAGGTGAGACCTGCTGTGTACCTAGACCCCTCTGTGTGAATGCTCTTAAGTCAACCACAGCGGACACGGAGGACACAGAGAACCTCATTCAGGGCTTGACTTCAGGTTGGTTTTGCTTCAATATGGCGTTAGACGACATGTCGTCAGAGGTCATAATGGAGTCTTGGCCACTTACCGAGCCTGTGTTGCTCATTCTTCTTAGTCTGGCGGAACAGTCGCGGCATGGGTATTCGATTCTCAAAGATGTCGAGCAGATGAGTGATGGGCGCGTTGTGCTGAGCACGGGCACGCTCTACGGGGCGCTGCGGCGGCTGCTGGATGATGAATGGATCGAGCGAATCGAAGAGGAAGACACTCCGCGGGGGCGCCAGGCGTACCGGCTCACAACGCGTGGACGCAAGAACCTGCAGCTCGAAGTCGGACGGATGAAGCATCTCACGCGTTTGGCAAATCTGCGGATCGTGGTGAAGGAGGCCTGATCGAATGCTCAGCCTCAGCATCTATCGAAGTCTGCTGCGGCTGTATCCGGCGCTTCACCGTGAACGGTTCGGCGAGGAGATGGTGGCGGTATTCGGCGAGATGGAGACCGACACAGTTTCGAAGAGCATGATCGAGCGCGCGGCCTTTTGGATCCGCGAGACTGCAGGAGTTGCGAGCGGGGCGCTGAAGGAACATTGGCGAGGGCTTGGTTTTGATTCGATCGGGCTGTGGTTCCCACAAAGGAGGTTCACGATGCGTACCGAATTCCGTTTTCCGAAAACAACCGCCGTATTGATGACGATCATTCTGGCCGGAGTCGTGCTGGCCATCAAGAAGGGAGAAACGATTTCGTCCTCCCATGTGAATCCTCCGATTGGACCGCTCCCGCCGACACACTCCGTTTTGTTGGGGGGCATCTTTCTAACCCTCGCATTCTTCTACGCCGTGGGATTGATCGGGTGGGCGATTCTGTTCGCGATGCGGCGCTCGGGAGTGCACCGGCTGGCCGAGACTTCTGGCGGACCGAAATAGGTTGCGCTTGCGTCGTCGCGACGGCGCAGCACGTCCACCTTGCGGGCAAAGGACTCTTGCCGATAGACTCAGGGGCGCAAATCGGCGCTCCTTTTCAAATCCATGAGCATTCGCCAATTTTCTACTTCTGCCCTTTGTCTGACATTCTTCTTCGCAGGTTCCATCGCCAGCGCGCAGAACCCTGCGACCAGCGCTGCAGTCACCGACTACGTCAGGGCGGAGATGCAGCGCCAGCGCATCCCCGGGCTGTCGCTCCTCGTGGTGAAGGGCGGCAAGGTCATCCACGCCGAAGGTTTCGGGTTGGCCAACGTGGAATTGCAAGTGCCGGTAAAGCCGGAGACGATTTTCCAATCAGGATCCGTGGGAAAACAGTTCACGGCGACCGCGGTCATGATGCTGGTGGGAGAGGGCAAGATCGGACTCGACGATCCGCTCACGAAATATTTTCCGGAGGCCCCAGCCAGCTGGAAGGAAGTGACTGTGCGCGAACTGCTCAGTCATACGGCGGGGCTGGGCGATTATCCCAAAGACTTCAACTTCCGCAAGGACTGGACAGAAGATGAGGAACTGAAGCTGATTGAGAGCATTCCTCTGGCGTATTCCCCGGGAACGAACTGGGCGTACAGCAATTTCGGGTATGTGACGCTGGGAATTCTGATTCATCGCGTGACCGGCGAGTTTTATGGCGACTTTCTGCAGCAGCGGATCTTTCAGCCGCTGGGGATGACTTCCACGCGGAGTATTCGTGAGGCCGACATTGTGCCGAATCGTGCAGCGGGCTACCGGCTGCTGAAGGGTGAGTTGAAGAATCAGGAGTGGGTAGCGCCGGTGGTGAACACTAGCGCAGACGGCAGCTTGTACTTCTCCATTCTCGATCTGGCCAAGTGGGACGCGGCTTTGTACACGGAAAAGCTATTGAAGCGGTCCAGCTTCGAGCTGATGTGGACTCCGGTCAAACTGAAGAACGGACAGCCGAACAAGGGCAACTATGGGTTCGGATGGTTCATCGATGAGAGAGCGGGACGCCGGTGCATTCACCACGACGGCTCCTGGCAGGGATTCGAGACGGCCATCGACCGCTATGTGGATGATCAGTTGACTGTGGTCGCGCTTGCGAATCTGGCGGACTCGAGCCCGGGAAAGATCACTCAACACGTCGCCGAAATGTATTTGGCGGACAAATAAGTAGTTTTCACCACAGCGGACACAGAGGACGCGGAGGGAAAACAACTTTTTGTCAAGAAACTCCTGTCGTCTGTTCTGAAAATCTCTACGATGCGGGTGCTGATTCGCGGGACTCGACTAGCATCCGCATGCCGTACTTTGGACGCAGCGTGATCAGCGGCTCGGGCTCGACGCGGTGTCCGGGAATGAGTTTCAGTTTCCACCTCTGCGCGATCGTTGCCAGCAGCAACACCCCCTCCATCCAGGCAAAGGACTCGCCGATGCATTGCCGCACTCCGGCGCCGAAGGGAAAGTAAGTCAGCTTCGTGCGCCGCGATTTCGCTTCGGGCGTGAAGCGGTCCGGATCGAAGCGCAGGGGATCGGGGAAAAAACGCGGGTCGCGATGGGTGATGTACTGGCTCATCAGAACTGTTGTCTTCGCAGGCAGTGAATAGTCGCCGAGTTGGAAGTCGGCGCGCGCATAACGGCCCATGGCCCATGCAGGCGGGTAGAGACGCATGGATTCCGCCAATACCATTTCTACATAACGCAGGCGAGGAACATCGTCGAACGTGGGCAGGCCGCCCTGTAGCTTGCGATCAATCTCGCCGTGAAAGCGGCGTTCGCATTCAGGATCTTGCGAGAGCAGATACCAAGTCCAAGACAATGCATTGGCTACGGTTTCGTAGCCGGCCAGAAAAATTGTGATGACTTGATCGCGCAGGGACTGCTCAAACGCGGGCGATTGATCCGGCGAGGACTCCAGCATCATGTCGAGAAGGTTGATACCGTGAGGACCGCGTTGCCGGTGCGCCGCGATCATGCGGTAGACAACTCGGTCAATCCGTTTGCGCGCTCGCACGAATGCGGCGAGGCCGGGAGGGCGCACGTGCACCAGCCATTCCGCTGCCGGCAACATGAGCAGAAAGTTGTAGAGACCCATGATGCGGTTGATGGCGCTGGCCAGTTCGTTCACCTCCTCAGCGAGATCGGTGGCAAACAGCGTTTGCGCGACCACGTTGAGCGTGAGGTGCATCATGTCGATCGCAATGTCGCGCTGCTCACCGGCGCGCCAGCGGTCACGCACACGAGCAGCCTCGCGAACCATCGTGCTCGCGTATTCCGGAATGCGCTGGCGATGGAACGCGGGCTGCGACACTTGGCGCTGCGTGCGGTGTCGACCCCCTTCGGCGGTGATCATGCCTTCGCCCAGCAGCATCTTCGTCCGCTGTACGGTGCGTTCTTTGATGAAGTTGTCGTTCTGAAGGACCAGGATTTCCCGGATGTAGTCGGGATGATTCAGAAAGACGATGTGATGCCATCCGATCTTGTAGTGCGCGATGTCCCCGTATTCGTCGGCCAAGTGCTGAAAGAGCAGGATTGGGTTCAGGGGGCGAAACTTGCGCAACGCGAACCAGAGTAGATTCCTCTCGAAGCCGGGTGGGTAGCGGTACGCGGCTGGGCCGGACACGTTGCTCTTGGGTACGCTGTTCCGAGCTGCGGTTGCCATTTTGTTAGTTTACTGCGTGGCGAAAGAGAACAGCTTCGTGACGGAGTTTCGCTCCGCCCGACAGCCGAGGCGGCTGCCCCCACATGTCTCGCTCTAGTGCTTCGCGGCTTCGGACTTCCGTAGCGCATCCAGCTGTGCTAGAACTTCAGCGCTGTGCTTGACGGGATCTACGCTGGTATAGCCTTTCGCGATCTTGCCGGTGGGGTCGATGAGAAACGTATGCCGCGCGGCGAACTTCACCACGCCGAGGTTGGTGAGCGATCCGTAGGAGTCGGTGATTTTGTGGTCGGTATCCGCCAGCAGCTTGAAGTTCAGCCCTTCCTTCGAGCAGAACTCCTTGTGCGAATCCACGCTGTCTAGGCTCACCCCCAGCACTACGGCATTTCTCTCGGCGTATTTCGGCTGGTCGACCTGAAAGTTGTGGGCTTCGCGGGAGCAGCCCTTCGTCTGGTCTTTGGGATAGAAATAAAGGACGACCCATTTTCCGCGGTAGTCCTTGAGGCTGACGGAGGAACCTTCCTGCGAGGGCAGCGTAAAGTCGGGAGCGCTGCTGCCTTCGGAGGGCGCGGCTGAATGGGACAGTAGGCGCGGAACTAACACGATCAGTACCAGCACAACCGCCAACAGCAGCACGATTCGCAACATGGAATCCTCCGCGGTGCTCCGGCTAAGCGA
The DNA here is from genome assembly GCA_036521895.1 of Candidatus Sulfotelmatobacter sp. Taxonomy (GTDB): domain Bacteria; phylum Acidobacteriota; class Terriglobia; order Terriglobales; family Acidobacteriaceae; genus Sulfotelmatobacter. The sequence goes on along the minus strand of DATDGW010000665.1, from coordinate 2,552 downwards.
ACTCCAATCCAATTTTCTTTGCGGCCCGGTCGAGACTCACAATTCGAAAACTGCGAACCTGCCCTGCGCGCACCGGCTCTGCCTTGGGACGGCCGCCGGAGCCGCTCTTCCAGCGAGCCTGCAGCATGGAACTTAGCGAGGAGAGGTCTGCCTTCGATTCCTTTGGCGCCTCAGTTTTCGCGGGAGCCGCTGCTGTGACCTTGCAGCTGGCATGGATGCCTTCGCCCAACTCTACTTTTGCTTGACCGCTGGACTCTTCCATCAGACGGCCCGTGACCACGTCGCCTTCGTTGTGCTCGGCGATATATTCATCGAGGCCAGTAGGCACGAGTTGCTTCATACCCAACCGCACCTGCCGCTTCTCGAGATCGATCGCGAGCACCTGCGCCTTCACAATCTGCCCGACTCGCAGGACGTCCTGCGGCTGGTTGATGCGCTTTGCGGCACTGATGTCGCTGACGTGAACCATGCCTTCGATTCCTTCAGAGAGCTGCACGAAGGCGCCGAACTTGGTTAGGTTGGTGACCGGTCCTTCGACCGCCGATCCAACCTGAAAGCGCTGCGAGATGTCGGCCCACGGATCACCCAACGCTTGCTTGAGCCCGAGCGAGAGGCGGCGTTCACCGGCGTTGACCTGCAGGATCACGACCTCGACGGTCTCGCCCTGCTTCACAACGTCACTGGCCTTGCGGATTTTGCCCTTCGACCACGACATTTCAGAAATATGAATCAGGCCTTCGATGCCGGGCTCGAGTTCCACAAATGCACCGAACTCCATCAGGCGGGTAACGGTGCCTCGCACGCGATCGCCGGCATTGAACTTGGCGGCCACGGCATCCCAAGGATGAGGCTGGAGCTGCTTCAAGCCAACCGAGATGCGCTTCTTCTCGGACTCCGACCCGACCTTGAGTATTTTCACTTCGACCGCTTGCCCTACAGAAAGCACGTCGGACGGCTTGTTGACGCGGCCCCAGGCGATGTCGCTGACATGCAGCAACCCATCGACTCCGCCGAGATCGACGAAGGCTCCGTAATCGGTCAGGCTGCGCACGGTGCCGCTGACCGTGTCGCCTTCCTTCATCCGCGAATAGAACTTGTCTTTGGCAGAGCGCTCCTCTTCCTCGGCGACTGCGCGGCGGTCGACTACGATGTCTTCATCGGTGACGTCGAGCTTGATGATTCGGCAGCGGATCTCCTGCCCGACTAACTTCTCCATCTCGGCAGCTTCGCGAACTCCGCTGCGCGAGGCAGGCATGAAGGCACGCACACCCACGTCGACGCTGAAGCCGCCTTTGATCACGCCGGTCACGGTACCCAGGACGGTCGTCTTGTCGGCAAAAGCTTTTTCCAGAGCGGACCAATCCATGGGCCGCTCAACTTTGAAGCGCGACAGCTCGTAGTAGCCGTCCAGATCGCGGCCCTTGACCGTGACCAGGCACTTGTCGCCGGGCTTTATTGTTTCGCCTTGCAGGGCGGTCAGCGGCAGGATTCCTTCGGACTTGTATCCGATGTCGAAGAACACCGACTCGGCGTTGACGGCAATCACTGTGGCCTGCAGCTGCTTGCTGCCTTCTGTCTTGCGGGAATGGCTCTTGGTGTACTGAGAGAGAATATCGCCGAAGGATTCCGTGCTTTCGACGGCAGGTTGGGTTTCAGGAGTTTCTGGATTGGACATGAACGGTTACGGCCCTCGTTGCGGGATACGATTTCTTAGGATAACACCGGAGTCGTGAGTACGGGTGTCACCCTGCCGTGCGCTACCTCGGCGATCGTTGGCAGGCGGTTTGGGACGCGCGCCGGCGAGACGCCAGCGCTACTTTGAGTGCAGCGCCCACTGCGGATCTTCTTCCGGCCGCACAATCTGGCCATCGCGCATGTGGATGATGCGGTCGCCGTACTCCGCTGCCGCCGGGTTGTGCGTAATCATCAGCACGGTCTGACCCAGCTCCTGATTGGACCGGCGCAACATGCTGAGCACGATGTCGGAGTTCTTGGAATCGAGGTTACCGGTGGGTTCGTCGGCGAGCACGACGGCAGGCTTATTGATGAGCGCGCGCGCCAGAGCGACACGCTGCTGCTCGCCCCCGGAAAGCTCTGACGGACGATGTCCCAGACGCTTGGTCAAACCGAGAAGATCAGTAATGCGGTCGAAGTGCGCGGGATCGCCGTCGCCGTTGCCGGAGATTTCCCGGGCAATGCCTATGTTCGAGCGGGCGTCGAGTGTCGGCAGCAGGTTGAACTTCTGGAATACGAAACCGATTTTCCGCTTGCGCATGCGGGTGCGCTCGGCGTCGGAGAGTGTGGCCAGATCGTCGCCGTCGAGGACTACGCTGCCGCCGTCGGCGCGCGTCAGCCCGCCTAATAAATAGAAGAGAGTCGACTTTCCGCTGCCCGAGGGGCCCACCACGCTAACGAACTCGCCCTTTTGCACGCTGAAGGAGATGCCGCGCAGCGCCTCGACCTCAATTTTGCCCACGTGATACGTCTTGCGCAGGTTCCTTGCTTCGATGAATGCGTCGGCCATGCCTGATAAGAATCTTACACGAAGGCTT
>DATDGW010000664.1:0-35593 GCA_036521895.1 Candidatus Sulfotelmatobacter sp. | reverse complement strand
AGGTAGCAAGTCTCCTCAAAATTCGACTGGTGGGCCAGTTCGTGGATGTCGATGCCGCGATAAGCCAACACGCCGCGGTCGCCGTCGATGTAGCAAATCTTGGATGTGGTGGCAACGACGCCCTCGAGTCCTTTGGGGGCATGGCTTGTGGTCAAGCTGGACATTGGTCTCTCGCTTCGATCGCTGGACTTTGTGTTGCCGACCACGCGAGGAGTAACGCGGGGGATGCAACCCTTTTTTATACCTGAAACACGCGCGACTTTCCAAGCGCCCGATAGTAACGGGAGAGTAATACCGAATCGGGCGCCAGCCACTAAATTCGCTCGTTTGCGAGCGCTTTATAGACGGGATCGGCGATCCCACCGCTTTGCCACTCTTGTTCGCTGGGGCGTATATTAAAAAGGTACTCCTGCAGACCGCCGCAGTACCGTAAGCGCTCGTCATCTTCCTCATGGAGGAACCACCAGGGAATGAAACGCTTTTTCGCAGCTCTGCTCTCGTTTGCCTTTTTCTTTTCGACTCTGGCCACAGCCGACGAAGGCATGTGGCTCTACAACGCTCCCCCAAAAGACAAAATCAAGGCCAAATATGGCTTCGAAGTCACTCAAGCGTGGCTCGATCACCTTCGCCTTTCGTCGGTTCGATTCAACAATGGCGGTTCCGGCTCGTTTGTGTCGGCCAACGGACTGACTTTCACCAACCACCACGTAGGCGCGCAATGCGTCCAGCAGCTCTCCACCGAAGGCCACGATTACATCAAGACCGGCTTCTATGCCAAGACCCAGGCGGAAGAGGCCAAGTGCCCGAACCTGGAACTCAACCAACTGGTTGGCATTGAGGAGGTAACCGATAAGGTCAACGCGGACGTCAAACCGGAAATGTCGGCGGCAGATGCCAATCAGTCCCAGCGCGCCGCAATGTCGCAGATCGAAAAAGATTGCACCACCGCGACCGGACTGCGCTGCGATGTGGTGACGTTCTATTCCGGCCAGGTATATAACCTCTACAAGTACAAGAAGTACACCGATGTCCGGTTGGTGTTTGCGCCGGAGTTCGGCATTGCGTTCTTCGGCGGCGATCCCGACAATTTCACCTATCCCCGCTACGATCTCGACATCACGTTCTTCCGCGTCTACGAGAATGACCAACCAGCGCAGCTCGACAATTACCTACAGTGGTCCCAGACCGGCGTCAAAGACGGCGACCTGATCTTCGTTTCGGGCCACCCGGGAAACACCGGGCGCATGCTCACCCTGGCCCAGCTCGAGTTCCTGCGGGATGTGCAATATCCCATGAACCTGAAACTCTTCCAACGGCGCATTGCGTTGTTGCAGGAGTTCAGCAGGCAGTCGGAAGAAAATGCCCGCATTGCCAACGAAGATATTTTTGGGCTGCAGAACTCGCAGAAAGCGGTCACTGGTTACCAGTCGGGCCTGCTCGATAAATCCATTATGGATCCCAAGGCCGCGGACGAAGCCAAGCTTCGCGCCGCTTTCAAGGCCGACCCCAAGAACGCCGGGGCGGCCGATCCATGGGATGAGATCGCCCAGGCAATCAAGGTGCAGCAATCCATATATCCCAGTCTGACATATTTGGAGCGCATGCGCGGGTTCAACTCTCATCTGGCTCAGACTGCGCGCCTTCTGGTACGAGTAGCCGCGGAAAAGCCGAAGCCAAATCAGGAGCGCATGCGGGAGTTCCGCGATTCGAATCTGCCGTCGTTCGAGCAACAGCTGTTCTCGACTGAGCCGATTTACAAGAACCTGGAAATCGCTCTGTTGACCGATTCGCTCAGCGAAATGCAGGACTCGCTGGGCAAAGACAACCCCGACGTGGAGAAGGTGCTGCGGGGGAAAGCGCCGGCCGAAGCTGCGAAGGACTTCATCACCAACACCAAGCTTGACGATGTCGCCGTGCGCAAGCGGCTTTATCAAGGCGGGCAGGCCGCCGTTGATGCCAGCACCGATCCCCTGATCGTTGTCATGCGTGCGATTGACCCCGATGCCCGTGCCGCCCGCAAACAGTTTGAAGACAAGGTCGACGCGGTCGTGCGGCGGGACGGCACGATCGTGGCTAAGGCTCGCTTCGCTCAGAGCGGCTTTGCCCAACCTCCGGACGCCACCTTCACTCTCCGTTTGAGCTATGGCGCAGTGAAGGGTTACCAGGAGAACGGAAAGTCCATCGCCTTCGCTACCAACATCGGCGGAGCTTACGAACACGCCGCCGAGCATAACAACCAGTCGCCCTATAACCTGCCGGAGAACTGGATGAAGGCGAAGCCCAACTTAAACCTGAAGACGCCGTTCAACTTTGTTTCGACGCCCGACATTATCGGCGGGAACTCCGGGTCGCCTACGGTGGACAAAAAGGGCGAGGTCGTGGGAATCATCTTCGACGGCAACATTGAATCGCTGCCCTGGTACATCGCTTTCAGCGACGCGCAGGGGCGTGCCGTTTCCGTGGATTCGCGTGGCATTCAAGAGGCCCTGCGCAAGGTCTACGCAGCCGGTGCCCTGGCGGATGAATTGATGGGGACGAAGGCCGAGGGAGCAAAAGCCGGGAAGTAATGTCAGCCCTGGTGTAGCTATACTAAGTGAGGCCCGCATCGTGATGCGGGCCTTTCCTTTTCAAAAGGGGGACTCAGGCAGGCCAGATCGTCAGCGCGGTTTTGCTCAGAATTTGCTGCTGAACGGCCTCGCTAAGCGGGAGCGCGCGGAACTCTTCCAGATTCTTTTTAATGTCGGGCACACCCGGCCCCGGCCAATCCGTGCCGAATAGAGTCTTGTGCGCAATCTCTTCGAGACGCGGGAAGTATTTCAGCAGAGTTTTGGGCGGAATGCCGCTGATGTCGAGATACACGTTGGGATGCCGCCGCACGAGAAAGAAGGCAGTCTGCATCCACAGCGGGCGTCCACCGTGGGCCAGCAGGATCTTGAGCTTGGGAAAGTCGACCGCAACATCGTCGACGTAAATCGGGTCGCCATATTTATTGCGCGCCCCCGGGAAAATCGAGGTGCCGGTATGGAACATGACCGGCACACCATTCGCTTCCGCGGCGCGGTAGATGATCTCCAGTTCCTTGGCACCACTGAGGTAGTCGTTCGGAAAGAGTAACTGGTGCGGCGGATGGATCTTGATCATCTGCAGCCCCAGCCGCAGAATGTGTTCCACATCCGCCAGCACGTTCGTCGTGTGCTTGGGGTGCAGGCTGCCGCAGGAGAGCAACCGCTTTGGATCTTCCTTCACATAGTCGGCGACGAATTGATTCACTGCGCTGGTGAAACCGATTACCTCCGGGGCCACGTAGTTGATGAGCATGGCGCGATCGATACCGCTAGCATCCAGGATCTTGAGAAAAGCTTTCGGCGAGCGGCAGGACTCGACGATCTGGTCGAAGTTCGGACGATTCTTCTTCATCAGTTCCAGCGCATGGGGCTTGAACATTTCCATGGGCTGAATGTGAATGTGGCAGTCAGTGATCAAGTGGTGGTCCGTCGGCCTCAGCTACCGCGGCATTCTATCAGGTGTCGCGATGCTCGCCGCACTTGACAACCGCGGCTAGGCCGCTGGACAGGGCACGAATGACGACCAGTCAATGGCTCGCTGAAATTGCTCACCCGGCTCGAAAATGATTATGAAGGTGAAAGAGAACTGCGTGGGCCCATGCTTCTCGAGATGGGCCAGCCGTTTCGTCGCTTCGTCCATGCCGGGACGATGCCCCGCTGGGACCCACCACAGCGCGAGATATGTGCCCGAGAACTTCTCGAACCACGACTCCCTTTGACGAAGGAGTTCTGCCTGAGCCGTCCTGTAAACGTAATGGCGCAGCGCCGCAATGTTCTCCCAAACAGACATGTTGATGAGGATCCGGTCATCTTCTGAGTAAGGTCGAAAGTAAGTCGCATTACCGACCGAGGTTTGTAGCCGCCAAACGAAGCCGGGACTACGATCGGCGAGTGCGTTGACCGGCGCTCTCACTCGGCCAATGTTGACCTGCGCAATGTGGTAGTTGGCCATCGGCTTTCCGTTCCCGCAAAACGATCAGTTGCGATCAACCATCTGGGCGGCGGCGAGCACTGCCCTTTTCGTGAATACCCGAATCATCTCGCGGCGATACTCCGGAGTGAGGGCGGAAGTTGTCAACGGTTTGCTAATTTTCGCGGCCAAGTCACCGGCTGCTTCGGCTAGAGCTTGATCAACGGCCTTTCCTGCGAGCAACTCGGATGCGCCTTTCACCAGCAGCGGCGCAGGATTCACCGCCGTAATGCCGATTTGCGCGTCGGCGACGTGACCGTTGGAGCGCTTCATCACAACAGCGACTCCGGCCAACGGGTAATCGATCGATCCGCGAACTCTAAGTTTGCGGTAGACGCCGCGGTAGTCCGCCGACGACGCGGGAAGGAAGACGCGTGTGACCAGTTCGTTCGGCTGCAGTTTGCGATAGTTGTCGCCGAGCCCGGTGTAGAAATCGTTGAGCGAGATGCGGCGCGTCCCGCTGGCGCCTGCGACTTCAATTTCTGCGTTCAGGCAAAGCAACGCCGGGGGCGTGTCTCCAGAAAACACCGCCCAGCACTTGGTGCCAGCGGGGGCCACGTGGCAGAGATCGCCGTCTTTCTTGATGCAGAATCCGCAGCCTTTGCGCCAGGTGAGCGATTGGTTGTACCAAAGGCAGCGCGTATCGAGACAGATGTTGCCGCCGACAGTGCCCATGTTGCGCAGCACGGGCGACGCCACGGTGGCCGCGGCCTCAGTCAGCACCGGATAATGTTGCCGCAGATAGTCGGAGCGCTCGATCGCGCGAAGGGTGGTCAAGGCTCTGATCTCGACTCCACCGTCGCTTCGAGGTTCGATCCCCCGCAACTCTCCAATCGAGCGCAGATCGAGCACGTACCCCGGCTCGAAGAGCTTTTGCCGCATCGAGGGAATCAGATCGGTGCCGCCCGCGAGGATGCAAACGTTCCCCGCGTGTTCTCCCAAGAAGCGAACGGCATCCTCGACACGGCGCGGCCTTAAGAGCTTGAATTGCGGGAGGCTCAATCAGCGCCTCCAGCTGCCGACGGTGCATCACGCCGCGACCGATTGAGCGCGTGCCGCTCCGGTCCTTTGCCGTTGAAGCACAGCGAGCCTCCGTGTTCGCGGAAACGCGTGGGCGAGGTTGGGTCCACGCCCTCGGTCAGATCCAGCGCCTTGGCATTCTTCTTCGCGCGCAATGCCGCGAGCACTCTCTCTGGCGTGAACGGCGACTCATGTAAGCGCACGCCAACTGCATCGTAGATTGCGTTCGCGATGGCCGGAATTGTGGCGGCCAGCGATCCTTCGCTGCACTCCTTCGCGCCGAACGGTCCTTCGGGATCGATGCTCTCCACGATGATCGGCTCAACCTCGGGCGACTCCACCGAAGACGGACTGCGATACTCGAGCAGCCCGGGATTCATCAGCATGCCGTCTTTCCAGACCATCTCTTCGGTCAGCGCCTGCCCCATGCCCATCCAGACCGAACCGATGACCTGACCTTCCACAGAAACCGGATTCAGCGCCCGCCCGCAATCATGGGCTGCCCAGACTTTGTGCACTGTGACTTCGCCGGTCTCTTCGTCAACGCTGACCTCGGCGACCTGTGCCGAATAAGAGTAGGCCGGCGAGGGACCCACGCCTCCGCCCTTGTGCCGGCCACCACGCGCTTCTTGCGGGGGAGCGTAGGATCCTGTGCCGGTGAGCGCCCCGTGGAAGTCGATCGCAGCAACGACCGCTTCTTCGAATGTCATCCAATCCTTGGGGCCTTCTTCTTTACGCTTCTGCTGTAGGGATCCGCGCAGAATCTGGCCCTCGACGCGCCCGCTGAGCGAAGCTCCTGCCTGGGTTATCTCCACTTCCTCGGCCTGATCTTTCTTCACGACCGGCGGCGCACCTCCCTTCTTCACGACAACGTCGTCGCGGAATACCAGATCCTCCACCACGCATTTCATCTTTTGTGCTGCCGCCGCGGCGATTAGCTTCTTTACTTCGGTCGCGGCGCGCAATGTCGCGTTTCCAGCCATAAACGTGACGCGGCTCGAGTAGGAACCGATGTCAATCGGTGTGAGATCCGTGTCAGCAGCGATGACTCTCACTCGGGGCAGCGAGCATCCCAGAACCTCGGCGGCGATTTGCGCGGTCATGGTGTCCGATCCCTGGCCTATTTCCGATGCGCCGGTGTACACCACCACGCCGCCGTCCCGATCGATCTTGATGTTCACCGTCGAGTGCGGCATGTCGGAGCGGATAATCGAATTGGCCGCGCCGCTGACGTAATGGCCGCATGCGATCCCCAGCCCGCGTCCCTTCGGCATTTTGCCCTTGCGCTGTTTCCAGCCGGAGCGCTCGACCGCCTTCTCAATGCACTCGGGCAACCCGTAACTTTGGACGCGCAGGCCATTTACGGTAATGCAGGGAGGCTGCAGCAGATTGCGCTGCCGGATATGGGCAGGGTCCATCCCAATCTTCATTGCCAGTTCGTCGAGTTGCGATTCAAAGGCAAACCGCACGTTGACCGTGCCGTGGCCGCGCATGGCGCCGCACGCTGGCTTATTCGTCAGCACCCGATACCCGTCATACTGAATGTTCGGGATGTCGTAGAGCGCGCCCAGCAGAGCACCAGAGTAAAGAATCGTCACCACGCCGTAGGAGCAATAGGCGCCGCCGTCCTGCACCACGCGGGCTTGCACGGCGGTGATGCGGCCATCGCTCTTCACGCCGGTTTTCAGGTCGATGATGGTGCGCGGTCGCCCGCGATGCGCCCAGAACACCTCTTCGCGCGTATAGGTGATCTTCACCGGGGCCTGGGCCTTGCGCGCCGCCACGGCCGCGATAATTTCAAGCGGGATGACTTCGCTCTTGCCGCCGAATCCACCGCCCACGAGGGGCTTGATGACACGAATCTGCGCCATGGACATTTCAAGCACGAGCGAAAGCTTGTGCTGCAGGTAGTACGGAACCTGGGTCGAAGACCACACCGTCAGTCGTCCGGGCTTGCCGGTGTGGGGGTCGACCTCGAAGGACGCCAGCGTGGAATGTGGCTCCATCGCGGCATGGGTCACCTCATTCGCGACAAACCGCGCCTCGGCTACGTGATCGGCCTCGACAAAGCCCTTGTCAGGATCGCCAAACACGTGGTGATACTCTTTCTCCACATTGCCGGGCTTGGAATCGTGAATGAGATCCGCCTGGGCCTTCATCGATTCTTCGGGGTCGAAGTACCCTGGCAGGACCTCGTATTCGACGTCGATGAGTTCGAGCGCCTTCTCAGCAACCGCTTCGGAAACAGCCACTACGCACGCAACGTTGTCGCCCACGTAGCGCACCTTGTCGAGAGCCAGCGGATACTCGTCATGGCCTACCGGCAGAATGCCGTAAGGATTGGGTGCGTCCTTCCCGACTGCAACCGCGACCACGCCTTCGCATTTCTCGACGCGGCTAGTGTCGATGCGCTTGATGCGCGCATGCGGATACACCGAGTGCAGAATCTTGCCGACCAGCATGCCGGGTACGCTGAGATCGTCGGTGTACTTGCCTGCGCCCGTGGTCTTTTCAGCCGCGTCGATCATCGCGGTGGGCTTGCCGATGATAGAAAAGCCGTTCTTGCGGTTACTCATGGGCGACCGCCGCCGCGCGCTCGGCCGCTATTGCCGAGCGGATGGCTTCATACATTTGGCTGTAGCCGGTGCAGCGGCAGAGATTGCTGCTCAGCGCCACTCGAACGTCAGCTTCCGACGGATCCGGATTCTCTGCCAGAAGCGATTTCACCGTCATCATGAAGCCGGGCGTGCAGTAGCCACATTGCGCGCCGCCCCAATCTCCGTAAGCTTTCTGAATCGCCGCCAAAGCGCCGTGCTGGCTCACGCCCTCGACAGTTGTGATCTCTTGCCCCTCGCAACTGGCCGCGAGCAACGTGCACGACATCATGGCGACGCCATCGACCAGCACCGTGCAGGCTCCGCAGGACGAATCGTCGCACCCACGCTTCGAACCCGTAAGATCGAGTTCCTGTCGCAGCACGTCAAGCAAAAGAGCACTAGGCTCGATGGCAACCTCGTGCGGCCGGCCGTTGACCCGCAGTTCGATGAGTTCTTTTTTCATAAGTCGCTGTCAGCCTCGAGCTCCGAGCCGCGAGTCAAGAACCATCGATTGCCGGCAGCTCACAGCTCATCGCTCGCTGCTAATACATCCCCACTTTCTCATCTATCCGCCGCGACCAGGCATCGATGCCGCCGCGCATGGACTGCGCTTTCTCAAATCCCTGCTGCCGCAGCCATACCGTCACATTCATCGAGCGAACGCCGTGATGGCACAGCACCACCACAAGATCCTCGGGATCGAGTTCCTGGTGCGCCCGCGACGGTACATCACCCATGGGAATTAGCTTTGCGCCCGCGATGTGGGCGGTCTGGAACTCCCAGGGCTCGCGGACATCGAGCAGCGTGAACGATTCTCCAGCGTCCAGCTTGCTCTTTACTTCTTCGGGAGTGATTTCGTAGTCCATTCAATGGGCGTCTCGCTACTTCCCGGTCCACTTCGGCGCACGCTTTTCCATAAAAGCGCGGATGCCTTCGTGCGCATCCGATGTCTTCATCAGGTCGTCGAAATAGAATCGCTCGGCGCGAGCCAATCCCTTGTCGAAGTGCATCGAGTCCCACGCGTAGGATGCCTTCTTGGCCGCCGCCAGGGCCGCAGGGCTGAGCTGGCGCAGCTCTCGAAGGCATTCGGCAACAGCGGCTCCCAACTCACTCTCCGGCACAGCCCGATTCGCCAGGCCGATTTCTGCTGCTTTCCTCCCGTCGATGCTCCGGCCAGTCAGAATCAATTCTGCTGCGCGCTTCTGCCCGACCAGCGCCGCCAACGCGGTGCACGCCACCGGCGGATAACATCCCAGCTTGATTTCGGGAAATCCCCACTGCGCCGATTCCGTGGTGAAGACCATGTCGCACATCATCGCCAGTTCCGCGCCGCCCCCCAGACAGTATCCATACACAGTCGCGATGGTGACTTTCCTCGATGCAAGCAGGGCCCGGATGACCGCGTGGAACTTCGTCAACATCTCCTCGACCTTCTCGGGCGCGTGGGCGGCCACGTCCACACCCACCGAAAACGCCTTATCCTCTCCGCTCAGGACAATCACGCAGACATCTTCGCGCCCTTCAACCTCCGCCAGAGACAGACTCAACTGCTCCATCATGGCGATGTCAATGATGTTGAGCGACGGATTGCGCAGGGCAATGCGCGCAACGGGGCCGTCGACCTCTAGCGAGAGTCGGTCGAGTTGGGGATGCGTAGATATGGCTATCATGGATGCCCTACAGGTTGATCGCCGACTTTCGCACTTCCCCAATGGTCGAGAGCGGATCCCGCGCACCAGTCTTCTCGGCGATCCACTTCTTTTCGTTGTTGATGATGTCGAGCAGCAACTTCTTGTCCGCCGTAGAGGGAATGTACTCTTTCATGTGCTCTTCGTAGGCTCTATCGTCGAGCGGTTCGCCCGTTTGCGCGTGGAATTTCTGCCCAGCCCACTTTCCAATCGCGCGATTGAATTTGATGTCTGGGGCATACAGTTTGGGCTCACCTGGCCTGAGCGCGCTGTTGAAGCGCTCGATCAGTCCGGCGACTTCATCGCGATACAAGTTGCGGTTGTAATCGTTCAGATCGTCGAGGTCGGGAGCCTTGCCGTTCTTCGGTTCATCGTAACGCCCCTTCACGCCCCAGACGTAGGCCCAGTGCGCGGACGAGGAGTGATCCGTTCCAAACAAGTCGTACGAACTCGAAATCCATTTGTTGAGATATTTCTGAATCAGCCATGCCGGGATTACGCCTGCTTCCACAATGCGCCGCAGCCCGTCGTTGCCCGTCCCCATGTGAAAGGCTTCTTCGCGGAGCATGTAGGACATGGACCGCCCCAGCGGAGCAAATGCGGAATACTTCAGCATCTGCAATTGGAATTTTCCGTCGCGGTCGACGAAGTCGGTGTAGGTAAAGAAGTCCATCCAGTTATCGACGTCGACGTTGAACGCGCCCAGCAGGCGCTTATTCTCAAAGGCACGCCGCTCGAGCATTTTCTGCGCTTCCACTTTTCCTGAGTAGCCGAAGTGGTCGACCAGCAAGGCGCACATCTGCCAACCATGGCGCATTTCCTCGATCATCACGCGGGTGATCGCACGGCGGTCCCACTCGGTGGGCGCGTTCTCGAGCAGGTTGCGCTGCTGCTCGACGCTGGCGAATTCGGTGTCACCCTGGTAGACGATCATGTTCATCAGAGCGTCGCGCATCTGTTGGGTCGGAATCTGGCGCTGGTTTTCCCACTTGCGGCCGCCCTGGTATGCACCAAACTCGATCTCTTCCGTCTCGATGGCGCCGTACAACGTGTCGAAGTGGAAGGCATCGATGTCTTGCGTGTTCACGCCAATGTCTTTGCGCCAGTCGTTGAACAAACCGATCCAATCGCTGAAGGCTCCGATCTTTGCTACTTTTCCGGGCATGTTGACCTCGAATCGTTGCAGTTACTTCGCTTTGAATTGTGCCGGACGCTTCTCCACGTACGCCGCCAAGCCTTCCTTGGCGTCCTCGCTCTGGAATAGCAACTGCTGGTTTTCACGCTCGACGGCCAATGCCGACTCCATCGGAATCTCCCAGCCAGTCTGCACCGCGCGTTTGATGCGTCCCACGGCTTTCGACGCCTTGTTGGGCGGGCAGAACTGCTTGGCATACTCCATGATGTTTTCCATGAAGCCGTCGCGCTCGAAAATATCGTTCACGATACCGAGCTCCTGCGCCTCCTCAAACGAGAACGTGTTGCCGGTTACCATCAACTCGATTGCCTTGCTCTTCCCCACCATGCGTGAAAGCCGTTGCGTGCCGCCGGTGCCGGGGAGAACCCCGAGGTTCACTTCGGGCAGGCCGATCTTTCCGGCCTCCTTGCGCGCGATGCGCAGGTCGGCTGCCATCGCGATTTCCAATCCACCACCAACGCAGTGACCGTTAATGGCTGCGATCACCAGCTTCGGCGTGTGTTCCAGACGCAGAAGCATCTCGTTGGCATGCAGGCAGAAGTAATACTTAAACGTCGGATCGACGCTGGTAAGCATTTTGATGTTGGCGCCCGCGGAAAAGAATTTTTCCCCAGCGCCGGTCAGGACGATTACGTAAACGTCGTTGTCCATGCGCGCCTTGAGAATCGCTTCGTCCAACTGGCGGTTCATTTCGTAGGTGTAGGTATTCGCCGGGGGATCGCACATCTCGATCACGGCGACGCCGACGTCGGTGCGATAGTTGACAAGTTGCCGGGTGGTTTCGCCGGTTGTGGGCTGAACAGTCGTCGCCATATCAATTGCTCCTTAAGCTCTGAGTACTCGAACTCTTGTCTCAGCCCGCTCTTTGCGGACTTTTGCACCCTGTCATCACGCCCCGCAGCAACAGATCGCCCATCTCGCGGGCAATTGACGCGGCATCCGCGTCCACGCGTGGATTGTGCCAGGTGTAAATCCAATTCATCATTCCAAACAGACTCAGCACGGCGATGCGCGTGGAAAACTGCAGGCTGCGGGCGGCCTTCAGATCGTCGAGCAGGCCAACGCAGATGCGGTAGTATTCCCGCTTGATGGCCGCGACTTCCGACGCGAAACCGTTCTTCAGCGCTTCGGCCTCGTGCGAAAGCACTTTCATGGCGGCCTGATTCGCCAGAAAATATTCCAGGTGATTCAGAATGAAAATCCGGATGCGCTCTTCGACGTCTGTTACCCCTTCCAGTCGCGCTTTCAGCCGCTGCACGATCGTGGTGAACGTGTGCTTCTGGATCAAATACAGCAGCCGCTCTTTCGACTCGAAATAGTAGTAGAGTCCTGCCAGCGACATGCCGCTCTGGCGCGAGAGGTCGCGCATCGAGGCCCCAACGTAGCCCTTTCGGCAGAAAACTTCCGTGGCGTGTGTCAGGATCTCCGCCAGGCGCCGGTCATATCTGGTGGCCGGTGCGGCCGAGTCGCGGTGTCGGCGGGAAGCAACTCGAGTCGTGGTGGAAGGACTCCCCATACTGTCGCAACACTCTAAACTAATTCGAACGTTCGTTAGAACAAACTATACTCCGGTATGATCCTAATCACAAGTGCAGGGCAGCTACCTTGACTTCTTATTCTTTCCGTCTGCCTCGTAGGCCGTTCCCAGCCAGTCGAGGGCGCTGTGCAGGTCGGCGTCGGAAGAAAGTTCAAAGGTAAACCAGCCTGTCTTGACCACCTGCGTCGGCTTGATGTGTGGATCTCCAGCGAGACGCAGGAGGAGAGCTGGTGTCGGAGACTCCAACTTGAAGGCCAGCGAGGTCGCGCTTTCCATCCCGCGCGTGCAGGGCAAGAGCGCGAAAATCCTATCTCTGCGGTAGAGAGCTGTGAATCCGAAAAAGGATCGCGTGTTGACTCGGGGCCATCCTGCGATCTCGCTCCCTATGGCGGCGGACCAAGCCTTCATCTCCTCGGAAACTTTCGGGAAGTTGGGACGCGAGGATTGTTTCTTCTTCACCGGCTTCCCAGTTCAGTTCCTCACGTCTGCGAGGGTGCGCTCGATCTCAGCTTTCACGTCGGCAGTCAGCGGCAGGAACGGCAGGCGGGAGGGGCCACCGTAGTAACCGTTGAAGTCCATACCATGCTTGAACCCGGGAACACCGAGATCGCCGACTCGCTGCGCACCATTCACGATTCGTTCCTGTTTCAAGTGTGCTAATTCAGGGTCGCCTTCTTTCCACGCGGCATAGATTTCGTAGCACGCCGTAGGCGCCGGACAGGCGAAAGCGAGGATCGCCCCCACCGCCCCGGCCTCGAGCGATGGATACAGTTTCTGCTCGGCTCCAACCATCACCTGGAATCCAACTTCCTTCGGTCGCGTCTTCATCTTGCCCACGACGGTGACGGCAGACGAGGACGGCTTGCTGCTTGAACCACCCGATAGTCCTCCCACCTGCACCAGTTCCCCGCCCTCGCCGTTCGATCCTGCAGCAGCGGCTGCAAGCATGCGCGGCGTGACCGCATCGAATGTCTCGGTGACGGTGGCGCTGCGCTTGACGTGGCGCGTACCTTCGTCTATCTTCCGGACTTTTTCCACGTCGCCGCTGGACTCCTTGATGCCGATCAGGTTGGGATGGCCGGCCAGCTCGATCACCACTTCGGCTGGGATGTCGTAACCGGTGGCCTGCGGGAAGTTGTAAATAATGACGGGCAGCGGCGAACGGTCTGCGACGGTGCGATAGAAAGCCAGCAGGTTGGCCGGCTGCATCTGTTTCTTGTAATAGTGCGGCGTGCGCACCATGGCGACGTCGTAACCGAGTTCGGCGGCGCATTCGGTCAGCCGCAGCGTCTCGATCGCCGATTCGATGCCGGTGCCAGCAATCAGAACTTTGTTCGGGGCCGCAGCCGCGCGAGCCACCTTCAGCACATCGCGCCGCTCCTGATCCGACAGCATGATCGCCTCGCCGGTCGATCCCAGCACGACAATGCCGGCCACAGGCGTGCGCGAGTAGCGCTCCACGTTCGATTCGAGCTTCTTGTAATAAACATTGCCGTCTGGGTAGAACGGCGTAGTGATGGGAGGAAAAATTCCGTGCAGCAGCATGGGGAGCCTCGGCGAACGAAACGTAAACTAGGCTATAGGATACAGTGTTCGGGGTCCAGGTTGCTCAACTCTTAACTGGATAGCTTGGTCCAACTCTGATGCACCATTCACATCCAAATGTCGTTGGTCGCGGCTATTCGATCCCTTCTCCGACCCCAGAGAAACGGCGGCGACCTTGATCTTGTCTCGGTTGTACTGCTGCTAGGTCACCCAATCACGCTGACAGACGAACTGCTGCATGCCTCCATTCTCAAAGCGTGGGCACGTCCACTACGCAAGGAATCGAACCAATACGCACACAACACACCTCCCCTAACTCGTTCATTTCGAGAACATGGTCGTGATGATCAACAACATGCGAAACGCCTAACATCCCGGCGGATTTGGAACAAGCAATTGCAGAATTCAGAGACATGCGTCAGCAGAAGGCTGTACGTGAACACAACGCATGGTTCTCGATCGACCTCATGAGCCCTAAGTCGCCAACGAGGGGGGAGAAGGCTCAGTGCTATCGGAAAATGTGCCAACTGGCTGCAGAGTTTGTGGATCTGAACTGTCTCGGTGTGAGCTTTCCCGAGACGGGACACCTTCGCCCCTACGACCGCGAGATTCAAGCTGCCTTGCGAAACGATAGACCCCTGAGGACGATTCTGGATTGGACAAATGATCCCGTCGTCATGGCTGAAGATGCAGACGCTCAATTGCAAGCAGCTGCATCGAGAGCTCGAGCTCGTCGGCCGGAATTTGTCCTCGCCTGCCAACACCGCCGCCCAAAACCGGTCGCTGTGAAAAAGCTATTTCGCGATGGAGATAAGGGCGAGTGGATGTGGGTTCAAACGGCCACTATAGATGCCGATGTTGTAGAAGGAAGCATAATCAATTCCCCGGTAGACGTGCGCAATGTCGCACCGGGAGACTCGGTGAGAGAATCGGTCTCAGAATCGGAGACTCGTGCTATACCAAGGGATGGCGAAAGATCGGCGACTTTACCAGCGTGGCACTGAGAAACAAGAAATAACGCGAACTATCTTCGCACTGCTCTCTCCGCGTGCAGATGCTGCAGCGCTTTCACGTTTACTTCCCCCCGCTGAAGCGCCTCGATCCCCTCGGCAGCCGCTCTCGCGGCCGCCAACGTCGTGATCGTCGGAATACGCGCCGTCACCGCCGCCCGGCGGATTGCCTTTTCGTCGAACCAGGGCTCGAGTCCCGTGGGCGTGTTCACGATGAGCTGTATGCGCTGGCCCTTGATGAAATCGACCACGTTGGGCCGACCTTCTTTCACTTTGTAGACGCGGTCCACATTCATGCCGGCGGCTTCGATCACGTCGGCCGTGCCAGCGGTAGCGACCAGCTTGAATCCCATGTTTACAAACTTGCGGGCAACGGGGGCAACGTGCGTCTTGTCATGGTCGGTCACGCTGATGAAGATCGCTCCCTGGGTCGGCAACTTCTGTCCTGCGGCGAGTTGTGCCTTGGCGAAGGCTTCGCCGAAGTTGTCGGCCACGCCCATCACTTCGCCGGTCGATTTCATCTCCGGGCCGAGGACCGTATCCACACCCGGAAACTTGTTCCACGGGAACACCGGAGACTTCACGTAGAAGTGGCTTCCGGTGTCGAGGTCGGCGCGGCGCTCGACGAACTCCGGCAGGAACTCGCGCAGTTTGCGGCCGGTCATCAGGCGCGCGGCGATCTTTGCCATCGGGACGCCAGTCGCCTTGGAAACGAAAGGCACCGTGCGCGACGCCCGGGGATTCACTTCGAGCACGTAGACCTTGTCGCCCTCACCGTCGTGGCCGTTTCCGCGTGGGATGGCAAACTGAATATTCATCAGCCCAACGACTTTCAACGCGCGCGCCAGTTTGAAGGTGTAGTCGCGCATCCGTTCCAGTAGCGCCTGAGGGATATCGACCGCAGGCAACACACACGACGAATCGCCGGAGTGCACTCCCGCCTCTTCGATGTGCTGCATGATCCCGCCGATCACGACATCTTCCCCGTCAGAAAGGGCATCGACGTCGACTTCAACCGCGTCCTCAAGGAAGTGATCGATCAGCACGGGGCGATCGTGCGAATACTCGACCGCCTCTTTCATGTACCGAATGATCGCCGCCTCATCGTGGGCGATCACCATGGCGCGGCCGCCGAGCACGTACGAGGGCCGCACCAGCACGGGATATCCAATGCGCCCCGCGCCCTCAATGGCTTCCTCGATCGACGTGGCCATGACGCCCGGCGCCTGCGGAATCTGTAACTCTTCGAGCAGCTTGTTGAAGTGCTTGCGGTCTTCGGCCAGGTCGATCGATTCGGGCGAGGTGCCGATGATCTTTACGCCCGCGTGCTTCAGCGGCAATGCCAAGTTTAGCGGAGTCTGCCCGCCGAACTGCACGATGACGCCCACCGGCGCACCCTTCGACGTTTCGTGCTGGTAGATCGCCCACACGTCTTCGAACGTCAGCGGCTCGAAGTAAAGGCGGTCGCTGGTGTCATAATCGGTTGAGACGGTCTCAGGATTGCAATTGATCATGATCGTCTCGTAGCCATCATCGCGCAACGCGAATGACGCATGGCAGCAGCAGTAGTCGAACTCGATTCCCTGCCCAATGCGATTGGGCCCGCTGCCGAGGATAACGACCTTCTTCTTATCGGTCGGCGCCGCCTCGTCTTCCTCTTCGTAGGTCGAGTAAAGATACGGTGTAAAGCTCTCGAACTCGGCGGCGCAGGTGTCGACGCGCTTGTAGACCGGCATCACACCATGCTTGTTGCGCAGGTGGCGAACCTTCTCCTGGCCGTCCAGCCGCCACACACCGGCCAGACGCCCGTCGGAGAATCCCATGCGCTTCGAGGCGCGCAACACCTCCGTTGGGATTGACTCCATGGGGTGCTTTTCCAACTCCAGTTGCTGGTCGTTGATTTCCTTAAGTTGATACAGGAACCACGGGTCCATCGAGGTCATTTTCGCGATCTGCTTCACCGTGTGTCCCTGACGAAGCGCGTATTGCACGTATGCCAGCCGCTCCGGATGCGGCGTCACCAGCCGCTTGGTCAGAATCTTCGGTTCGATTTTTTCGCCGCCCACGCGCTTACCGGTATCCAGCGAGCGGATGCCCTTCATCAGTGCTTCCTTGAAGGTGCGCCCGATGGCCATGACTTCGCCCACCGATTTCATCTGCGGTCCCAGTGTGTCGTCGGCGCCGGGGAATTTCTCGAATTGCCACTTCGGAATCTTTACGACGACATAATCGAGCGTCGGCTCAAAGCACGCTGGAGTTTTCCGCGTGATGTCGTTGGGAATCTCGTCGAGCGTGTAGCCAACCGCAAGTTTCGCGGCAATCTTCGCGATCGGGAACCCTGTGGCCTTCGATGCCAGGGCCGACGAGCGCGAGACCCGCGGGTTCATCTCGATCACCACCATCCGCCCGGTCTCGGGATTTACGCCGAACTGAATGTTCGATCCACCGGTGTCGACGCCAATCTCGCGGATCACCGCAATCGAGGCGTCGCGCATGGCCTGGTACTCGCGATCGGTAAGCGTCTGCGCGGGCGCAACCGTGATCGAATCTCCGGTGTGCACGCCCATCGGGTCAAAATTTTCAATCGAGCAGATGATGATGACGTTGTCTTTGGTGTCGCGCATCACCTCAAGCTCGAATTCTTTCCATCCCAGCACCGACTCTTCAATCAGCGCTTCATGCACCGGAGAGAAATCGAGGCCGCGGCTCAGAACTTCGACCAACTCTTCGCGGTTGTACGCGATGCCGCCGCCCGAACCACCGAGCGTGAACGAAGGCCGGATGATCACCGGGAAGCCGATCTTACCCGCAAACTCGAGCCCGTCTTTCGTATTGTTGACCAGTGCGGACTTGGGAACGTCGAGCCCAATCCGCTGCATGGCGTCTTTGAAGACGAGACGGTCTTCCGCTTTCTTGATGGCCTCGACGTTCGCTCCGATGAGGATCACGTTGTACTTTTCCAGAACGCCGCCGTCAGAAAGTTCGATCGCCAGATTGAGCGCGGTCTGCCCGCCCACGGTCGGGAGCACAGCAAAACCAGCGCCAGGCGCCATTTCCCGCTCGATGCGGATGATCTCTTCCAGATACTCCAGCGTGAGCGGCTCGATATAGGTGCGATCGGCCGACTCCGGGTCGGTCATGATGGTGGCCGGGTTCGAGTTCGCCAGCACCACTTCATAGCCCTCGGACTTGAGCGCCTTGCAGGCTTGGGTGCCGGAATAATCAAATTCGGCCGACTGGCCGATGATGATGGGGCCAGAGCCGAGGATCAGGATCTTCGAGATGTCAGTGCGTTTGGGCATTTGAGGGTGAAAGGGGTTTTGTCCATCCAGTGGGCTCAGTTTCGTTGCGTTCCACATCAATCAGGTAACCGCGGCCACTCCCATGATCGGTCTGGAGCCTAAGAGCTCGCCTCGGTCTTTTGCCTTTTTCAATCGACACGTAAAACGACTCGCCGTCATCCGGGTTCATGTACGTTATCCAATACCGGCCGGCGCGTAGCTGTCCCAGTGCTGTCCGGCCGTTTGCGTCGGCCCATCCGGGCCAGAGGATGGAGCCAAATCGGCCGCAGGCACACTCGGGACCGTCCGCGTCTTTCGATGCATCGCGAATGATCACTTCGGCATTACCAAGCGGCTTTCCACCACATCCTCAAGCCAACGCGTTCTTAGCACTGGTCACAATCTCCGGGCACGATTCCGTACATGCGAAAGTAGCGGTCAGCACACGCCGGCGAGGAAAGCGCAAGTAAGCAGACTTCCCTTCACCCTTTCCACTCCTCCATCAGCTTCGTAAATTCCTTGAACAGGTAATGCGAGTCATGCGGTCCAGGTGCGGCTTCCGGGTGATACTGCACGCTGAACAACGGCAGGTTCCGGTGCCGCAATCCTTCGAGCGTTTGATCATTCAAGTCGACGTGCGTCAGCTCAACTTCACTGTCGGCCAGGGAGTCCGGATCGACAGCGAAGTTATGGTTGTGCGCCGTGATCTCAATCTTCCCGGTCTTCAACTGCTTCACCGGATGATTTCCACCGTGGTGCCCGAACTTCAGCTTGAAGGTTTTCCCGCCCAGAGCGATCCCGGTCAGCTGATGCCCCAGGCAGATGCCAAAGATCGGCTGCCGTCCCATGAGCCGGCGAATCGAATCCACCGCATACGTGCACGGCTCAGGATCTCCCGGCCCATTCGATAGAAAAACTCCGTTGGGCTTCAAAGCCAGCACATCTTCCGCGGGAGTCTGCGCCGGGACCACCGTCACCTTGCAGCCTTCGCCGCGCAGTTTGCGCAGAATGTTCTGCTTGATGCCGAAGTCATAGGCCACAACGTGAAATCGCGGAGGCTCATCCTTTACCCCGACCACGGCAACCGGTTCGTGTGAGCGCTCGCCCACTTCCCACACGTATGGCCGTTTCGTGCTGACCTCTTTAGCCAGATCCATCCCGTCCATCTTGGGAATGGACCGCGCCTTCGCGATCAGCTTGGCGGCATCGCTCTCGATGGTCGACACCACGCCGCGCATCACGCCGTGATCGCGCAGATGCCGCACTAACGCCCGCGTGTCGATGTCCGACAGCACCGGCACCTTGAACTGCTCCAGATACTCCTCGGCCACCTGCTGCGAGCGCCAATTCGAGCTGACGCGCGAGAACTCGCGCACGATCAGCCCTTCGATCCACGGACGCGTAGCTTCGTTGTCGTCGTGGTTGGTGCCGTAGTTGCCAATTTCCGGGTTAGTCAGGACGACGATCTGCCCCGAGTAGGAGGGGTCAGTAAAAATTTCCTGATAGCCAGTGATGGAAGTATTGAAAACGACTTCGCCGTAGCATTCGCCTTTGGCGCCGTAGCCTTTGCCTCGGAAGACTCTGCCGTCCTCCAGCGCAAGGATAGCCTGCATTCTCGCTCCGGTGAGTGGATTTTATGAATCTTATCAGTTCATAGCGTGGGGGCCAAGGGTAGAACGCGGATTCCGAAAAGAAATCTGTGGATTGGTGAGATCGAAAAGGGCTGATCGGGCGGCGATGGCCCTGGGTGCGAGTACTCGGTACTCTGTACTCAGAACTCAGCGCACGCGTCCCAGCTTATCCATCGGCCAGTACCCGAACACCGCCTTGCCGTAGATAAAGCTCTGGTTGACCGGACCGAAATCGCGGCTGTCGTTCGACATCGAGCGATGGTCGCCGAGTACAAAGAAACTGTTCTCCGGAACCGTCGTTTCCGGGTACGACCGGGAATCGCTATAGGCCGGAGGAACGTAGTCCTCGTCGAGCGCCTGCTCGTTCACGTACACCTGGCCACCGTCGATGCGGATGCGGTCGCCCGCCATCCCGATCACGCGCTTGATGTAGCTCTTGGAAGGATCGCGCGGATAGCGGAAGACCACAATATCCCCGCGTTCAATGGGTTCCAGCCGATATACAAACTTGTTCACGAAGATCCGTTCCTGGTCCTCGAGCGAGGGCATCATGCTGGTTCCCTCAACCTTCACCGGCTGGTAGAGGAAGATAATAATGAAGGCAGAGATCGCCAGCGAGATAATCAGGTCGCGCACCCAGACGCCGATCCCGCTCCCCAGGCGCTGGGTGGCGAGTGGTACCGCCTCCGACGGGGCGCCCGGCGACGATGCGCGTGCGGTGGTCTGGACGACTGAACTCGAGTCCGAAGACGTCTCTGGCATGTCTTGCTATTGTATACAGATCGCACGCCAGCGGAAGTGATTCGCCCTTGGCGTCCGCCTAGAAGGACATGACTCGTACACTTTCAGCCATCTTCGGCGGCAGGTTACAATAAGCGAACGCAAGGACCTCTCATGATCAGCCGTTTCTTCCAGAACAAGATCGTCTACCGCAGCCTGACCCTGGCGTCTCTCTTCCTGATCGCCCTGAGCATGTCGGCCCAGTGGGCCTCGCCGCGGGACGAAGGTGGCGTCCCGGCCTACAATGTCGGGCCTCCGCCGAAAGGCACGAAACTGCCTCCCCTGTTGACCAAGGCTGACCTCTGGGGTGCCGACGCACAGAATCCCTACCAGACCCACGCCTACGAACTGGCGGCGAAGATTCCCAACGTTCTCCACCAGCAGCCCTGCTACTGCTATTGCGACCGCATGGGCCACAACAGCCTGCACAGCTGCTTTGAGAACACGCACGGCGCGCAGTGTGCCACCTGCCTCAAGGAGCTCTATTACTCGTACGAGCAGCACCAGAAGGGCAAGACCGCAACCCAGATCCGCGCTGGAATCATCAAGGGCGAGTGGAAGCAGATCGATCTGATGGCGGCCTCCACCATGAACTAGTCGGGCTCCGGCCCCCGGTACTCCGAGTGGTCAACTGGACCTTCACCCACTGTTTGGGCGATACTTTACTGCTCAACTGGAAAGCAGATTCGCAAGGAGTTCCCCATTACCAAGAGCACAGGAAGAGTTTTGCACATGGTTCAGAAACCTACCGCGAAAAAGACCGTGGCGGAAGATCCCCGTTACGCACAGGCGCTGCAGAGCTACGAATCAGGACTGCGCGCCATGCAGGAGCACAAGTTCGACAAGGCCAAGCCCCACTTCCAAAAGGTCGTCGCCGGACCGATCAAAGAACTGATCGACCGCGCCCGCATCCATCTCAATATTTGTAACCAGCATCTGGAGCGCTCGGCGGCCACGCAGTTCAAAACCCCCGAGGAGCACTTCGACTACGCTGTTTCTCTCATGAACGTCGGCGACTACGTCACGGCCCGCGAACAGTTGGAAAAGCTGCTCAAGCAGAATGCCAAAGCCGACTACGTGGTGTACGGATTGGCCGCTCTCGACTGCCTCACGGGCCACGTCGAAGATTCCCTCAGACGTCTGGATGAAGCTTTGCGCCTAAACGCCCAGCTGCGTTTTCAGGCGCGCAACGATTCCGATTTCCAGAATCTAGCGGAGGATCCGCGCTTCACCGAATTGCTCTATCCCGATCCGGGCGCCGAACTCGGCTCCTCGGACGGCGACATGGGCGAAGAAGAGCCTGCATAGTTGACCTGCAAGGATCCCTCGATGGAAACCAAAACCGCCGAGTCCCCCTCGCTGGTCAAGACCGCGCGCGAGCGCGGTCTCCGCGTAGTCGCCATCGGCGGTGGCACTGGACTTTCAACGCTGCTCAAGGGGCTCAAGCGCTATGTGCTCCCGCCCACGGCGCAATCGGCTCCCACTGATTCATCGATGATCCGCGATCTGTGCGCCGTCGTCACCGTCAGCGATGACGGCGGCTCCAGCGGCCGCCTACGCAAAGAACTCAACATGCTGCCGCCGGGCGACATCCGCAACTGTATCGTTGCCCTCAGCGAAGACGAAGCGCTTCTCTCCAAGCTTTTCCGTCACCGCTTCGAAAAAGGCTCCGGGCTCGAAGGCCACAGCTTCGGCAACCTGTTTCTGGCGGCGCTCACCTCCCTGACCTCAGATTTTTCCGAAGCCGTACGACTTTCGTCGGAGATCCTCGTCACGCGCGGCCACATCTATCCCGCGACCACTTCGAACATTGAACTCGAAGCTCTCATGGAAGACGGCACCCGCGTCCGCGGAGAAACTAAAATCACCGCTAGCAAGGGACGCATCCGGGAATTATCTCTAGTACCGCCCGACGTGGGGCCGATGCCGCAGACTCTCGACGCCATCGCCAATGCCGACATGATCACGATCGGTCCCGGATCGCTCTTCACCAGCTTGATCCCCAACCTGCTGGTCCGCGGCATTGCGCAAGCGATCGTCGAATCGCCCGCCACCAGGGTCTACATCTGCAATCTGATGACCCAGGCAAACGAGAGCCTGGGCCTGACAGCTGCCGATCATATTCGGGCGCTCAATCGTCACGCGCAGAAACAGATCTTCGATTACGCGCTGATCAACCAGACTCCAGCCTCCGATGAACTCAAGACCAAGTACGCCAGCGAAGGCGCCTGCCAGATCGTCAACGACCTCGATGCCATCGAAGCACTCGGAGTGATTCCCGTCCTCGGGGCTTACCTTGACGAAGGCGGCGTGGCGCGCCACAACACCTCGCGTGTCGCTCACGACCTGATGCATCTGGCCGCGCAACAACCTCGCGGCCGTCGCTGAACTCGGTCAGGTTTGTCGCTGTGCCTTCTTTTCCTGTATTGTGAGTCGTCGTCTTCGCGCCGTCGTTTGTGCACCTCGAAACTCCAAACCATGCGCTCATTCCTTGCCCTCCTAGTCCTGCTGACGCCGATCTTTGCTGTTGCTCAGGCTGCTCCTGAAAAAGGCAGCAACGAAGTTCAAATCTGGGCGGGGGGTGGGCACTCCGTCAGCGGTGGACGCGGCAACACCGGAGTCTTCAACGCCGGCTTGCGCTACGGGTGGGTTCTTACCGGCCCGCACTTGCCCAGCTTTCTCCGCGGGCGCTTCGAATATGCAGTCGATGCCGTCCCTGTCTTTCTGGTTTTCCAACCGGCGAACACAGCCTACGGCGTGGGCTTCGATCCGCTCGGGCTGAAGTGGAACTTCCAGCGCCACGGACGCATCTCGCCCTATCTGGAGCTCACCGGTGGCGTCCTCTTCACCGACCACAACGTTCCCACCGGAACCAACACGGTGAACTTCATGGACCAGGCCGCGCTCGGCATGCACATCCTCGGCACGAAGCGCAACGTCAACCTCGAGCTGCGCTACATGCACATCTCGAATGCAGGCCTGGCGACACCAAATCCAGGGATCAACACCGTGCAAGTGCGGCTGGGAGTGGGAAAATTCTTCGGTCGGCAGGATTAGTCGGATGTTTCGCTTCCAAACTTAATTCCAGGTGCGACTCCGCAAGGCCTCTGAGCTGGCGGAAAGGCAGAATCTCTCATCTTGGCCAGTGCGTCTTCAAGGGCCACGAAGTTCGCCGGGAGAGACTCATCCTGATCCCCATACTTGCCAACAGCAAAAGTCCGAGCCGCCCTTTCCTTGCCGCTGTCGACAGCGATTGTGTGCAGTTCAAGCTTCCTCCGCTGCAGTGCGGCCGTGTTATACGCGAAGCTCTTGTCGGGCAAGTCGAAGAAATGTTTCTCGATCATCCATCGGATGAGAGCACTGACGTCGTCGGAGGCGATCTTGTTTTTGCAGGTCGGGACAAGACCATTGCGCCTGGTCATTGCAATCGGGTTGTCCGGGTCGTCGGGGATCACGGGATACGCCTGGAGTATCAGCCTTCCATCTCCGTAAACGTAGAGGGCGACGTTCGGAGGGTATTCCCACATCAAGCTCATTCGATGGAGGAGGGCTGGGTTCTGCAGGATTTCGCCAAGGTTGACTCGACTATGCAGATCTGACGCCGCCACCGGCATAAGCCAGTACAGGATCGCCACCCATCTCAGCGCGCGCATGACCACATTCTAGCCTCCTTGGCAAATACGAGAGTTGCAGCAGTATCTCGCCCCAGCTATTCTTCCTACCTATGTCCACGCTCGTCGAATGTGTTCCGAATTTCTCCGAAGGCCGCGACAAAGCCAAAGTTGACGCCATCATCGACGCCATGAAGATGCCCGGCGTCTACCTGCTCGACCGCGAAATGGACTCCGATCACAACCGCTGCGTCATCACGCTGGTCGGCGAGCGCGAAGCCATTCAAGAAGCTGCGATTCGCGGCGTGGGCAAAGCAGCGGAACTCATCGACCTCAACGCCCATTCGGGTGCCCATCCGCGCCTGGGAGCGGCCGACGTCGTTCCGTTCATCCCCATCGACGGCGTCACGATCGAAGACTGTGTCGCGATGGCGAACCATGTCGGCGAGCAAATCTGGAAGCGCTTTCAGCTTCCTGTGTACCTGTACGAAGCCGCCGCCAGAACTCCCGAACGCCAGGGCCTGGAAAATATTCGCCGCGGCCAGTTCGAAGGTATCCGAGCCGAGATCGCGACCAATCCCGCGCGCCGTCCCGACTTCGGCGAGCCTCGCGTACATCCCACGGCAGGCGCAACGGTGGTCGGCGCGCGCAAGTTCCTCATCGCTTACAACATCTTTCTCAACACTCCTGACGTCGACGTCGCTAAAAAGATCGCCAAGGCGGTGCGCTTCTCGAATGGAGGTATGCGCTTCGTGAAGGGCGCCGGTTTTCTCGTACGCGGTTTGGCCCAGGTCTCGATGAACCTTACCGACTATGAGCAAACTCCCGTGCACCGCGTATTTGAGATGGTCAAGCGTGAAGCCGAGCGCTATGGCGTTACTCCGGTGTCGAGCGAGATCGTCGGGTTGATCCCGAAGAAGGCATTGGAACAGGCCGCCGAATGGTTCCTGCAGGTCGAGAATTTCGATTCGTCGCTGATCCTGGAAAACCGTCTCGCCTCCGTCATGGGAGGCAAAATGGCCGTCGGCGGCCTGCGCGCCGGAGTAGAACCTTTTGTCGAGCAGCTCGCCGCCCCCACCGCGACTCCCGGCGGCGGCAGCGCTTCTGCCGCGGCGGCGGCGATGGCCGCCGGTCTCGCCGTAATGGTCGCCTCCATGTCGCGTGGAAAAAAGGCGTACCTCCAATACGAGGCGCGGCTCAGCGCCGCCATCGCCCGCCTGACTCCCCTGCGAGAGGAACTCAAAGCCGCCGTCGACGCCGACGCTGAGTCCTACAACTCCGTCATGAAGGCTTACAAGCAGGCCAAAGGGGCCACGGATGAAAAGTCCGGTGAGGCCATGATCGAGGCCGCCTTGCAAGAAGCGACCGCCGTCCCCCTCAGCGTCGCCGAACGGGCCCACGAGGTTGCGCAGATCGTCAAGTCACTCGATCCCATCACAAACCCCAACATGAAGTCGGACTTGACCACCGCCATGGCTCTGGCCGGTGCGGCCCTCACCGGGGCCATGGCCAATGTAGAGATCAACCTGGCATCTCTGAAAGATCAGGCCTTTGCCGCGGAGGTACGCCGCCGGAGAACAGCCCTTTCGTAGCTACTTCGCTGGCCACGTCTCCGCCGGCCCCCAGAGCTGAGGCGGCCCGTGCCTAATCATTTTTGCAGGCCAGCGCGTGGAAACCTCCTCTCCCGGGTTACACATCCACAGACGTGAACCCTACGCCTGCAGCCGAGGTCGTGGCCCCATGAAACACACTTCATCCCTATATTGTTCGCTGTCGCTCCTGTGCGCCAGCGCGCTCGTGCTCAGCCTGAACAGTTGCGGTGGAAAATCGGCCACCAACATCGGGCCCAGATCGCCCGGGAAGATCGAGCATGTAGTCATCATCTTCCAGGAGAACCGGACTCCCGACAATCTGTTTCATGATACTGTGCTCATGGCAAAAGGGGCGGACATCGCCAGCAGCGGGGTCAACTCCAGCGGCCAGACCGCCGCGCTCAGCCTCGGCGATCTAGGCGTGAACTACGACCTGAGCCATGCGCACTCCGCATTCGTCGCCATGTATGACGGCGGGAAGATGGACGGCGCCGACTTGATTCCGGTGACGTGTTCTGCAGGTGCCACTAACTGTCCTCCGCCCACTCCGCAATTTTGGTACGTCAATCCGTCGGAGGTTCAACCCTATTTTCAGATGGCGGAACAGTACACCTTTGGCGACCGCATGTTTCAGACGAATCAGGGGCCCAGCTTTCCCGCGCACCAGTTCATTATTTCTGGCACGTCGGCGCCCACCGCGACCAGCAACCTGTTCGTCGCCGAGAATGCCGGCGGCGTGCCCCGTGCCGGCAACCACACCGGCTGCTTGGCTCCTCCCGCGGAATTTGTCTACTTGATTGATCCCAGCGGCAAAGAATCCAGCACCACCTATCCATGTTTCGACCATCCCACACTGACCGACGAACTCAACAGCAAAGCAATCACCTGGCGCTACTACACGCCCTCCGCCGGCTCTCTGTGGACTGGCCCCAACGCGATTCAGCACATGTGTGGACCGAATGTTCCACCGCCCAACGCCACGGCCTGCGTCGGATCGGACTGGACCAACAGCGTCATCATTCCGGAGACTCAAGTCCTCACCGACATCACGAGTGGAAAGCTGGCGCAAGTCAGCTGGGTCATTCCCACGGGAGCAAACTCCGATCATGCCGGGTCCACGGCCACCACCGGCGGACCATCCTGGGTGGCCTCCATCGTAAACGCCATCGGCACCAGCGCCTACTGGTCGAACACGGCCATCGTCATCACTTGGGACGATTGGGGAGGCTGGTACGACCACGTTGCGCCGCCCTCGATCGTCAGCCACGGCACCAGTTGGGGATCTGGATATGTCTACGGCTTCCGCGTGCCCCTGATTGTGGTCTCCCCTTATGCCAAGGCTGGGTATATCTCTCACGTCAACCACGACTTCGGAAGCATCCTGAATCTGATCGAGCAGACGTTCAGCCTGTCATCGCTAGGCTACGCCGATGCCTATGCGGACAATCTCTCCGACTGTTTCGACTTCAATCAGACGCCGATCACCTTCAAGACCATCAATGCACCGCTGAATGCGGCCTACTTTCTGAACGACAAGAGCCCAAGAATCGACCCGGACGACGACTAGGGGCATTCTTGGGCGATTTCCGTCCCGGACTCCAACCGGTCAATGGGCATGTACTTTTGTTCCGTTCACTTGGCGTGCAAGTAAAATAGAATAAAGCGATCTATTAACGACAAGGGCCCTTCGTGCATCCAAGTGAAGGTACACGCAATCCCTATCCGTTTTCTGATTCGAGGCGTTATGAAACTGTTCAAGATTTGTATGGCTTCGTTCCTTCTGGTGAGCATGGCCTATGCCATGCCACTGAACTCGTCCGCGCGCACCTGTGTCCCCGGCGATCTGCTGCAGTTGATTTCGGTCGACTACCGCGCTCTTAAGGACTCACCCACCGCCATGGCCCTGAAGCAGCAACTGATGCCCGACAACATTAAGCAGTTTGAGCTGGCTCTCAAGGCCATTGGGCTCGATCCTGACAAAGATGTTGACACGCTCACCTTCGCCTCGTTTCGCGCCGGCAAGCAAGGCGTCAAGACCGTGGGCGTGGCTGCCGGCCCCTTCAATATGAAGGCCGTACTGAAGAAGATGAAGCTGCAGAAGTTCGTGCCCAAGAAGTACGGCACGGCAGAGATTTACCCGATGGACGGCGGCTTCGTCATGAGTTTCCTCGACGACAGCACCCTGCTGTTCGGCGATTCGACCTCAATTCGCGTTGCGCTTGATACCCGCGACGGTCAGGTTCTGGGTCTGGATACCAATGGCAACATGGCCGACATGATGTCGAGCGTCGACTCCGCGCCGGTCTGGAGCATTCTTGACCAAGCTGGAACGCAGAACATGATGCGCTCGGCCATGGGCGACGCCTCCAAGGTCGCTGACTACGATTCCGTCAAGAAGCGCCTGTTGGGATCGCGTTACACGCTGAGCTTCAACAGCGGCGTGAATTTTGATCTCGCGGTCATGACGTCCGACTCGACGACGGCTGCCACGGTTTCATCGCTGCTGAAGGGCTACATGCTTTACAAGAAGATGAGCGCCACGCCGGCCGAGAAGATCGCAGTGGAGAACACCACTGTGGACTCCGACGGTTCGAACGTGGGTGTCCACTTTAAGGCCAACGACCAGCAGTTCCAGTCGCTGATGCACTCGGAACTGTTTGCCGCAGTCACGCACTAAATCTATTCCCGAGGGGCGTGTCATCCAGAGTGAGTGGGTACTTCGCGAAACGAAGTACCCTATTTGTTCGTGCGCCTGTGCCGCACCCAGCCTTCCTTCACGATCTGCCGCGCGCGTCCAACCGCCAAAGCGTCGTCAGGAACATCGTCCGTGATGCACGACGCCGCGCCGACATACGCGCCCTTTCCCACGCGCACCGGCGCTACGAGCGTGCTGTCACTGCCGATAAATACACCATCTTCGATCACCGTCGTATGCTTGCGGACGCCGTCATAGTTGCAGGTGATCGTTCCTGCTCCGATGTTCACGCCTGCGCCAATCTCCGCGTCCCCCAGATACGTGAGGTGGTTCGCCTTCGATCCCTTGCCCAGCTTGATCTTCTTGGTCTCGACGAAATTCCCCACATGTGCGCCTTCGCCAATCTCGCTCCCGGGACGCAGGTGAGAGTACGGACCCACAACCGCGCCCGCTCCGACCCGCGCATCCTCCATCACGGATCCGGGGCGGACCAGGACTCCGTCGCCAATTTCAGTGTCACGAATCACGCAGTACGATCGTATGCGGCTGGCTGTGCCGATGCGCGTCCTCCCCAGCAACTGCACATAGGGTTCGATCACTGTGTCAGCGGCGACCTGCACATCTGCGTCGATCACGCAGGTGGCGGGATAAAACACGGTCACGCCGTCCGCCATCAGTTGACGGCACTTCGCCAGTCGCAGCTTCTCGTCGATATCCGCCAGCTCCGCCCGTGTGTTCCCGCCCAGAACCTCGCTCGCGTCCGCCGTTTTCCACGCCACCACGCGCCGCCGGGCCTTGCGCAACACCTCGGCCATGTCGGTCAGGTAATACTCATGGTGGGCATTCTTGGCTGAGAGTTCCCCGATGTTCCCGTAGAGTTCCTTCACGGAAAACACGTAGAAGCCGGAATTAATCTCTCGAATCTTTTTCTGTGCGCGACTCGCGGCCTTCTCTTCCACGACCGCCTTTACCTCAGCGCTGCGGGGCCCCGTCCGCAACACGCGACCATATCCGGTGGGATTCTCCAGGTCCGCGCTCAACAACGTCATCGCCGCTTGCTCTTCCAGGTGAAAATTTCGCAGGCGCCCGATCGTCTCCGGCGTAATCATCGGAGCATCTCCCGAGAGCACGATAACGTGGTCATACCCTGCCAGCGCCTGGCGGGCAACGATGAGTGCATGCCCAGTTCCCCGCTGCTCGGCCTGCAGAACAAAATTCACTCCCGTGTGGAACATGGCTCTGCGCACGCGCTCAGCCTCGTGCCCGATGATGGCGTACACATCTTTGGCAGGGACAATGCGCACGGCCGAGCGGATCACATGCTCCAGAAGCGGCTTGCCGCCCACTTCATGTAACACTTTAGGAAGCTGCGATTTCAGTCTGGTGCCTTTGCCAGCTGCCATGATGGCTACGGCAACCCGTGGCCCTGATGAGCCCGAGTGAGAAGAGAGGTGCCCCGGCGACGAGGCCGTCAACGAAGTAGTTCTGCCTTTCGATTGCTTCATTTGCCCCAATATACCGTGCCGCCGCTGCAATGGCTATTTCGCGCCCCGACGTCCGCACTACAGACCCAGTCCCCCGTCAACAGCCAGGATCTGTCCAGTGATGAACTGCGGAGCGGTCGCAAAGAACAATACCGCCTGGGCGATCTCATCTGCGCGCCCGTTGCGGCGCATGGGAGTCTGTTTGGCCATGCTCCGCATGAACGCCGCAGCCGGTTTTTCTCCGAGATCGATCATCCCCGGAGCCACGGCATTCACCGCGATCTCCGGCGCCAGCGCTTTCGCCATGACCTTCGTGAGCATGTGCAGCGCAGCCTTCGATGAGCAGTAGTGCGCGTGCGTCGCCCACGGACGCAGCCCGCCCAGCGATCCCATGTTGATGATCTTCCCTTCCAGGGGCCCGGCGGATTGCGCGCGCTTCCGCCGCATCCACTTGAGAGCCTCGCGCGACACCAGGAATGGCCCGCGCGTGTTCGACGCGAACATCGCATCCCACTGCCTTACGGTCAGCTTCTCAAACTCGACCGTCTCGTAGTTCGCGGCGTTATTCACCAAAACGTCGATACGCCCCAATTCCCGCCCGGCCTCGTTCATCATGGCGCGGACGCTGGCTTCATCGGTCACGTCGCACCGCAGACCAAAGGCCCGCACCCCGAAGCTCGACAGGTCGACGACCGTTTCCCGCGCCTCGCGGGCCGAGTCCTTGAACGTAATCGCGACGTCGGCGCCTGCCTGCGCCAGGGCGAAAGCGGATGCTCGTCCCAGTCGTCTGGCTGCGCCGGTCACAAGGGCCGTCTTCCCACGAAGAGGTTTTGCTTGATGGTCTTGCATGCAGGAATTCTACCGTGCCCTGAAACTCGGGGCTGGCGCCACAAGATTCCCCGCATTCGAGGCAGGCATTCCATGGCAGGCGGCAGAAGATCTTCCCTGGTTATTTGGGCCGGCAACGCGGCTCTCCGCCTATCAACCAGCAGGCTGGCCTCGTGCGACTTCACGATCACCATATTCGCCTGCTGCGTCGCTCCGTTCGCGAGATTTCTTCCCACCGTCACTGGAATGATGACGGGGGCCTCCGGACGCAAGCGCTTGAGTTCGCCCGTGATCAGTGCAGATTCGGCGTCGCCGTTGAGATCGACGACCGCCGCATCCACAACCTCCTGAGCAAACCGGATGACCCCCTCATGTCCGTTGCCTGAGGTGAGCACATTCCAGCCATGCTCCTTCAGCAGCGAACAGCGCAAGTTCAGATTTACGGGATCGTTCCCAATGCAGAGAACCGCCTTACCAGGTCGCTTGATTACCGCTATCCCCGCTCCAGGACTTACCGGCACCCAAGCGACGGCTCGGACCTTTGTATTCCTATAGCCTTTAGTAGCAGAGTCCACCGCTGTGCGCAGTGATTGGAATCTCCCGTACCGCAGACGCTGCCTTGGCGAACTACCTCAGTCATCCATCACACTGGTCCGGCCACCTGACCTCTCCCACCTCTACTCGCGCCCTCGCTAACTTTGTCGCTGGAAATACCCCGATTCCTCGCGCTAAAATCTCTTCGCATGCCAGAGTCTCGCACCGTCGTCGTGTATTCCCGCAAGGGATGTCATCTGTGCGAAGTGGTGAAAGAGAGCCTGTCGAAGCTGTCGCGCCGCGGCGGCTTCACCTGGCAGGAGGTCGACGTCGACATGGACTACGAACTCCGCCGCCAATACAACGACGAAGTTCCCGTCGTCTTCATCGACGGACGCAAAGCCTTCAAATACCGCATGGACGAACGGGAATTTCTGCGCAAGCTGGCCAGTTAGCCCGTTCGTTCGAATCCGTTTCTTTCCGTTACAATCGCTCCCGGCATGCTGCGCACCCAACTCTACGCCGATCCACACGATCTCTTTCTGCACGATCTCGTACTCGACTCATGCCGTCGTAAAGCGATGAAAACTGCGCTGGTCGACGCTTCCTGCGGCCGCCGCCTCTCTTACGCCGAATACGGCGACACTGTTGAAGGAATCGCTCGCGGCTTCATCGCCAACGAAGTCAAGCCCGGTGACGTCGTCGCCATTTTCCTCGCGAACTCATGGGAATTCTGCACCGCGTTCCACGCGATCCAACTCGTTGGGGCGATTCCTACTCTGCTCAACCCAACTTATCGCGAGCGCGAAGTCCGTTATCAACTCGAGAATTCAGGCGCCGTTCTGCTGATCACCGACGGCGACAACATCGAAGGCATCAACCTGGCAGGGTTGCCGAACCTCCGCCGCGTTTACACGACGCGCCAGCATGCGTCTGGCACCGAGCCCTTCGCCAAGCTGCTCAACCCGGTCACGGCGGCGTATCCCAAGCCTGAACATTCCTCCCAACAGGCGCTCGCAGCGCTCCCTTACTCCAGCGGCACAACGGGTCTGCCCAAGGGAGTGATGCTCTCGCACTCCAATCTGGTCTCCAACGTGTATCAACTGCTCGGACCGAATGGGACCAGGCTCAATTCCGCCGACCACATTCTTTGCTGTCTTCCGCTCTACCACATCTACGGGCTGAACGTAGTTCTGAATCCTGCCCTGATTTTGGGTGCAACGCTGATTCTGGTGCCACGCTTCCAGGTGCAGATGATGACGAAGCTGATCAGCGACGAAGCCGTGACCATGATGCCTCTCGTGCCCCCCGCCATGAATGCGCTGTGCCAGGCGGCCGAGGCAGGCGAGTTCCCCCGCGACCATCAAGTTCATTGGGTGAAATCCGGAGCCGCGCCTTTAGCTCCTGATCTTGCGCGACGCTTTACGGCACTCACGAACATCCCGGTCTGTCAGGGCTATGGCATGACCGAAGCTTCCCCGGTCACTCACGTTGGCTTCCTTGAACCTGAACTCTACCGTCCCGACTCCATCGGCCATCCTCTGGCCGCTACTGACTGCCGCGTGCTCTTGCATTCCGAGATCGATCCCGGCGAAACACCCGAACACCTTAGCGAAGCGGCATCCGGACAGCCCGGCGAACTTGTCATGCGCGGCCCGCAATTCATGCTGGGATACTGGAAGGAACCGCAGGCCACCGCCGCGGTTCTACGCGACGGATGGTACTGGTCCGGCGACATTGTTACGCGCGACCGCGAAGGCTTCTATCGGGTGGTCGACCGGCGCAAGGAGATGATCAAGTACAAGGGCTTCGCCGTGGCCCCCGCGGAGGTGGAGGCGGTGTTACTAGAACATCCCGCCGTGAAAGAGTGCGGAGTCGTCGGGCGTCCCGACGATGCAGCTGGAGAAATCCCCGTCGCCTTCATCGCGCTGCGCGACGGATTCGTCGACAGCTCGAAACTCGGAGACGAACTCTGCGGTTTCGTTGCCGACCGCCTCACCCACTACAAACAGCCGCGCCAAGTCCATTTCGTCGACAAGGTCCCTAAGACTGCCTCGGGAAAAATCCTGCGCCGCGAACTAAGGAAGTCGTTGCGCTGATCACCCGCGCAAGCTTTTTGCAACCTGCAAATGTTTGCCAATCATCAAGAAGTGACATGCTTTTGACACCTTGCTGACAATTCCCTTTCGCCTCCACCACAGACTGATCCGCAGCACGCTTCCAGGCTAACGCCCACCTACGTGCCCCGCAAATGCCCAGCCCGGCACCTCGTTTCGCGGGATGGCGGCGCGGAACCACAACGTTCAATTCGGCAAGGATTCGCCACAGGAGGATCGTCATGAATTTGTCGCAACTGAAAATCTGGGCTTGCGCAGCGTCCCTCGTCACCGCTAGCGCCCTCTCCGCCCAGGCCCAGGGAACTCACTCCAGCAACCAACCCGGCATCTCCGTCATCGCATCTACCGTTCCTGCCAATGAGGATGTAAATCCATATGGCATTGTTCGCGTACCGCGGAGTTCTGGTTCGCTGGTGGCAGGAAACATCCTGATCAGCAATTTCAACAACAGCGCTAACCTGCAGGGAACGGGAACCACCATCGTTCAGATTGCTCCGGATGGCACGACCAGCTCTTTCGCTCAGATCGACGCTAGCAAGTTGCCCGGTCCTTGTCCCGGTGGCGTCGGATTGACCACGGCTCTCACTGTCTTGCGCGCCGGATGGGTCATCGTGGGCAGCCTGCCGACCTCAGATGGCACGTCCGCCACCGCGCAGGCTGGGTGCTTGCTGGTGCTCGACAACATGGGCAACGTGGCAGAGACGTTCTATGGTTCCCTCATCAATGGCCCTTGGGACATGACGGCGTTCGATTCGGGCAGCAGCGCTACTCTGTTCGTTACCAACGTCCTGAACGGAACGGTTGCTGGCGGAGGCAAGGTGGTGCATGGGGGCACCGTGGTGCGGCTAACACTTGATGTTAAGTCGAAGACGCCGCCCTTCCTGCAGTCGATGACCGTCATTGGATCTGGCTTCTCCGAGCGGACCGACCCGATGGCGCTGGTAATCGGACCGACCGGCTTAGGTCTGGACGCCGACGCGGAGACGCTCTACGTAGCTGATAGCCTCAATAATCGCATTACGGCAATTCCGGTTCCTTTGACCCGCGATACCTCCGCTGGAATCGGCGCAGTCGTCTCCCAAGGGGGTAGCCTCAACGATCCTCTCGGCTTGACCGTTGCCAACGGAGATATCCTGACCGTCAATGGGAACAACGGGTACCTGGTAGAAACGACTCCCGATGGAGAGCAAATCAAGAGGACACTGCTTGACAGCAGTGGCAACCCGCCGGGAACCGGCGCTCTGTTCGGACTCATCGTTGTGCACCGAAGCGTCTACTACGTCGACGATGTGACCAACACCTTGAATCTTTTCCGCTGAACTTAGACCGGACTGCACCCACCCTGCTCGCGTTCACGGCGAGAGGGTGGGTTTTTTCTGGTATCTCATGAAGATCGCGATCCGCGAGTTTCAGCGGATCACTGCTTCTGTTCTTCACCCCGCGCCGGCAGCCTCCGCTTCACGAAGAAGCTCCAGATCACTTCATTCGCATTCAGATCCGAGCTCGTCTTTCCGATTGCGTTCTCCGCTTCGTACTGCTCTCCCCCAGGCCAGGTATTCCCTGCGCCCTTGACGCTGTACAGAACGACCGGCGCATCCTGTTGGCAACCGTTGTAGGTGTCGACTTTAGTCTCCATGCCGCCTTTTGCGCTGGGCTCGATCTTGCTCTTCTCCGGTTTCTCCGCACAGCGATCGATCTTCGCCCACGCTTTGGCGCTATCTTCGGCCGAAAGTGTCGCAAGGTTCAGGTTGTGCTCGGTGCCGCCACCATAGGGAACCACCGGGTCGGAGGTACCGTTGATCATCACCATCGGCACCGGACGTGTGGGCAGGCAAATCATCGTCTTCGCCATCGCCGCACCCACCGCGCCAACAGCGGCGATCCGATCGCCCAACGCGCAGCCCAGGCGCATGCTCATGAAGCCGCCTTCCGACAGCCCCACCGCATACACTCGCGACGAATCCGCCGAGAATTTGGTTGCGATCTGGTCCAGCATCTGCTTGAAGAAAGCAATATCATCCGCCGGAGCCTTTCGCTCCCGGTTCGGATCAGAGTTCGGATTATGGTTGGGATCTTGCTGCCCACCGCCGCCCGGATATCCGCCCCCGCCCCTGGGAGATCCGCCCCCGCCTCCCGGATAACCTCCGCCGTACCGTCCGGGTCTGCCTGGTCTCATACCCATCGATTGGCGCTGTTGAGGGTGGGCGCCAATATTCCAACGCCCATGCATCGCGATCGGATACACCGTAATAATGCTGTCTTTGTCCGCCAGTTCATCGAACCGAGTCAGACGCTGCATGTCGTCCGCATCCTGATTCATGCCATGCAGCAGGATCACGACCGGATAATGCTGTTGCGCATCGTAACCTTTTGGTAACCGCACGACGAAATCGCGGTCCACATCTTCGACCGT
>DATDGW010000663.1:0-2259 GCA_036521895.1 Candidatus Sulfotelmatobacter sp. | reverse complement strand
GGCTGATGCGGAGTCACATCTAAAAGAAGCCCTGAAAGAGGCAACCGATGCCCAAGCAGAATTGGATCGCCTCAAAACCCCTAGCAGGTTGCGGAAAAACTCGATTCGAAGCGAGCGCAGTACCACAAAACTCTCTTGTTTCCACAACCCAACCTGATAAGAAGAAGGTATGCGTGGAAAAGACGAGCAACAGTTGGATGTGTTCAGCTATGTAAGCCCCGAGCAGAGAGTGCCGCAAGACCACCCCTTGCGTCCGCTTCGTGCCATGACCGATGAAGCATTGCGGGAGCTGCAACCACGGTTCCACAAGCTGTACGCCAAAACCGGGCGACCGTCGATCGCGCCGGAGAAGTTATTGCGAGCGCTCCTGCTGCAAGCGCTGTACTCGGTGCGCAGCGAACGGCTGTTGATGGAACAGCTCGACTATAACCTGCTGTTCCGTTGGTTCGTGGGCTTGAACCTGGATGACGCTATCTGGGATGTGACCGTGTTCACCAAGAACCGCGAGCGGTTGCTCGATGGGGACATTGCCGAAGCCTTCTTCCAAGCCGTGCTGCAGCAGGCCCGGGAGCGGAATCTGCTTTCGGACGAGCACTTCACCGTGGATGGAACGCTGCTGGAAGCGTGGGCGAGTGTGAAGAGTTATCAGCGCAAGGATGCGAAGCACGCCGTTCCGCCGGATGATCCGGGCAATGCGACGGTGGATTTCCACGGGGAGAAGCGGTCGAACCAGACGCACGAATCAAAGACAGACCCGAATGCGAAGATGGCACGCAAAGGCAAGGGCAAGGAAGCCAAGCTGAGTTACAACGGGAATCTGCTGGTGGAGAACCGCCACGGTCTGATCGTGAACACCGAGGTGTTCGAGGCCAACGGAACGGCGGAGCGCGATGCCGCGCTGGTGATGCTGGAACAGATTCCGGGAACGAAGCAGGTGACCGTGGGCGGCGACAAGGCCTACGATACGGCGGATTTCGTGGCCGAGTGCCGCAACCTAAAGGTCACGCCGCACGTGGCCCAGAACCTGGAGCGACCCGGTGGGAGTGCGATTGATGCTCGTACGACGCAGCACCCTGGATATGCCATCAGTCAGAGGAAGAGGAAGCGTATTGAAGAGTGTTTCGGATGGCTGAAGACGATCGCGCTGTTGCGCAAGGTTCGGCATCGTGGAATCTTCAAGGTAGGATGGGTCTTCACCTTTGCCGCGGCTGCCTATAACCTAGTCCGCCTGCGGAATCTGACGATGCAAACGACGTGAACCAACGCCGAACGGTGTCAGCCGGGCTGGAAAAGGATCTCCAGGCCGCAGCGGGTGCAGCCAAGACTCTTCCCCTAGTCACACAAATCGTGAAACCTGGACAGCATTTTAGGTTGCGCCGTCGTTTTTCCGCAGCCTGCTAGTACTACTGTGTTAGAAAGAGGGAGCTCCACAAAAAGGACAACCGGAGAGTTGTCGGAGCAGAACCCGTGCGATGGTTTGTCGGAGCGTAGCAAGGGACCAGGGGTTATGCCGCTCCGCGCGCACTGGGCGAACCCCGAGGATGGAATCGGGAAGGCACTTCGGGGACGGGTAAGTCCACTTGAGCGGCGCGAGCGCAGGGGGAAAAACGGCTCCGTTCGGCCACCAGGAACCCATAGGCCGCAATACAGAGAGTCGCGTGATGGTGAAACCCGCGCCAGCCTCGTCCTTCATAGTGGCCCAGTCCGAGTTCTTGCTTCAGTTCTTCGTAGTCACGCTCGATGATCCAGCGCTGCTTGGCCAAGCGCACCAGATCGGCAAGCGGGGTGTTGGCGGGCAGAGTCGATAACCAATACCGGATCGGTTCGGCTTCCGCTTTCGGCCATTCGATCAGCAGCCACTCCTGCGGACGGGGTTCGCTGCTCCAGTAATCGCGATGAGCGGGATGTAGGCGCAGGGCCGCAAACCGAGATCGCAGGGGCTTACGAGTTCCTTTCCGCCAGCCCACCGTCTTCCAGGCGGAGGCAGGCAAACTCATCGCCAACTCGCGTACCGCAAGCGGATTGTGCTGGCCATCGCGGCGTAGCAGCTTGGTGGGGCGTCCGATTCCTTTCCACTTCTGTTTGGGTAGCGGTGCCTGACCTGGTTTCCACACGCTCACCGACGACTGGATACCCACCACGTACAGCAAACCTAATTCGGTAATGCCCTCGCGAAATGCCGTGTCGTTGCCATAGGCGGCGTCGGCCAGCACGGGAGCTGCGGGGATCTCCCGGCCCAGGGCGGTGCGAATCTGTTGC
>DATDGW010000662.1:0-8846 GCA_036521895.1 Candidatus Sulfotelmatobacter sp. | reverse complement strand
GCCTTGAGGTAGCGGTCGGTGCTTGGTCGCGGTTCGCTGAATCCAGAGGCGCCGGAGGCTTGGGATAATTATTTCGTGTCTGCGGAATCGCCAGAGTTACGAAGAGCCCAAGCGTTACAGGGAGTGAAATCCAAGAGCGTTTCTTCACGGTGCGCCTCCTGCCGGAAGAGCGACGATTTCTCGCATTGTACTCTGGATTTGGGTGCGGATTCTCCACCGTCATGGCATGGTCATGGGCGGGTCGGCGAGGCGTTTTGTGTACAATGCCTGCATGCCTTTCCGCGCTCCACAAGGGAATCCCAACGCCAAGCGTAGCCGGACGCCTCCTCCGGAAGATACGTTCGAAGAGGCCGCTTTCCTCAAGGCACTGGGGGAGAAGCAGAAGCCGGTCTCGGTTAAGCTGATGGACGGCCAGGTTGTCCACGGATGGATCGAGTACTACGACAAGAACATGGTGCGGCTCACGCGCGAGGGCGCACCCAATCTGTTCATCTTCAAACACGAGATCATGTATATCGCGGAAGAGGGCGGGAAGCGAAAATAGGCTCGCACCTCGAATGTCGATGTCATCTGCCTCGCAACATCCCGCAAGCTTTCTCCCCATCATGTCGGCCATCGCGCGCGATGCCGGAGCGCTGCTGCTGCAGTACTTCCAGCAGGGACTGAAGATCGAGTACAAAGGCGACGCCGATCTGGTGACGGCGGCCGATCGCGCCGCCGAGGTTTTGATCCGGGAGCGCATCACCCAGCAGTTTCCTTCGCACGACGTGCTGGGCGAAGAGCAGGGGCTGAACGATCAGGGGAGCGAATACCGCTGGTACGTCGATCCGCTCGATGGCACCACAAATTTCGCGCACGGATATCCCGTGTTCTGCGTGTCGATGGGGCTGGAGCGTCGAGCGCAGGGCCGTGGGCACCGCATTGCCGGAGTCGTTTACGATCCGACGCGAGACGAACTATTCACGGCCGAGCAGGGAAGAGGTGCGCACCTGAACGGCCAGCTCATCCACGTGTCCAAGGCATCCCGGCTGAAGGAATGCCTGGTGGCGACGGGGTTTCCCAGCCAAAAGCGGCATAAGAATCCAAACATTCACTTCTATCACCAGATTACCCTGCGTACTCACGGGGTGCGGCGCGCGGGTTCGGCGGCGCTCGATTTGTGCAACGTGGCCAGCGGGCGATTCGACGGCTTCTGGGAATTCAATCTCAATCCGTGGGACACGGCGGCAGGCGCACTGATCGTGGAAGAAGCTGGTGGCAGGGTCAGCCGCTTCGACGGATCTCTGTTTGAAATCGACAGCCGCGAGACGCTGGCCTCGAATGGTTTGGTGCACGACGCCCTGCTGCATGAATTCAGCGAAATCTTCGCGGGACGCGGATTGGCGCCCTTGCCCGAGCCTGGCGAATTCAAGCGGTAAGACAGCGCTGCCCTCCCGGCGGCGCCCCGGCGCTACGCTGGCCCGAGTTACAATAAGGCGGTGGGGACGCCGCCCCGCTCCGCTCCGGGGGGTGGCCAAATCAAAAACAGCCCAGGTCGACCCGTGATCAATTCACTTCTGGAACGCAAGATCGAAAAGCGGCCGGACAAAGTCCGGTTGCAGGGACGCATTCTTTTTCTCACCGAAGATCCGGAACTGATCCGGAGGCAGCTCGCGGGCGAAGACCTGCCCTGGGATACGAAGAATCCCGCCGACAATCCCAAACTGCGCGACGACATTTCGACGGACGAGATTACTCCGGCACACTATTGCTTCTATTTTGACGAGACCCTGGGCGAGATTCCGTATCTCGGGTTGAAATGCGGGAACGGGACGCCGATCGGGCGCGGCGACGTAAAGCGGGGCGGGTTCGTCTGCGCGGTCAGCGGGAAGCGGCGCGGTAAGGGATCGAGTCGCGAGCAGTCTCCTTATGCCGAAATGTGCGCGGGGATTCGCGTGGTGATGGCCGAGAATATCGAGCGCATCTACAAGCAGAATTGCCAGAACCTGGGGCTGCTGACCTCGACGAACTTTTCGCTGATCGACCGCATTCGCAGCGGGGAAGAGATCGCGCTCAGCGAATTCACGGCCGGCGAAGACGAGATTACGCGCCAGGTCATCGAGTACGGCGGGCTGTTTCCGTTCAATGTGGCGCGCATGCAGGGGAAAGTATTTTTGCCCTCGATCGAGAACGAGGGCAAGGGCGCACGAGCCCTGACGCTCGCCGAGAAGATCTTTGCGCGCCACATGCTGAACGAGAAGGGCGAAGTTGGCGTGTCCTCGGCTAAGCCCGGAGATACCGGATTCGCGCGTGCCGATCTGCGCTTCAGCCACGAGTACGTCACGCCCATGGCGGCAATTTTCTTCGAACGTTATGTGGGTAAAGACGCAAAGGTCAACGATGCGTCCAGCATCCTGTTCTTCCGTGATCACCTGACATTCCTCGATGAAGTGATTTCCGAAGAGAAGAAAAAGCTCGGGCTGCTCGATCTGGCGACCCAGCTCAAGCTCAAGCAGCAGGATTTCGCGAAGAAGCAAGGCATTCGTCTGCACGGCGAACTGACTGACCGCAAAGGATCGGAAGGGATCTGCCATTCCATCGTGCTTGAAAGCTATGCGTTGCCGGGGCAGTTGAACATTGGTTCCGACTCGCACACGCCGCATGTGGGCGCGATTGGCTGCGTGGCCTTTGGCATAGGCACCACGGACGTTTTCAATTCGTGGATCACGAAAGACGTTCGCGTCAAGGTGCCCGAGTCCGTGCGAATTGTAGTCCGCGGCAAGAAGCATCCCAACGTCACCGCGAAAGATTTCATCCTGAAGATTCTGAGCCTGGACTACGTACGCAGCGGCAAAGCGCTGGCCAAGGTCATGGAATACGCGGGTGAGGCCATCGAAGAGTTGAGCGTCGACGAGCGCGCCACCATGACCAACATGGCGGCGGAGATCGGGGGATTCACCGGCATCGTCGCGCCCGACAAGAAGGCCGTGGACTTCCTGGTCGAGCGCCGGGGCATGGAGCGTGCAAAAGCCGAGGCCATGATCGAGGGCCTGTACAGCGATCCCGGGGCGCAATACGCGCACGTGATCGAACTCGACGCGGCTGAGATTACGCCCATGGTGGCGACGCCGGGCGATCCGGGCAACGGCACATACATTCGAGATCTGAATACGCCTGTCCCGGTCGAGATCGCTTACGGCGGCACCTGCACCGCGGGCAAGAACGAAGACATGGACATGTATGCGGCCGTCCTCGCCGACGCGCTCAGGCAGGGCAAGCACGTGGCCGAGTCGGTGAAGTTCTACATTCAATTCGGCTCCCAGGAGACCCGCGATTATTGCCTGCGCAAGGGGTATCTGGACGTGTTCCAGAAATCAGGCGCGCAGGTGATCGAGCCCAGTTGCGGCGCGTGCATCAACGCCGGGCCCGGAGTTTCAACTCGTCCCGACCAGGTGGTCATCAGCGCGCAGAACCGGAATTTCCCTGGCCGCAGCGGGCCGGGACAGATGTACCTGGCTTCGCCTCTCACCGTCGCCGCCAGCGCGGTGGCGGGGTACATTGTCGAGTACGAACCGAGTGAGAAAAAAGAACTGGTAGGGGCGTAAGCAACCAGACCTCGAACTGCCTGACCTT
Source organism: Candidatus Sulfotelmatobacter sp. (assembly GCA_036521895.1). Lineage (GTDB taxonomy): Bacteria > Acidobacteriota > Terriglobia > Terriglobales > Acidobacteriaceae > Sulfotelmatobacter. Next base: position 5,234 of record DATDGW010000662.1, on the reverse strand, counting down.
GATGGTAGGAACCACGTCCAGTACCATGATCTGTCCATAATTCTTTCCGACAATTTCCGTCCCAAGGTGGATATGCACAAACAATCCGTCTGCCTGCCTCTGCTTCTGTTCGCAACTCTCACCCTGGCGAATGCTCAAACGCCCTCCACGAAACCGTCGTCCGGGCCCACCTTGCCCTATAGCCCCAGTCTCGACATCTCCTCAATGGACAAGTCGATTGACCCCTGCGTCGACCTCTACCACTATTCCTGCGGCGGCTGGCAGAAGAGCAATCCCATTCCACCGGACCAGACTTCGTGGTCGGTCTATGCCAAGCTCTATCAGGACAATTTGACGTTCCTGCGCGGCATGCTGGAACAGGCGGCTCGGCCCCACGCGACACGCGATGCTGTGACCCAGAAGATTGGCGATTTCTACGCCGCCTGCATGGACGAAGGCGCGGTGGAAAACAGAGGCCTCTCGGCGATTCAACCAGAACTCGACGCCATCGCCCGGGTCAAGTCTGCGAAAGATCTCACGCCCCTGGTGGCGCGCCTGCAGTTCACCTATTTTCGGTATTCCTACACGAGTTCCATGTTGTTCAACGCCGGTTCGACGCAGGATCCGGATGATTCCGAGCACGTCATCGCAGACGTTGATCAAGGTGGCCTGGGCATGCCCGACCGCGACTACTACACCAAGGACGATACCAAGTCGAAAGAAACACGTGAACACTATCTTCAACACGTGCAGAGAGTCTTCGAGTTGATCGGAGACAGCCCAGCCACGGCGAAGCAAAACGCTGACACGGTGATGCGTCTGGAAACTGCAATGGCGAAGGCATCGCTAACCCGCGTCCAGCGCCGCGACCCGCACAACCTGGTTCATAAGATGAAAGTTGCTGATTTGGTGCAACTCGCGCCCAACTTTGACTGGGTCGCTTACTACCGTGCGATGGGCTATCCGGAGATTGCGATCCTCAACGTCGATGCGCCCGACTTCATCAAGGAGCTCAATACGCTCCTGTCCTCTGAGCCGATCGACAGCTGGAAGACTTATTTGCGATTCCACGTCGCCGACACCTCGTCTCCGTATCTGTCTTCAAAGTTCGTCGAGGCAAACTTCGAGTTCTACCGCAAGTACCTGCGGGGCGCGAAAGAGATGCAGCCGCGCTGGAAACGTTGCGTTCAGTATGTGGACTACGATCTGGGCGAGGCCCTGGGTCAGGTTTATGTGGCGAAAGTTTTCTCCCCCGAGTTGAAGGCGAGCACGGTCGACATGGTGCGTCGCATAGAGGACGCCATGGGCCAGCGCATTCGCGCGCTTGACTGGATGAGCCCAGAGACGAAACAGCAGGCCCTCACGAAGCTGGCAGGAATTCGCAACAAGATTGGCTATCCCGATCACTGGCGCGACTATAGCTCAGTGAAAATCGCCCCCGACGATTTTGCCGGCAACGTCGTGCGCACCCATCAGTTCGAGAGCCGTCGCGACATCAACAAAATCGGCAAGCCCGTCGACCACGGGGAGTGGGACATCTCCGCTCCCACCGTCGATGCCTACTACAATCCGCAGATGAACGACATCAATTTTCCTGCGGGCGTACTGCAGCCTCCGGTCTTCGATCCGAAAATGGATGCCGCCCCGAATTACGGCGACACCGGAGGCACGATTGGCCACGAATTGACCCACGGCTTCGACGACGAAGGCAGTCAGTTCGATGCCAAAGGAAATCTGAAAGATTGGTGGACGAAAGAAGACCGAGAGAAGTTCGATGCCCGCACCAAGTGCGTCGATGATCAGTATTCGGGATACGTTGCGGTGGAGGATGTTCACGTCAACGGCAAGCTGACGCTGGGCGAAAACGTTGCCGACCTGGGCGGCGAAATTCTCGCCTACATTGCGTGGAAGGACGCCACCAAAGACCAGAACCTGCAGCCCATCGACGGGTTGACCCCGGAGCAGCGGTTTTTCGTCGGATTCGCGCAGTGGGACTGCGCCAATGAGCGGCCCGAAGACATGCGGGTGCGCGCCGTGACGGACCCGCATTCTCCCGCTCGCTACCGCATCAACGGCGTGGTGGTGAACATGCCGGAGTTCGCCGAAGCGTTCTCCTGTAAGGCCGGCCAGCCCATGGTGAAGCCGTCCGCAAACGTATGCCGGATCTGGTAGCGGGTTGCGAGCGCGTTCTCTTACCGCTCTAGAGTGAGCTTGTGCGTGCGCTTCTCGACGAGGTCTTCTAGTTCGACGGTGTCCGTGCCGATGCGGACGATTCTGTAACGACTGTCGACGATCTCGCCCTCACCGCCAATGAACACGTCGCCGTCCTGCGTGAGGCAGGCCTTTCGTTCAGAAAGCGATATCGTCGCAAGGCCGAAGAACTTCAACCGAATCGATGGTGCTGTTGGTTGATCTGGCGATGGCGAGGGCTTCGGCTCCGGTACAGCAGGGATCTCCCTAAACGGCTCATCGCTGTATGACCGGAAGATGTTTCTTCCGCTGCCCTCGTACCGCTCATTTTCGGTCAGCTCCAACAGAGCGTAATGGAGTGTTGGATCAAGCGAACTTGATTGATGCGCCTTCTTTTTGCCGCTTGGAATCGCAATCGCATTTGTGCCGTTCGCTCGCTCAGTTGGGGCAGCCAACGCAGACGATTCCGAGCCCAGGAACCAGTGCGCCATAAGCAGCAGTGCCAATGCCGTCAATATCACAGCGGCGATGAGCTTCGGACGATCTTGCGTTCCAATCTTCATGGCGCGAATGTGACACCCTGAAGACGAACGAATCTCCGACCTCGACTTGCGCATGAAATGTGAGTGCAGGCTGGACTACGGCGCGGCACTATCGGGAAAGGGTATGGTCACCGAGTGCCCGCCGGATCGTCAGACCAGCACAGGAGGACGTCATGACCCGTTCCCGCCTGCTCCTCATCAGCTTCCTCACCATCGGTTTCGTTGTCGCAGCCACGCCGTTTCGATCGACCTCTCCATCCCCTTCCACCTCGGCAGTGTCCGCCGCAGGTTCGCTCGATCCTGCGACGCCCATGCCTGGCCCCGCTCGGGGCACACCGCGACTCTGTTGCCGGACGGAAGAGTCCTCATAGCCGGCGGCATGCGGCGCAATCGGGACTTCTACAAGTCGGCTGGACTCTACGATCCGGCTACGCGCAAGTTTCAGCCGGCTGGAGAAATGAACCAGCGCCGCGTGGGGCAGATTGCGGTGCTGCTGCCCACGGGAAAGGTGCTGATCGCCGGAGGGTGGGTCGGTATGGGAGGAACTGATTCGGCTGAGTTATATGACCCAGCCACGGGCAAGTTCACGGTGATCGCAAGAATGACCACTCCGCGCGGGCGGCCTAGCGCCACGCTACTGACCAATGGAGATGTGCTGATTGCGGGCGGGGAAGGGCGGGACAACGAATCCCTGGCCTCGGCCGAGACCTTCCACGTCAAGACTCTTTCGTTCCAGCTCACCGGTTCGATCGACCACGCGCGTATTTCCCATACGGCAACACTGCTCCCGGAGGGGCGCGTTCTCTTCGCCGGAGGCTACGCTGACAACGTGGAGTCGGGCGCGGAGCTTTACGATCCGAAGACGGGACTCTTCACGGAAACCGGCAGCATGAAGACGGCGCGCTGCAAACATACGGCCGGGCTGCTGAGCGACGGAACGGTGCTGGTCGCGGGTGCCCCGATGAGCGCGGGTGGAATGGGAACCTCAGCAGTGCGGAAATCTACGATCCTCGAACGGGCAAGTTTAGGGCCGCTTCCGCGTTGAACGACAGCCGCTTCAAGCTGCCGGGCGAAGCCGTGCAGTTGCCCTCTGGGAAGCTTCTGATCGCGGGCGGAAGCAAAGCAGTGGAAGTCTTTGATCCGGCAAGTGGGAAGTTCGTGGTCGCCGCGGGGCAGATGAGCAACCCGTGGCATTTTCTGTCCGAAACGAAGCTGTGGGATGGCACCGTGCTGTTAGCAGGCGGATATTCGAACGATCCTGAAGCGACCGCCCAAACCTGGATTTACCGTCCTTAAAGCCCGCCAGTTCGGCGAGCAGCACCGAGGTCCGTAAGTGGTTGAATTTAGCCAAGATGGCTGAAATGAGCCACCCGGGTTCCAGAAACTTTTCGCTGGGTTCCGAGTTCAAATAGGAAGTGGTTCTGGTGAGCGGTGAGCGGTGACAGGCAGACCAACCAAGCCACTAGAAGGCGATCAGAACCGATCAGAGGTTGCGGTTTCTGAAGCCGAGGGAGTTTTATATGCGTTATCTGAAATATTTCGCGTTGCTGGCAGTGCTGATGTTGCCGCTTGCCTATTCGCAGGCGCAGGTTGCCGTAGGAGTGGGCGTCAACGTCAACCCGGGTTACGCGGCCGACGCGTATGCTGACGGACCGCCGGCTTGTCCGTATGGTTACTATTCCTACTATCCCTATGCGTGTGCGCCGTATGGCTTTTACGGCCCGCAATGGTTCGCAGGCGGAGTCTTTATCGGCGCCGGTCCTTGGTATCACTGGGGCTGGGGGCATGGTGGATACTGGGGTCGCCCGGGCTATTGGGGCCGCGGTGGTTGGGGTCGGCCAGGTTGGGGTTATGGACACGGAGGGTATGTTCGCGGTGGCTACGCCCGCGGCTATGCTCGAGGCTACGCCGGGGGCGGCGGATTTCATGGCGGAGGCGGCTTCCACGGTAGTGGCAGTGGCTTCCACGGCGGAGGGGGTTTCCACGGAGGCGGCGGGCACGGTGGTGGACACCGGTAAACTGACTCTGCTCTTGAAACATGAAACGGCTGGCAGCATATTCGCTGCCGGCCGTACTTTCGTGGCCTCACCCGGGTCACCGGTCCGGAGCGTGGCTCTGACCCAGCTTTTCTATGACGTTTGTGCTGCCTGCCCTCTTACTTTTTGCAATTCTTTGAGAGCCGGGAAGGAACTGGGAGACACGACCGTGCGTTCCGGCGGCTGCGAACCAGCGATGATGGCCGTAGCCAGTAACTGAATAGCATCGCCGACCAGCGTCGGCGAGATCACCGTTGCAGCCAGGCGCTTCTGGCGAACCCATTCCTGTCCGGAGCGCGCAAGCCCGTCGCATCCGGTGATTGGAAGCCGGAGCCAGGCGTCGCGCTCGGTTGAATTGCCCAACTCCTCAAGAGCCCGACGTGCGCCCATGGCCATGTCATCGTTCTGGGCTGCGATCAGCCCCACATGCAACTGGCGCGAGGTGCTGAGCGACAACCACGACTTCATGGCTTGATAGCCGCTGTGC
>DATDGW010000661.1:0-7743 GCA_036521895.1 Candidatus Sulfotelmatobacter sp. | reverse complement strand
GATGCGCGCCAGTTTGTGCGCGGTGGCAGTGATGGCCTTGGGAGCACCCAGTTTGGCGCGCATCCGGCGATAGAAGTGCCCGAGAAAAGATTGGCTGCGATGGACTGAGAGCGCGGCCATGCGGAGCGCGGTGGCGGCTCGATTCTTGACTTTGCGAGTTTTGACCGACAAAACCTTCCCCCCGCTTACCCGGTTGTCCGAACAGAGTCCGAGCCAGGAAGCGAACTCCGGACCGCTGGGGAAGCGCGAAAAGTCAGGACCGATCTCCGCCAAAAGAGTTTGTGCAGTGAGCACGTTGATTCCGGGTACTTGGGTTAGATCCACGCCGAAGATGCGGTGGAGATGAGTCTGCAGGTCGAAGGACGGCTCACTCGCCTTCGGTTTGGACCCGTCGTTCGAGGGCGATGGGGAAGCTGGGGGCGGATCTAGTTTCGACTCGAACTGCTCCAGTGACTGCGCAATTTCGCGATCGCAGGCCGCGATCAACTCTTGGTAATGACGAAACGCTGCCAGCGACTGGCGGAGGGTGAATAGATGCTCGCGCCGGTAGTCTCCTACCAGCGACTTGGCGATGGTATCCGCGCTGGCCTTGATCCGCCGGTCGCGCAGTGCCGCCAGCGTATGCGGGTTGCGCTCACCCGCCAAGATAGCCTCCAGGATCGCGATCCCGGTCATGCCGGTGATATCGCTGATCACGTGGTGGAGTTGCAGGTTCATCTGATCCAGTGCCTTTTGCATGTGTTGCACGTGACTCGACGCCATTTGCACCAGACTGTCCCGATGGCGCAGGATCGAACGCACGCTACAGACCGCCTGTTCCGGCCGGAACGATCCGCGCAGTAAGCCCACCGAATGCAGATACTGCAGCCACTGGCAATCGCATACATCGGACTTGCGTCCCGGAACATTCTTTACGTGGTGGGCGTTGACCAGGAAGACCTTGAACCCGCGCGCCTCCAAGATCTGAAACAACGGGATCCAGTACACTCCCGTGGATTCCATGGCTACGGTCTCGATGTGGCACGCCTTCAGCCAGGCCGCCGCCGCCTGCAGGTCTGCCGTGAACGTCGGGAAACACCGCACCGGCTGCGGATCTCGATCCCCAGGCACCGCGATATAGATCTCCGTCGCTCCGATATCTACACCTGCAGCATTCAGGTTTAGGCAAGACAACAGGGACGCTCCTGTCTTCGGGTTGCTCTTTTGGTTGCTCTTTCGTTTTCTTGACATGGGCTCTCGCGGGATTGGATTTGTCCCTGCGAGCCGGCCCAGACTGTGCAGAATTGAGTACTCTCCTAAACGAGATCAACGTACCCGAGTGAAGGGCCGCTGTCATCACTGACTTGAGCACAGAGCCTGGGACCACACTCCTGAACGGGCTCCCGAAGGATGCACCATTGATTTTTTCGGCCTACTTGCCGACGCGCATGGACGGCTCATTTTACCGCGCCATCCATGACCCTCAGTTCCTTACCGTTTTGACCCGCGCATCGCGGGTTCGTTACTCCTGAGAAGAAAAAAGAGTTCCTGAGCTTGGTCCGTTCAAATGAGGACATGGGGAACGACTACATCAGTGAGTTTACGCCGCCCGCCATTGAAGAAATTAGGAATGCTCGTCCACTGGCAACCGTCCTACCGCGGGATGCCCTCACCCATGCCGTGCTGATTGCAGCGACCCTGTGTACGGGTACAGAAGATGATCGTGCTGTGTCTTAACGCCGGCGTACATCGTTTCCAAACGCTTCGGAAACGGATGGACTCGGCCGTGCGATAGTCAGGAGAGAAGCTTTCCAACTAGCGATGCAGACCGGAGGATCGGGCAGATTCGTGAAGGGTGGAGGTCGTCGCGAGCGACGGCGATTGAAGAAATCGGCCCCCCCGGCCCAGCTGAACGCAAATTTGCCTTAGAATCGAACGATGTCTCTGCGCTGCAAACTCAGTGTTTCAGGCGTCCTGCTGGGGACGCTACTGTTTACACAGATTCTCGCCGCTCAAAACTCCGCCGCCGACCTTGTCCTGATTCACGGCCACATCCTCACCGTTGACGCCAACGATTCGGTAGCCCAAGCCATCGCCGTCCGCCGTGGCGTTATCGTGAAAGTCGGTACCGACGCCCAAGTTCTGGAATTCGTGGGCGATGCTCCCGGCCTCCGCATCATCGACCTCCACGGTCATACTGCCACCCCCGGCCTTGTCGACACTCACGCCCACATCGCTGACGGAGGTGTCGAAGAACTCTACGGAATCAAGCTCTCGGATGCCGCTTCGGTAGCTGAAATCGTCGCTCGTGTAAAAACCAAGATCGCTCTGGTCAAGCCTGGCGAATGGGTCACCGGCTCCGGCTGGGACGAGGGCAAGCTCGCCGAACATCGCTACATCACCGCCGCCGATCTCGACGCTGTTACACCCAACAATCCCGTCTGGCTCGTCCACACCACCGGCCATTACGGAGTCGCCAACTCGTTCGCCCTCAAGCTGGCCCACATCACCGCCGGCACAGGGGACCCCACCGCCGGCACCATCGACCGCGACCCTCACGGCAACCCCACCGGCGTACTCAAAGAAGAGTCTGCCATGGAACCGGTCACGAGCCTCATCCCGCCCACCACCCCCGAGCAGATGCGTCAGGGGATCCTCTACATTCAACAGGTGCTGCACAGCGAAGGTATGACCGCCGTCAAAGATCCTGACATCCAACAGCTCCACTGGGATGCCTACAAATCCCTCCTCGATCAGGGGAAGCTCAAGGAGCGCATCTGCGTCCTGTGGCACGCTGGTTCAACACTGGAGTCGGCGCGCAAGGCGCTGGCGGAGATCAACGCCGTTCCTCGCCTGCCCTCTACTCTCGGCGACGACCGCTTACTCTCCTGCGGCGCCAAAATCTACATGGACGGCTCTGGTGGCGCACGCACAGGCTGGGTCTATGATGATTGGCTGCGAAACGCCACAACTCCAGATGTCACAAGTTCAGGCGCGGGCAATCGCGGCTATCCGCAAGTCGACCCTGCTGTTTATCGAGATATGGTCCGCCTCTTCCACCAGAACGGCATCCCAGTTGGTACCCACGCCGTCGGGGACCGCGCCATGGACTGGGTCGTCGATATCTATGCCCTAGTCGAGCAGGAGCAGCCCCGCTCTGGCATGCGCCACAGCATCATCCACGCCAACCTGCCCACTCCGTACGCCCTCGACGTGATGGCCAACCTCCAAAGGAAATACGACGCTGGATATCCGGAAATGCAGCCCGGATTCCTTTGGTGGATCGGCGATATCTATGCGGCCAGTTACGGTCCTAAGCGCGGCCAGCAGCTGGAGCCCTTCAGGACCCTGCAATCCCGAGGTGTTTTGTGGTCGGGGGGGTCGGACTACTTCGTCACTCCGGTGGCGGCGCGCTACGGACTCTGGGCCTCCGTAGTGCGCCAAACCGCCAAAGGTACCTATGGCCTGCAGCCCTTCGGGACGGCCGAAGGCGTGGACATCCACACCGCCCTCCGCAGCTATACCGCCTGGGGCGCACGCCAGATGTTTCTCGAAGATAAGATCGGGTCCCTCGAAGTAGGCAAGAGAGCCGACATTGCTGTGTGGGACCGCGACCTCTACTCCATATCCAATGAGCAGATCAAAGACTTGAAATGCCTCATGACGCTGCTCGATGGCGAAGTCGTCTACACTGCGCACGACTCAAGCATAACAACACAAGTCCGCTAAGCCGATCACAGTCCTGGTCAAACGGCCGGGAGCACAATCACTCATGGAGACCGTGGCTCGCTCCCGAGCGACACTTTACGTCGCCAGCGCGCTTGAACTCGCCGGGAATTAGTACCGCGATACCTTCGCTAGGTCATGCGTGCTGCTAGATTTATTTTCTTTAGTCCTAGTCCTTCCTAGTCCTTCGCCGTGGATGTGGATTAGCAAATTTCACATTTGGTAATATTCCGCGTTACTATTACTTGCTTGCGACGCGTAAAATCACCTAAATCAAGACGCATCGATAGTTCGGGAAGTGTGCGGTTTCTGACTGTGGGGCAGACCGCGCGAATTCTGGGAATCAGCTCCTCGACATTGCGTCTCTGGGAAGGCGTGGGTCTTGTGACTCCGGCGCGAAGCGCAGGTAGTTATCGCCTATATACTCCGGAGTTGCTCGATGTTCTGAAACGCATCAAGTACCTGCGCGACGTTAAGAGATTGAATGTCCCAGGGATAAAGGAAGCTCTGGGAACAGATCTACGTGTTAACCAATCGACGCATCCCGCTAAGCCCACTGCGGTTTTCGGCGACAAACTCCGTCGGCTCCGAAAGAAAAGAGGTCTAACCGTTACGGAGGCGGCTCGGCAGGCCAACATTTCCGCAGGCTTTCTCAGTGCCATCGAACTCTCTCGCGCCAATCCTTCCGTAGCCACAATTTACCGATTGGCAGCAGCATATGGCACCACGGTATTGGAACTCTATGACTTGCCTGCGCAATCTAATCGTGTGATTCAGCCACGCAATCGCAAGAACCTGGAAACGAAGTCCGGCGTCCGCATGGAACTGCTTTCGACAGGTACGAAGATGCTCGAATCCATGCTGATTCGAGTCCCACCAGGAACTGGAAGCGACGGGGCGTATATGCACCAAGGCGAAGACTTCCTTTACATGCTAGAAGGCACGTTGGAAGTCTGGCTTGACGAGGTCGAATGTCACCTGCTGGAGCAGGGTGACAGCTTTTGGTTCGAGAGCAACCGCGGTCATCGCTGGTTTAACCCGACCAACAAGCAAGCTGCTGTTCTCTGGGTAAATACTCCGCCAACATTCTGAGCTCGTCACCACGCTGCAACCTAAAAACCGAACCTCAACGAGAACTGTTGAACGCGTTCGACCGTCAGGGTCGCGCGGTACAGACCGAACGAGCCGTCGTCTGAACCGTTGTCAAGTGAGGTGTTGGTATTCGTATCGAAGCGTACAGAGTTCGTCAGGTTGAAAACCTCCCAAGCGAACTTCAAGTCCATGCGCTCGCGGACTTTCCAACTCTTCGCCAAACCCATGTCAATCCCGAAGTAGCCCGGGCCGCGGAAGTTGTTGCGGCTTCCGGCTTCCCCGGGATATGCAAAGCGCAACGGGGTCAGTGTAGCTGGAACGTCCGATGTTATTTGTACCCCGGCCACCACGGCGCCTGGATTGGGAAAGGCATACGGAGCTCCGCCGATCATGAACACGCCCGAGCTGACCGGGCCGGTTTGCACCATGTTGCTCTCGAACAGAAAGTTCTGGGTGAAGCCCCGTGAGTCGATCGCGCTGAACGGAAATCCGCTAGTCCAGCGAGTCAAGCCCGAGAGTTGCCAGCCCCCGATAATGGCATCGAGCCAGGTTCCCGAGCCGCCAGCGAAGCTTTTTCCCTTCCCAAAGGGCAATTGGTAAACCCAGTCGGCGGTTATCACGTGGCGCAAATCGAAGTCCGACGGCGCGCGATTCAAACCCGGCTTCCAGGGATTCGCAATGTAGCTGAGGACTGTGCTGACGCCCTGGCCGACTGGAGTGACGGTCGACGTCGTGCCTTGGGAATTCGTGCGTTCGGCGTCCGAACCCAAATCGAGCGACTTTGAATAGGTGTAGCTGAAGTCGACCTGCAGGCCATGACTCATAGGATGACGCAACATAAGTTGGCCGGCGTTATAACTGCTGGTGCCGAGAGAGGACCACGCGAAAAGAGAGGAAAACTGAGGATTCCAGAACGGCACCGGCGGCAACCCGGCACAAACAGGGGACTCACCTCCATTGGCAAGAGCAGTCGCAATCAATCCCAAGCGGAATGGCGCTCCGACTTCTCTTCCCGGACGGTTCGCCCAACTGAAGCCCGAAGGACAAGCATTGGTGCCGCCGGAACCCGTGTAAATGTTCTGGGCGGCGCTAAACCCGCCTGCCGCCGCAGTCGGAAACAGGTTTTCAAAATAAGGAATTGGGGAAATTGTGGCGCCCGGATCTTCGCCATTCGCCAGCGCAACCTTCGACATCAAACTTGCCGCGGTGTAGTAATCCGTGCCCGACTTTGGATCCACCAGATCGGTGGCAGCAGCTAGATCGCGCTGCTGCAGGAGGTGGCGGCCAAACCGGCCCACGTAGGCAGCTTCGAACGTCCATCCCTTGCCTACTTGTCGCTGGACGGAGAAATCCGCAGCCATGGAGTAGGGTGTCTTGATTTGACCATCAATTCCGTTCGAGTTGAAGGTAAATCCGGTCGTGTTGGGATTGTTAGGAGGGAACGCAGGGTAGGTGACCGTTTGTTGTGGAGCGCCGCCGGGCAATGCTGGCACAATGTTTCTCGCGGTATAACGTGGCGCATCGTCCGGCGTGAAGATGTTCGACGGGGCCGCCTGCGTGCTAGTCAAGCCGAACGAGCCGAACTGGCTGAAACCGTCAACGATCCCTTGGCCAAAATGGTCATAGTATATGCCCAAGCCGGCACGAATCGAGGTTTTGGGATCGGGAGAATAGGCGACGGCGAGGCGCGGAGCAAAATTCAGTTTATTCATGTTCCAGTACGGATCGCCACCGCGGCTCTGGCCGGAGGGAGCAAAGGCGAATTCCGGTTGATTCCCCTGTCCTTGAGCAGCCGCAATGGCGCGATTTGTAAACCATTGGTGCAAGTCTATGGTGGGAGCAACCTGTTGCCCATGCACTTCATAGGGAGTCTGCAAAAGGGTATACCGCAGACCTGCCGTGACCGTCAGATTGGGCTTTACACGCCAGGAATCCTGCACGTACCACTCGAATTCGTTGGCTTTGAAATCACGAGGGATGATCGAGCCGGTCGGCAATAGTGAAGCGGTGGTTGAGTTCGTCACCTGGTAATTGTTATGCACGTTAATGGTGCTTAACAAACCCGCGATGGAAGTAATTGCATTGTCGTAGCTGGTTGAAAAGCTCCCAGACACTGCCGGGAAACCAAACGCCTCGGGATCAAAGCTTTGGCCGGTTCCTGCAATGGCAGCCTGGCTGATGTTGGCCGCCCCAGTCGAAGCCGAGCCGAACGAGACGTTATTCGAGGCTGTGTTGTTGTGGATCAAACGGAAGTTTGCCCCAAACTGCAGCGTGTGTTTGCCCTTGACCCAGCTAAAGTCATCGATAAGGTTGTGCACGGGGACGTCAAGGATGGTGGTATTGTTTTCGGCGGTTAGTGAGCTGAGGCCGGCAAAATCCGAAAAAGAATTGTTCCCCGCTCCCACATTGTTCAATGCCTGGCGGATATAGCCATAGCGGAAGTTATTAATCAGGCTCCTGCTGATGGTCCAAGTGTGCCCGATGGCAATTCCCTTCGCGGTGTCCACGACGGACGCACTGGGAGGATTGCCGGGGAACTCGGGTGCTGAAGAACTTCTGTCGCCCTGCAGGTTGCCGCGCACAAACAGACGTTGGTGATCACTCAGTTGATAGTCGAACTTAGCGATGTACGTATTGAGTCTGGTCGGGTTTGGTGCGGACCAGCTGAAACCGCCTGTATTCAGCCCGTCGCCTCCCGGACTATTGGGGGCTGGGTAGGCGCCAAATGTAGCCAGTGCGTTTGGGTCGTCGCCGGCGCCCCAAGGACAAGTAGTCGTGCAAGTCGGGTCCATGGTGGCGATCTGTGCCGGTGTCAGCGTCTCAACCCCGCTTGCTGGGCACCCCGCACTGCCAGAGCAGTTATAGCTGACATTACCAGCCACGAATGAAGCGGTCGGCACGGTCAGGCTCTGTTGCTGGTTTTCCTGCGTCTTCTGGCCCTCATAG
>DATDGW010000660.1:0-11216 GCA_036521895.1 Candidatus Sulfotelmatobacter sp. | reverse complement strand
GGCAATGCCGGCAGTGTCGGAATGGGGCTTATGGGGAGGAGCATCGCGGCCTGCCTTCTCGCGGCGGGCCACACAGTGGCGGCGGTGGAGGTAGACCCGGCAAAAAGGAGAAAAACTGCCCGTCAAGTCTTGTCGCTGCTTGAAGGCTTACGAAGAGAACGTTTATTAGAGACAGATCCACGAAAGATTCTGCAAGGGCTGACCGTTTCCGACGACTACTCCGTCCTGAAGCACAGCGAAATCGTCGTCGAATGCGTCACCGAGGACCTCAATGTCAAACGGGATGTGATCCGAAAGATCGAGCAGGTGGCATCTCCCGACACCATCATCGGAAGTAACACTTCTGCGATTCCGCCCACCCAACTTCAGCAAGGCGCGCTCCATCCTAAGCGAATCCTGGGCACGCATTGGGCGGAACCCGCCCACATCACGCGCTTCATGGAAATCATATGCGGCAAGGATACGCTGCCAGTCTACGCTGAGCGGGCCTTGGCCTTAATGCGGCAGCTTGGCAAAGAGCCTTCTCTCCTGCGCAAGGATGTGCGCGGCTTCATTACCAATCGGGTGATGTATGCGATGCTGCGGGAGGCATTCCATCTGGTCGAATCCGGCGTGGCTTCGATCTCCGACATCGATCGCTCGTTGCGGAACGATCTGGGATATTGGATTACTTTTGCTGGACCATTCCGCTTTATGGATCTTACGGGCATTCCTGCCTATTGTGCGGTCATGCGCGATCTTCTGCCCGATCTCGACTGTAGCCAGCAGGTTCCCGCCCTGATGGAGAGGCTGGTGGAGTCCGGAGCGCAGGGTGTTGCAAACGCGAAGGGCTTTTACAATTACACTCCGTCGCAAGCGAAGCGATGGGAAAGGCGTTTCTTGAAATTCAGTTATGACGTCCGAGCCCTCGCGCGGAAGTATCCCGAAGAGGATGCGTCATTCGCGAGTGGGACGCTTGCAAGAGTCGACAAGCTGCGCGAAGATCGAAAGCAGCGTTGATATCCATAATGCTTCGGTGCTGGGACGGGCGCGATGCTGAATGGCCTGAGACTTAGTGAACCTTTTCTGTGGGTGACGTTCTTCGTTCTTACAGCGATTGGTGTGTGCGCAGCCATGACACCATCGTCGCCTCCTCCACAGGGCGAGCGAACACAATCGTCCGAAGCGCTGGCTGAGTCGCTGGAAAAAGCCATCTCCGAGGGCAAGACCACAAAAGCCCATGATCTCTTACTCCAGGTTTTGAAGCATTCTCATCTGACCTCGGACCTTATCTTGCGAGTTGGGATCCAATTCGCCCAGCATGAACTCTATGACGCCGCCGCCGCGGCCTTCCAGCGCTGCATTCAGGAGCACCCCGAGGTTTTCGAGGCTTATTACAACCTCGCATTGGCTGACATAGCTCAGCAAAAATGGGAAGCGGCACTCGTAATCTTGCAGCAAGCTCCACAGCAATCGAAAGCTGAAGTTTTGGCGTGTTCGTATCTCCGGGGTAAGGTCGAAGAGTCGCAGGGAAAGACCAACGAAGCCGAACACGATCTTTCAGACGCGTTTGCAGGTGCTCCGCAAAATCCGACGTACGCCGTGGACCTCGGCCTGTTCTACGTTCACGAGCGAGTATACATCCAGGCGGCCACTGTGTTTGAACGCGCTCTGAGCTTTAATTCCGGTTCGCCTTTCCTGCTTCTCGGACTCTCCATCTCGCGATTCCTCGCTGGCCAACACGAGCAAGCTGTAGTGGTATTGAGAGAGCTTCTTTCTCGACAGCCGCACTTCGCTCCCGCCCAGCTACTCCTGGCCTATGCCCTGTCCGTGAAGGGAGAGCTCGAGGACGCCGAAACCGTGGCACACCGAGGCCTTAGCTCTCCCCACCCCTCTCCCTACTTGTACTACCTTGACGCTTCTGTTCTTGTGAAGCTGCAATCACGGCAGTACAAACGGATCTTCGAAGAGCTCAGCATTGCCGAACGCGAGATGCCCACTTGCAGTCTGTGCTATTTGACGCAGAGCAAAGCACATCAGGCGCAGGGAAACGTCCAAGCCGCCATTGCGGACCTTGAGACCGCCACCCGGCTGGACTCGACCTTTCCCGAAGCGTGGTATCGGCTGGCTGCCCTGTATCGTCGTGTGGGCCGCAACGAAGACGCCTCTCGAGCACAAGCCTGGTTCCAATCACTCGCGGCGGACAAGGAGGGGCGGGAAGTTCAGATGCTGCGCGATAACTTTCTGCAAACCATGGACGGAGCTCAAGCCGCTCAGTGATCAAACACTTCTGTCGATTCACGCCATAATGCCAACAGCGGCACATTTGTCACTCGCAGGATTCATCGCTGGATGCTTTCTCCTTATGGTCGCGGCACCCGTTCGCCCGCCCGAGCCGTCTGCCCTGCCGCCCAAAGTCCATTTTGTTGATATCGCTGCCCGCGCCGGATTGACAGTGCGGACCGAGGATGGCGGCGAGCATTCGAAGAAATACATCATCGAAACTACCGGCAGCGGTGCAGCGTTCTTCGACTACGACAACGACGGATGGCCCGACATCTTTCTGGTTAACGGAACCACACTGGAAGGCTTTCCGAAAGGGCAGGAGCCCACTAGCCACCTCTACCACAACAACCGCGACGGCACATTCACCGACGTGACGCAGAAGGCTCACGTCGCACTGACGGGCTGGGGCCAAGGGGTCTGCGCGGGGGATTACGACAACGACGGATGGGTGGACCTGTTCATCACTTTCCGGGGCCACAACGTACTGCTGCACAACAATGGCGACGGAACCTTCACCGATGTCACCAAGAAGGCTGGACTCTGGCACGACGATGTGCACTGGAGCACGGGATGCTCCTTCGTCGACTATGACCGCGACGGGCGCCTGGACCTGTTCACCTCCCACTATGTCGATTTTGACCCCGCGCAGACGCCCCTCCCCGGCCAGAGCAAATATTGCCGTTGGAAAGGGATTCCCGTGATGTGCGGCCCACGCGGTTTGAAAGGCACAACCAGCAAGCTTTATCACAACAACGGGAACGGCACTTTTACTGACGTCAGTGAGAAATCGGGAGTGGCAAGAACTGGACCATATTATTGCTTCACGGCCCTCACCGGAGATTTCGACAACGATGGATGGCCCGATATTTACGTGGCTTGCGATTCCACTCCTAGCCTGCTGTTCCACAACAATCACAATGGGACATTCAGCGAGATCGGTGTTCGTGCCGGCGTCGCCTACAACGAGGACGGCCATGAACAAGCCGGCATGGGCGCCGATGCCGCAGACTATGACGGCGATGGCTGGTTAGACATTATCAAGACGAACTTCTCCGATCAAACCGCAAGCCTCTACCGCAATAATCACGACGGAACATTTACCGACGCTACTTACGAGGCGGGACTCGGAGGCAACACGCAATTTCTGGGATGGGGAACGCTTTTTGTAGACATTGATAACGACGCCTGGCCCGACCTGTTTTTAGCAAATGGCCATGTCTATCCTGAATTGGATCGTTATTCCGTGGGGAGCACCTTCCGGGAGAGGAAGCTGCTGTACTGGAATCGGCATGATGGCAGGTTCAAGGATATCTCGCTGAATTCCGGTCCGGGGATTACCAAACCCTTCAACAGCCACGGTGTCGCAGCGGCCGACTTCGATAATGACGGTATGGTGGAACTCCTGGTGAACAACAGTCACGATTCGCCGAGTCTGCTAAAGAATTACGGCAGTCATGGAAACTGGACGCTAATCAAGCTGGTTGGTACAAAGTCTAATCGCGACGCGATCGGCGCCCAAGTGAGAGTCCGAACGAACGGACATCAACAATTGCAAGAAGTCCGTAGTGGAGGCGGCTACATGTCGCAAAGTGATTTCAGGCTGCACTTCGGCGTCGGCAACGCCAAGAAAATTGACGCAGTGGAAATCCGATGGCCCAGCGGATTAGTGGAGAGGTTAGACGATGTCCCGGCTAATCAAATCTTGACCGTGACAGAAGGGGTCGGAATCGTCAAGCATTAATGCCCTGCAGAAACTGGATCTTTAGCTAGATTGGAGTCGCACCTACGTGAGGATTCCGTCCGGTCAGAGAATGTGGAGAACCGACGGAGAAACAATACGAACGGCCGGTCTAGAAAGGTCCGCGGTTTCCAGTGATGGAGGATCAACGGTCCGATGGCGCAGCACATGCAGAGCACTGCGAGGTTCGGTGGGCTGTCGTCGATCACTTACGTGGCTCAGCAACGGACTTGGAGAAGATCAATGGCGATGTCCTCGAAGCCAACTTCTGGACAACATATCGCTTATGTCCGGGCCCTTCAAAACAAACCGGGCGCGGGTTGTCAAACCTTAATGGTGCTGCGCAAGGTCCGTGGGCGCTCGACTTTCGAATAAAGCAGTCCACCCGCTTCGACAGGCTGACGGCAAGCCGCACTTTCATTTTGCGGGAGCAGGAAGGTCGATCACCACCCGCAGGCTCACCGTCACTTCGTCGAGTTGGAACTGCGGCCGCAAGAGCGCAATCGCACGAAACAGGCCGGGTTGGCCCCTGAGTTCCTCGATCTCGATACGTGCTTCGCGCAAAGGGTATTTGGCCTTCGCTTCCATGACGGTGTTATCGTCCGACCGAACATAGTTCGCAATCCACCGGTTCATAAAGCGCTCGAGGTCGTTGCGCGACATGAACGAGCCGATTTTGTCTCGTGCAATGCAGCTGATATAGTGCGCGAACCGCGAGACCGCAAAAATATATGGAAGCTGTACGCTAAGCCGCGCGTTCTCGGCAGCTTCGGGCGACTCGTACGGACGTGGCTTAGAAACAGTGTTCACTGTGAAGAACGCTGCATAGTCTGTGTTCTTCGCGTGGACTAGCGGAATGAAGCCCGCCTTAGAGAGTTCCGCCTCGCGCCGGTCCGTAATCCCGATCTCGGTAGGACACTTCAGCGCCACTTCGCCGTCGTCGGCTGCGAACGTGTACGTCGGCAGGCCTTCCACCAAACCGCCGCCTTCCACCCCCCGAATGGCCGCGCACCAGCCGTAGCGCGCGAAGGACCTCGTAACGCAGCTTGCCATTGCGAATGCCGAACTGCCCCAAAGGAAGCCCGATCGGTCCGATCCGTCGACATTCTCTTCGAAGGTGAACTCCTCCACCGGAACGGTATCCTTTCCGTAAGGGAGCCGCAGGAGGATACGGGGAATAGTCAGGCCCACATACCGCGAATCTTCAGAGTTACGGAAGCGGTTCCAGCGCGCGAAATCCGTCGAATCAAAAATGCTGCCGAGGTCGCCTACACTCCCCAGCGATGCAAAATTGTCCAGACGCAGCATGTCCGCGCTCGCGGCCGCGAGGAATGGAGCCTGGCTTGCCGCCGCAATCCGGGAGATGTTCTCCAACAGTTCCACATCTTCTGGCGAATGACCGAATTCATAGGCCCCTACCAGCAAGCCGAACGGCGCGGCTCCGAAAACGCCGTATCCTTCACCGTAGATCTTTTTGAAAGTCGTACTCTGAATGAACTCAGGCACACTGGCGAAGTCCTGCGCCAGTTCATTCTTGTCTACATTCAACACTCGGATCTGCAATACTTCTGACGTCTCGGTCTGTATCACCAGATAGTGCAGGCCGCGCCAGGCGGATTCGAGGGCCTGGAAATCCGGGTGGTGCAGAATATCGCGCAACTGTTCCGAAATGAGCGCATCGATCTCCGAAACACGCGCGGTTGTGGCGGCACTAAGATCTCGCGATCCGGACGGGAAGTTCACATTCTCCGCAAACGCCACTACCAGTTCTTCCGCCCTCTCCTTTCTCACCCCGCCGGTCTCTTCGACGGACCGGATCATCTCGGCAAGGTACGTCTCTGCGCGCGGGCGCTCGGCGGACTGACTCCGGCTGATAGAAATCAGAGTCTTCTCCAGCACATTCTGCAACTTCCTGTTCGCTGTCAGCAGCGACCAGATCTCGCTGATCCGACTCCGCGTTGCGATGAGTTCCCGCAGCGGCGCCACCTGCCGCGCTACCTGCGCTGGCTCGAAATCAACCATTCCCCGAAATCTGAGCTCAACGAGAAGAGAGCCAGCGTCCGGCACCAGGCGATTGTCCACTTGGTAGCTCAATCGTGGGTTTGTAGCCTCCAATATCCGGTCGAAGTTATCCCAATCGATCTGTACGAACTTACGTTCCAACAAGCGCGGCAGGGGCTCTTCCGGCGTGCCGCGCAAATCGGCCAATACCCCCACCACGAACGGTAGTTCCCTCATCTCAATCGCATCGCCCTTCTCAACGTCGTAGGTGATATGGACCCGTGGAGGCTGCACGCGATCCAACCTCTTTTGTGCCGACTCCCGCTTGCGCGATTCGGGTACCGTAAGCCAGTAGGCATCACCCAGCACCGTCCGGAGATCCACCTGAGTCACGCCATTCCCAATCTCGACGATCGTTAGTTTTTGCGGGTGAAGCGGCACCCATTCCGTGCGTTCACGGCTGCCATCATGCCAACCCAGTTCCACCATCACGGGCATCGTCTTCGGGAGCTCGAGGCGGTGCGACCGCGGCCGTCCAACCGGACCGAACTCCACAGCATCCTCCAGCAACGCGACGCCGAAAGGAACCGTTTCCAGATCGTCGGGCCCGAGCCACGCCCCCCACTCGGTTGCCCTCCCGAGCACAGCCCCACCTTCCGCCAGACTGCTCTCGCCGAGGCGCATGCTCGCCCCGAAGGCCAGCATCTGTGCCTCTTCTGAATACCTCGCCTCGTCTGGAAGCCGCCCAATCGCTCGTGCCGCCCAGCTGGCGAGCGCACGTCCGCGCGGTGATACCAGCGTCGCCACAACCGACCGGAGTAGTTCGCGCATTTCGTTATACTTCCCTGCTAGTGCCAGGTAAGCTAGCTGTTCCTCCGCGAGGATCGCGGGTGAAATGTTCCGATGCGATGATTCGGTCACACGCCATGCCGCTTCCAGCATCGCTGGCTTCTCGCGCAGCCGCTGGCGCAACTGCTGTGCCGCATCCTGCTGCAGGACGATTCCGGAAGGCGTGCGTGATTCCACCACCGGGCTGAACCACAGATCAGCCTCCGCGCCAGCGTCAGCGGCGGGAAATAACTCGATCCGCATCTTGCGCAGAAGCTGCGGTTCGATCCGGATTGCCAGTGAGACCGCCTCGGCCAACGCAGCTGCACCTGTATCCAAACGCTCGATCAATTCTGCTGGTGTCGCGACTGGCGTCAACTAGATCTCCTTAGCCGTCCGCAGTCCGGTCGGGACTGCGCGCCGGATCACGGATACGGTCGTGGCGCGGTCCCACTGCACGATCGTCATGCCTTTTGAAAGTACCGCCGGCCATCGCCGTGGAGGATAAGGAACCAGCGCTAGCAGCGGGCAGCCAGCCCGCGCCAACGCCTTCGCGAACTCGCGCCAATTCGAAGCCCTCGCCAACCCCGCCACACCTGGAGGTTGCGCGATCCCGAGATCGGTAAGTGCAACAACCGGAGTAGCGGGCGCAGGGGTTTGGTACTCCGGCCACTCGTCTTTCGGCCCCATACCCGCTCCCCACAGAGGCAAGCTGTCGAAGTACAAGACCTCCGTGCGATCGCGGCCAACCACGCTCACTAGCGCCGCTCGCAAAATGGCCTGATCCATGGCAAACGGCTGCATGGCTTCCCCGCGGTCAATCAACAATTGCGCGCCCCGTGCCAGCGTCGGAAGATTGAGGCGCGGTATCTCATTTATCACCTGGGCCCGGCTCAGCAACTCAATCACTTTCGGCAGGTGCAGTGGCCCGGTTGCGGACGGCGTCGCGAGAGCGCCGCTCAGAATCGCACGCGAAGTACGAGTCGGGAACAGGGGCTCCAGAGGGATCGCCGGCCGGATGTGCGCGGCGGACGTCGCCTCCAAATAGCGCGCCGCCGCCAGCCACTGCGGAGCGGGATTGCGGCTAGCATTTCCCAGAGTCAGAACAGAGTCAATCCGACGCCGCGGCTTGCTCTCGGGAACCGGCCGATCCGGCTCTGATGGTCCGCGTTCTTCCTGTAGTTGTGCTGCTCCCGTCTTTCGCCGGAGCGCGGTCGTCGTCACTTTTTCCGTGCGCTTCAGCCGGAGTCCGAGCAATTGTGCGATGGCATCGAATTCTCCCGTTCCCTCTGGCTTCAATTCGTTGACCGCCCGCAGCCAGTCGGACAGATCGCTGCGTCCGCTCATGACGTCGAGCCTGCGCCAGGTGTCCGCCCGTGCTTCCATACCGTAACCCGCGACAGGGTTTCAAATAAGGGCGATCCCGGCATTACGTCCAGGCCTAAGCAGGCCCGCACGGTATCAAGGTACTCGGCCGTACTCGGCGGATTGGCGCTGCCTTCAACTCCCCCGAACAGCCTCGCCACATCGCCTAGCAGAGCGTCGGCGGCCGTTCCGAAATGCGCCCGACCCACGGCTACGAGTTGCTCAAGCGTCGGGCTCGCAATCTTTAGCTCCACGCACCGGCGCACGAACGCAGGGGGAAGATCGCGCTCCTCGTTGGTGGTCAGAAAGACCAGCGGCGGCTGGTTAGCGTGAACCTGCTGGCCCGTTTCCTCCACTAGAAAGGTCAGCGACCCGAGCGGCACCAGCAGATTGTTGGGAACGTCTGGATCAGCCTTGTCGATCTCGTCCAGCAGCACCACTGAACGCTCCCCCGAGGTGTATTCTCCCGGTTCGCAAACTGACCCTTCGCCGGTCCGCGAGCGGGCCAATTGAGCGAGCGCGCTCTGGCGGTCAAATGCCCACCAGAGCACGCCGGGCAGCAGATAGGGTGCGAAGTCGGGCGCTAGTTTTTCCGCCTGCGCATCCTGCAGCCGCCGTAGTAAGTCCAACTGCCAAAGCAGGTCTCGCGCCTGCGTCCGCGACGAAATTACTTGTTCGTAGTAGCGCCTTCCGAGTGTTCGCGAGACGTTGCGCGCCAGCGTGGACTTGCCACACCCGCTCGGACCTCGCACTAGCAGCGGCCGTCCAGTCGCTAACGCGACGTTTACCGCCAGCACGATTTCGTCCGTATACACGTAAATCGACTCGTCCCGGAGGTCGGTTAGCGCGAGCTTCGGCTGTTCCGAGAACGTCTGCGTAGGCTTCGGATCAAAGGTCCTGCGATATTCCTTCGGCATTACACGACTACCGCCTCCTGCGGCCGGATGATACTGCGGACGTAGTCAAAGTCCAACTGCGCCTGCGCTTCTGCCCCCGGCTTGAGACGGGGTTCCACCAGGCGCACGCGCTTCCCTTCGAGTATCGGGGGAGCCGGAAATTCGTCTCCGCTCAGCAAGACGAATGTCACGCTCGGCAGCAGTCGCTGCAATTCCGAAAGCGCCGCCGCGATCGCAGCGGAAAACCGCAGCGTCGCGAAGACAGGACGCGCCTCGCGCTGCCGCTCGCGCAGCAACGCTGCCAGGCGAGCCCTCGGGTCTGGCATCTGTGGGTCATCTGCCAGCCGGAACTCCTGGATCAGATTCTGTTCCACCTCCGCAGCGATCTCCTGAGCAGGACGCTCACCGTATACTCCCGTGGAGTGAGTGATCGGCCAGCGGGTCTTCGGCGGCCGGAAACTCGCCCGGTCCACATACATTCGCGCGCAGAACGGAGTTGCAGCATTCAACACTGCCGCCGGCTTATCCTCGATGCGCCCGCCGCAGTCCGCCAGCCATCGCGCCGCGCACAGGTCCACCCATGAGGGTGCGATCATCGATAGAATCTGATCGGCCTTCGATCCTTCCAAATACTCGGCCAGTATTTCGAGCGCGCAAACCGACTGCCGGAGGGGCACCTGCATTAGTGCTAGGGCGAGCGCGCTTCGCGGATCGCCGGGCGGAGTGCACGGTCCGAGATCGATGGCCAATTCCTCGATCGCTTCCCCGATGGCACCGTCGCTCACCGACAGCAACAATTCCGCCAGTCGGCTGGCAAGCACCTCGAGCGGCGTCTTAGGTGCTGCTAGCGGCGCAAAGCGCACCCTAAGGGCGGTCGCCAGTTCCGCAGCAGTCGCCGCTGGCGCCGCCTGTATCTCTCCCAGTTGCATGTCGGCAAAAACGCCGCCCTTAAGATCCGCAGGGCCGACCGGCGCCAAACATGCGGGTATCACCGTGAACTTCGGGTCGAGTGTGCGACGCCACAGGAGAATGTTGGTTTCGCGCGGCACCCAGATCGATCCCGGCCGTATTGCAGCTTCAGACACCAGGATCACTGCTCCATGGCACAGTCCCATCCAAGTGTAAATGTCATCCCGCCACTTAGCGCCCGGCTCGAGACGCTTCCGATCCACTAGAACATCGAAACCTGCGGCAGTTAGTGCCGTATCGATTTCTTCGATGTACGCTGGCGAGTCCGGATCGCTATTGCTGTGGCTTATGAAGATCCGTCGGCGTCCCATGCGATAGTACTGTAGCAAAGTGGGGCTGGTTCCACATACCATTCCGCCCTAACCTGGAAAGGAGCCGTGCGGTATTGCTCCCTCCCAACCGCTGCTGCATCGGTTGAGGTGTCTCCAGGGTCGATCGCACCGATGTGCTGCAATCTTGGACGGGCAAATCTTATACAGTAGAAGACTGGACGGCGAGGACCGTTTCAAGGCACGTAATTCTCAGACTCAGCGCATCCGCGGTGGCGCAGTTTGGAGCGTGGAGATCGAGCAAGAAATCGAATCATGCCGTGTCGTGATCGCGCTGTTGACTCGTGAGCTCGCAGTAGGGGCGAACCCGGACTATTGGAAGAAATATCGACAGGATCACCCTGAGCAGGGGAACGAAATCGCCGACAGCAGAGCTTGCGCGACCAAAAGCGGCTGATACACCGGATCGGAAGCGATCTTTTGTCGATGATAATCGCGGCGGCGTTGCCTCTGGCATGCGGGATACCGCAAACCTGTTGCTGGCAGACCGGGAAGATCATCTCGATCGCCACATACATAACAACACCAAGGCGTCACCAACGCGAAAAAGCGCAGCACGGCGCGGCGGAGTGTAGGATTTAAGCGAACGGGTCTCGCTGCGACTGGATTTAGTGCATCCAACATGCAAGAGGCATGGAGAACAGCAAGGAATGACGGCGCTAGATCTTTCCGCCGACGTTGGATTGCTAACTGTCTTTCTGGCGACGGCGAACATTTGTCTAGGACTGCTGATCGCGGTGCGTTACAGTCCCTCGCGGCTGTGGCCTCATCGTAGAGTCAACATCTTCGCAGTCCACACCTGGACCGCCTACTTCCTAATGACGT
>DATDGW010000659.1:0-19570 GCA_036521895.1 Candidatus Sulfotelmatobacter sp. | reverse complement strand
CGCTTCGAACTCATCACCAAAGGCAGCGGCGTGATCATCCGCCCCTGGCTGCAAGCCTTCCACTGGCGCACCAAGACCTACTCGCCCGAATATATAAAGGTGCAGGTCGAGACCGCCAAAGAGAAAGGCGGCATCGGATTCTTGTTCTGGAACGCCGCCAACGACTACTCCAAGCCCTACGACGCCATGCCCGCAATGAAAGCCGCCGACGCGAAAGAAGGCTCCAAAGACAAAGCCAAATTCTTCCGCGGCGACGAACTACCGGTGCCGATGGTGAAGGCCAGCCTCACGCCGGAGTCCGTTCCCAGCAAGCCGTAAGCAGTTCTCGGTACTCCGTACTCGGTACTCAATCGGGTGCCCCATTTTCTCGCGCTTTTGCGAGAACTGGGGCTTTCGCTTTATGTGGCGCGGGCGCCCCCGCCCGCTCTCTTTCGCCCCTGCGGGGCTTGTTCCTCCTAAGGTTTCGCTTACCCACAGTTTGCGGAATGACAAGAACTGGAGCAGATTCCTCCTTGCTCGCTTCGCTCCCACGTCGGAATGACAAGGGGAGTTTTGCACTGTGGGTTGGAGGGGCGATGTGACATGTGACGCTGCGGGGTCTCGTCGTAATGCGTTAAATTTTGTCATTCCGAACGGGTGGGCCCGGAGGAATCTGCTGGCGGCGGGAGCGGCGGTGGCGTGTCGAGGGATTCCTCCTTCGTCCACCTCGCTTTCGCTCGGTGTCAGGCGTCGGAATGACTAAGGGGGATGGTGAAGGCGAAGCAGCGGACTTATTACGTTTACATCCTGGCTAGCAAGGGGCGGGTGATTTTATGTGGGGGATGCGATCGCGCGGGAGACGGAAATCAAGGGGGTGTAAGCACAGGAGAAAGAAAGTGGCTTTGATTGAGGCGAGGAATCCGACTTGGGAGGACCTGGCCGAAGGATGGAGTGAGGCGGCGGTGATGGGGGTTTCGGGGAAAGCAGATTCCTCAGCGCGCTTGGGCCCGGTTCGGAATGACAAGACTCGGGGGGATGCGGCGGTTCTGGCATCGACGGTGGACTGCGGCGGCTCGGATATAATTATTGAGAACGCAGCACCCGTCGAGGAGTCCGCATGGCAATTCAGAAGACCGACAAGATTTGGCGCAATGGCAAGCTCATCAACTGGGACGACGCGCACATTCATGTGATGTCGCATGTCGTGCACTACGGGTCTTCGGTCTTTGAAGGCATCCGCTGTTACGAACTGCCCAGCGGGCCCGCCATCTTCCGCGCCACCGAGCACATGCAGCGGCTGCTCGATTCTGCCAAGGTCTACCGCATGGACCTTCCCTTCTCGCTCGAGGAGATCGTCAAGGGCATGCTCGAGACCGTGGGACACAACGGCGCGTGGCCATGCTACATCCGCCCGGTCGTGTTCCGCGGATATGGCGACGCCGGCGTGAACCCGCTGAACTGTCCGGTCGAGATCTACATCGTGAACTATCCGTGGGGAAAGTATTTGAGCGGCGATGGCGACGGCGTCGACGTGTGCGTCTCGTCGTGGACGCGGCTCGCGCCCAACACGCTGCCCGCCATGGCCAAGGCCGGCGCGAACTACATGAACTCGCAGCTGATCAAGATGGAAGCGATCGCGAACGGCTACGTCGAAGGCATCGCGCTCGACAAGGGCGGATTCGTCAGCGAGGGCTCGGGCGAAAACTTGTTCCTAGTGCATCACGACAAACTGATCACCGCGCCGCTGGGCAACTCGGTGCTGCCCGGCATCACGCGCGACTCGGTGCTGCAGATCGCGCGCGACCTGAACATCCCAATCGTCGAGCAGATGATTCCGCGCGAGATGCTCTACATTGCCGACGAAGCGTTCTTCACCGGCACGGCGGCGGAGGTCACCGGGATCCGCTCGGTCGACCGGATCAAAGTCGGCAAGGGCGGCGGCCTCGGTCCTGTCACGAAGGCGCTGCAGAAGGAGTTTTACGCGATCGTGCACGGCGAGAAGAAAGACCGCCACAACTGGTTCACGCCCGTGCCGGTGGCAAGCAAGGCGGGCAGCAAGCAGCCGGTCAGCGTATAATCAGGCCGGTTCAAATTCCAATTCGTTACCACTTCGAGGGGTGCTCCCCAGCGCCCTTTTCGGCTCTCATTGGAAGCAAACCAAAAATAGTGAGGAGAAAAATCATGCCCGAAGGAATGACTCCTGAATTCGCCCTCGGCTATCGCGCGATGATGCTGGATGGCATTCTGCGTGAAGCGGAGATCACCAAGAAAGTGATCGGCGCCGTGCCCGATGCGGCCTGCAGCTACAAGCCCGATCCCAACGCGCGGACAGCGAGGGAACTGGCGTGGCACCTGGCCAACAGCGACATCCAGTTCCTGGATGGAATTGCCGACCTGACCTTCAACATGGAAACCCCGGAGCACAAGCCCCAGACCACGGCCGAAGTGGTGGCGTGGTATGACGACAACGTGAAGCGGGGCGTGGCGCGCGTGGCGGCCATGACGCCGGAGCAGTTACTGACGCCGGTCAACTTCTTCGGCGTGTTCAACCTGCCGGCGGTGCTGTATCTGGGATTCATGAACAATCACTGCATCCATCATCGCGGCGAGCTGGCAACGTATCTGCGTCCCATGGGATCGAAGGTGCCTTCGATCTATGGCGGCAGCTACGATGAGCCGTTCCAGCCACCGGTGCCACAAGAGGCCGCGGCGTAGTCGTTTTGTTCCGAGTCTTGAGAAGCCGCCCGCGATGGGCGGCTTTTCTTTTGCGCGCGATTCCTTGCTGCGGTTGTGGCTGGATCGTCAGGGAAGATTCACGGTGAGGGCGTAGATGTCGCCGCCGCCGTGGTTGACCTGGACGAGCAAAGAACCGTCCGGGGCGAAGCCCCATAAGTCTTCTAACTTAAGCAGGTCGGGCTAGAGGTTGACCCGGTTGGCCGGTTTGCGGGCGCCAACTTCCCGTTAGCCGACCCAACGGCGCGGAACTCAAGAATGAAGAGCATAGGCCATCCCTATGGCTGCAGGGGTCTGATGGAAAAAACTGACTTGAGTGAATAACCGCCGGGAGTGTTGACAGACTCGCGACTCTATCTCCTGCGGATAAGAACACAGTTTATGCAGTGCCTTGGCTAGTTTACTCCTCACGAAGCAAGGTCATGGGATCAATCGAAAGCGCGCGTCGTGCTGGAATCCAGGTAGCGATTAGACCCAGCATCGCCATGGCGACGACAACGCCAGCTAATACCAGCGGATCTCGAGGAGTTGCCTCATACACGATGAAAGCGAGCACCCGACTCGCCAGAATTCCCAGCAGCAGCCCGCCGGCAGAACCAAAAGCCAGCAACCGGAACGCGCGTCCCAAGGCTGCCTTTAGCCCTTCCTTACGCTGCGCGCCCAGGGGCAACGCGAATGCCCAACTCGCGCAGCCGCTTGCTGACGGAATACGCTGCCATCGCAAAGATGCCCCGTGATCGCCAGCAGAGCACCCATTCCGCCCATCACACCCGGTGTGATCGTTGCCATCTGAGCGGGAAGCGAGGAAAGCGATCGGGAGTGAGGTGACGGTCTCGGGGCCGTCGACATCACTGGCCTTCGTAAAGGGAGCGCCGCAAGCGTGATCGTGGTTGGATGAACGAAAGGCAGTGTCCCGCGGCCGGTGAATAGGCATTACCTAGGTCATCTTGGGGAAGGTGACGATTCGGGCGATCATGATAGAGCATCAGGGCGAGAAGTCCCCAGGGGAAAAGTCCGCATGAATATTGATGACCTGCTTCGGATCGCGACGGAACGGCGAGCCAGCGATTTGCACTTGAAGGTGGGAAACTATCCTCACCTGCGCATAGACGGCGAACTGGTGCCGTTGACCGATCAGCCGCGCATCAGCGCAGAGGACATGCTGAACATGGCGTTTAGCATGATGTCGGCGCGGCAAAAGCAAAAATTCAAAGAGACCACGGAAATCGATATGGCGTACGGCGTGGCCGGCCTGGGACGATTCCGTGTGAACATTTTCCAGCAGCGCGGCAACGTGGGACTGGTGCTCCGCGTCATTCCCACCAAGATTCGCGCGCTGGACGAACTGTTTTTGCCCAAGGTGGTGGAGCAGATCTGCGACATGCCTCGGGGGCTGATCCTGGTGACGGGCGTTACTGGCTCCGGTAAATCGACGACGTTGGCCGCGATGGTCGATCGAGTGAACTCGTCGCGCGCCGAGCACATCATCACGATTGAAGATCCGATCGAATTTCTGCATCGCGATAAGAAGGGCTACGTCAACCAGCGTGAGATTGGAGTGGACACGCCGGGGTTCGGCGCGGCGTTGCGCGCTTCTCTCCGTCAGGATCCGGACGTGATTCTCGTGGGCGAAATGCGCGACTTGGAAACGATTTCGACGGCGCTGCACGCTGCCGAAACGGGCCACATGGTGTTCTCGACGCTGCACACGCTGGACGCGGTGGAAACCATCAACCGCGTGATTTCGATTTTCCCGCCACCGGAGCAGAAGCAGATTCGCATGCAGCTGGCAGCCGTGATGCGGGCGATCGTAAGTCAGCGCCTGGTGCGGCGCTGCGACTCCGAGGGCCGTGTGCCTGCGGTCGAAGTGATGATCAATACGGCCTATATTCGCGAATGTATTCTGGTGCCGGAAAAGACGCGTTCGATTCGCGACGCAATCGCAGCGGGCACGTCGCAGTATGGTATGCAGACCTTCGACCAGTCGCTATGGGATCTGTTCCAGGCAGGACTGGTGAACTACGAAACCGCACTGGAGAACGCGTCTAACGCTGACGACTTCAAGCTGCGCATGGCGGGTATCGCGTCGACGGCGGATATTTCGCGGCAGTCGATGCAGTCGGCGGGGTTTGGGGGAAGATAAGGCCGGTTTCAAGGTTTCAGAGTTTCAAAGTTTCAAGGTTATTGGTTGCCTCCTTATGGGCGCGTGCAGAACGCGCCCTTCTTCTTTCTGCAGGTACTCCGCGGTGATTTGCGCTATGGTTAGGAATATGGCGTTTCCGCGTCCTAAGAGAAAGACCTATTCCGAAGATGAGTTGTACGAATACGCTGTGGGAGCGCTGGCGCGGCGGATGCGGACGGTGGCGGAACTGAAACGGCTGATGCGGGCACGGATCGAGGAATCGGATTCGGAATATGGGCAGACGCTGGTGGAGTTGGTGATCCGGCGGCTGAAAGATCAGGGATATCTGAACGACTCGCATTACGCCGCGTATTACTCGTCGCTCCGGCGCGACAATCAGAAGCTCGGGCGGATGCGTGTGATTACGGAGTTGAAAACGCGCGGGGTGCATGGATCGGTGATCGAGAAAGCCGTGGAAGCGGCCTACGACGGAGTGAGCGACGAAAAGCAGGCTCGCGAATTTCTTAAGAAGAAGCGACTGGAGAAACCGAAAGATCAGAAGGAGACGGCTCGCATCTACCGGCAGCTGGTGCGGGCGGGATTCGGGACGAAGACGATCTTCACCATTCTGAAGAGGTGGGATGTGGATGACGAGACGCTGAGTGCGCTGGAGAGCGAGACAGCGTGAGTGCGCGGTGAAGACGTGGGTCGAGGAATGGTGTTGTAGTCGCAAGACCCCGATCGCGAGAGTCCGTCATTTCCTTGCGCGAAGGCCTGCCGATGTTGCATACTCGCAGGCAGATTTCGGGTCACAAATCGAGGAGGCATCTATGAAGTCGAGTCCGAAAGTGTTTCTGGCTGCGTTGGTACTGAGTGCATTGCCGATCGCGATGGCGCAGGACGTGGCGACGGATACAACCAAGGCTGCAAAAGATACGGCCAAGGCTACCGACAAGGCAGCCAAGGCAACGGGGCATGCCACCAAGACCGCGGCCAAGGACACCGCGAAGGGGACTGAAAAAGCCGCTACCAAGACCGGCCACGCGACCAAAACCGCGGCCAAGGACACCGCCAAAGGTACGGAAAAGGCCGCTGATAAGACCGGCGATGCGACCAAAGCCGTTGCTAAGGGTACGGAGAAGGGCGCCAAGGATGTGGGTCACGACATGAAGAAGGGCACCGAGAAAGCCGTCGACGCCATCAAGTAGAGAAAAAAACGAAGTCCACCACAGAGGGCACAGAGGACACGGAGGAAAGTCTCAACTTTCCTGTGTCGCTGTGCCCTCCGCGCTTCGGCCGCTGTTTCGCGCGGCGTCTTCGCCGTCTGCGGCGCCGTTCATTTAGAATTATTCTTCCATGCCGACCGGCTCTGAAATCCGCCGCAAATTCCTCGATTTCTTTGTGCACAAGGGACACAAAGAGGTCCACTCGTCGTCGCTCGTCCCCGCCAACGATCCTACGCTGCTTTTTACCAACGCGGGGATGAACCAGTTCAAGGACGTGTTTCTCGGGCTGGAGAAGCGCGATTACTCGCGGGCGACGACTTCGCAGAAGTGCGTGCGCGCCGGGGGGAAGCACAACGATCTGGAGAACGTGGGGTTCACCAACCGGCATCACACGTTTTTTGAGATGCTGGGGAACTTTTCGTTTGGCGACTACTTCAAGAAGGATGCGATTGCTTACGCGTGGGAACTGATTACTTCGCCGGAGTGGTTTGGGATTGCGCAGGACAAGCTGTATGTGACGATCTTTGAGGGCGCAGGGGAGGAGTTAGGCGTCATTCCCCGCGACGGCGAGGCTGAGGAAGGGTGGTTGCGGCAGGGCGTACCGCAAGAGCGGATTTTCGCGATGGGCGCCAAAGACAATTTCTGGCAGATGGGCGATACGGGGCCGTGCGGGCCGTGCAGCGAGATTCACTACGACATGGGTGTGGCAGCTTCGGACCAGGGACACGCCGACTGCAAGTTTGGCTGCGAGTGCGGGCGATATGTGGAGATTTGGAATCTGGTGTTCATGCAGTTTGACCGGGACGCGAGCGGGAAGCTGAATCCACTGCCCAAGCCGTCGATTGATACGGGAATGGGGCTGGAGCGGGTGGCGTCAGTGCTGCAGGGCGTGATTTCGAATTACGACACGGACTTGTTCACGCCGCTGATCAAGCGCGCGGCGGAGTTGACCGGGACGTCGTTGAACAAGCAACTGAGCAAGGAAGCGCATACGAAATCGGCAGCCTCGTTGCGCGTGATTGCCGATCACTCGCGGGCGGCGACGTTCTTGATTTCCGATGGCGTGCTTCCGGCGAACGACGGGCGCGGGTATGTGCTGCGCAAGATTATTCGCAGGGCCATCACGCATGGAAGGTTGCTGGGACAGACGAGGCCGTTCTTGTACGAGACGGTGTTTGCGGTGCGCGATCTGATGCGGGGTGCGTATCCGGAGTTGAATGAGACGGCGGATCGGGTCTCCAAGGCCGTGCAGGTGGAGGAAACGCGCTTTGCCCACACAATGGACGTGGGTCTGGAGAAACTGGAGACGCTGCTCAAGGTTTCCGTCGGGACGCTCGCGGGCGAGGATGCGTTCAAGCTTTACGACACGTTTGGGATGCCGCTCGACTTCATGCAGGATGCGGCCCGGGATCAGGGGATCGATTTCGACAGGGCTGGATTTGACCATGCGATGGAGGAGCAGAAGTCGCGGGCGCGGGCGTCGTGGAGGGGCGCGGCCAAGCAGACGGCCAATCCGGCTTACCAGCAGCTGCCGAAAGCGGAGTTTGAAGGCTACAAGCAGACGCGGTCGGATGGTTGCGAGGTGCTGGCGATCATCCACGAGGGGCAGGGGGCGCGGGAACTCAAGGCTGGTGATTCGGGCGAGATCATTCTGGATCATACGCCGTTCTATGCCGAGGCGGGCGGCCAAGTTGGAGATCGCGGGTGGCTTTACTCGGACGATCACAACACTGGGGTCGCCGACGTGAAGGGCTGCTATTACCCGATTCAGGGTGTGCGGGCGCATCAGGTTGACGCGAAGAAGGCGATTCGCATCGGGGACAAGGTGGATGCGGTGGTTGATACCGAAGTTCGCAAAGCGACTATGCGGAATCACACGGCTACGCACCTGCTGCACGCGGGACTGCGCGAGGTGCTGGGGAAGCATGTGAAGCAGGCGGGGTCGCTGGTGGCGCCGGGGCATTTGCGGTTTGATTTTTCGCATTTCGCGGCTGTCGAAGATGAAGAGTTGCAGGACATCGAGGACCTCATCAATAAGGAGTTGTTGCGTAATCAGAAGGTGGAGACGATTGTGGATGTGCCGATCGACGTCGCCGTGAATGAATATCATGCGATGGCGCTGTTCGGAGAGAAGTACGGGGACAAGGTGCGGGTAGTGAAGATCGGTGATTTTTCCACCGAGCTTTGCGGCGGGACACACGCGGCCGCTACGGGCGAGATCGGGTTGATCAAGATTTTGAAGGAAGGCAGTGTGTCTTCAGGGGTGCGGCGGGTGGAGGCGATCACGGGTGAGGGGTCGTTACGGCACTTCCGCATGGATCATCAGTTGGAGACCGTGGTGTCGAGTTTTACCTCTCCCACCCTTTCGCAAAAGACGCGAAAGGATGGGGCACCCGCGTCTGATTCACTGCACGACAGTGAAACCTCGTTCTCTCCGGCTGACGCGTTGAAAGCGGAGTTAGAGAAGAAGGATGCGGAGATCAAGCGGCTGACGCGCGAACTTGATCAGGTGCGCATGAAGTCGGCGTCGTCTTCGACGGCGAATGTTGGGGAGAAGATCAAAGACGTGAAGGGCGTGAAAGTGCTGGCGCATCGCGTAGACAACCTCGAGCGGGCGCAGTTGCGGACGCTGGTCGATCAATTACGCGACAAGATTGGGTCGGGCGTGGTGATTCTGGGCTCGGCGTCGAATGGCAGCGTGGCGCTGATCGTGGGCGTGACCAAGGATCTGACTTCGCGAGTGCAGGCGGGCAAGGTGATTGGTCCGATGGCGCAGAAGGTTGGGGGCAAGGGCGGAGGGCGTCCGGACCTGGCGGAGGCGGGCGGCAAGGATGCGTCTGCGCTGGATGCCGCGCTGGACGGGGCTTATGGCGTGGTGGAGGGGATGCTGGCATGACGACACCGGAACCGCTCGACGAGCGGCTGCACTTTGTGAAGCACAAGGGCCAGGCCATTTACGTCGCGGACTTCAGCCGTTGCAGCGGCAAGGAGATGATGGTGCTGCTCGATCTGATGCGGGCGGATATCTCGAGGCATGCTCCCGGATCTCTGCTCACGCTGGCGGACTTCACCGGAGCGCAGATTGACAAGAACGTCTCGACGAAGGCGAAGGAGGTTCTGGTGTTGGATCGCCCCTATGTGAAGAAATCCGCGTGGGTCGGAACGGAGAGCCTGCCGAAGGTGTTTTACGAGCATTTCAAGAACTTCTCGCAGCGAGAGTTGCCTACGTTTAAGACGCGGGAAGAGGCGATGGACTGGCTGGTGGGGGAGTAGCGCTTTGAGCTTCTGGCTTCTGGCGTTTTCAGTGGCTTCTGCAGCCACTCTTCGCGGCTAGCGGGCGGGGGGGCGCGCGCCACCTACTTCTCTTCACTTCTTCCCTAACTTCTCCACTTTAATGTGACTGGGCCTGACATCGGGTGATGCATGGGTTCGCCGCTGCGTTTGGCCTCCAGGTGAGCTGCTTTCAATTGGAAATACCATTTAGCGGGGCGGTCGGCGTCATCGATCAACATGAGATGGGGGTTGTGCTTCAGGCCTTCGGCCTGCAGTTCCATGGTGCGGCGGTCTTGCTCGACGAATTTTGCGAAGACAAATTTCAGCAAGTCGGGGACGAACGGAACCCAGCGGAAGAGATTCCAGGCGGCGACCACATCGATGCGGCAATGGCTGCGGGTGATCGGCGTGACCGTGGTGAGGCTGGAGAACCAGTATTTTCCGGCGCGAATAGTTTCAGTGCGGATATTGGGCAAGACGAAATCGATGGTGGTGGTGATGGAGTCGGCGTCGGCGTAGAGACGCAGGAGCTTGTAGGGCGCGGAGTTGGAACTGGGCGTGTGCGCGCTCATGCGAAAGCCGTTCGGGATGGGCTCGAAGTTTTTCTTCTTCTCATGGATGCTGTGCTGGCTGCGCCACCACCACGCCTGGTGAACGAAGGGACCGTGCGCGGGGTCCATGAGGCCGATGATGCCGTGGTCGATGCTGACGGGCATTTCGGCTTGCAGGTAGGCCAGTTTGTGTTTGGCGGTGAACTTTTCGATTTGCGGGGCGGCATCGGGAGCCTCAGGTCGCGGACCGAATCCCGCGCCGGGCGGGGGGGAATCGGGGATGAAGACCCAGATGAAGTTGTCTTGCTCCTCGCACGCGTAGCTGCCGGCGTAGATGCGGTCGACTCTCAGATTCTGATCAGGGGTGAGCGAAGGGATCAATTCACACTGGCCGTCGTGAACATCGAACTGCCAGCCATGGTATCCGCACTCGAGGTTCTCGCCCTCGAAGCGGCCGCAGTTAAGGGGCATGCCGCGATGCGGGCAAGCGTCGCGCAGAGCAAAGGGCTGTCCGATGCGGTCACGGCCGATGACCAAGGGAATCTCGAGGAGAGTGGCTTGGTAAAGCTGGTGGCGGTGGACGCGATCGGCGGGCAGAGCGCGATACCAGAAGCCGGTGAGCATGAGCGCGTCGGTGGCCTGGCGTTGCGGGAGGTCGAGGTCGGGCATGGGGAGATTGTTGATTGATGACTTTTGATTGCTGATTGAAAGCATATGCTAGCATCCGCAGGACTTTGCGGCGAGACTTCGGCGGCCCCCCCAGGAGCTAAAGCCCCGGAAAGCCTGCGCCATCAGCGGCACGACTGGACGTCGTGCCCGTGCCGCATCGTCATACCTAAGTAGAACGCACCTATGGAATTTATTGGGCATTTTCGCAGATTGACCCCGGTACAGCGGAATACGTTTGTTGCCTGCTTTCTCGGGTGGTCGTTGGATGCGTTTGATTTTTTCATTTTGATTTTCTGCGTGAGCGCGCTGGCCACGCAGTTTCAGACGAAGGTTTCGGCGATCACGGAGGCGATTTTTCTGACGCTGGCCATGCGTCCGGTGGGGGCGGTTCTGTTCGGGCTGATGGCGGACAAGTTCGGACGGCGGCCGACGCTCATGGTCGACATCATTGCCTATTCGGTGTTTGAGCTGGCTTCGGCATTCGCTCCATCGTTGAAAATCTTCCTCATCATGCGCGTGTTCTTTGGGATTGCGATGGGCGGAGAATGGGGTGTGGGTGCGGCACTGGCGTTCGAAACATTGCCCGCTGAGGGGCGCGGCTTCTTCTCAGGATTGCTGCAGGAAGGGTACGTCGTAGGTTATCTGATGGCCGCTCTCGTCTACGGGGAGTTGTTCCCCTTCGTCGGGTGGCGGGGAATGTTTGTGATTGGCGCTTTGCCGGCTTTTCTGGTGATCTACATTCGCACCAAGGTGGATGAATCTCCGGCATGGCTGCAGGGGCAGGTCGCGACAGAGGGAGAGAGCCGCCTGGACAAGGATGTTCTGTCGCATGCCGGAATTTTTGTTTTTCTCGTCGTGCTGATGTTCGCGTTCAATTCTTTCAGTCATGGAACGCAGGATCTTTATCCGACATTTCTGCAGAAGAATCTGCGGTTCACACCCCAGACGGTTAGCTTTATCGCCATCGTTTACAACCTTGGAGCGCTCCTTGGGGGAATCGTTTTCGGGACGTGGTCGGAAAAGATCGGCCGGCGGAAGGCGATCGTGATCGCGGCGCTGCTGGCGGTTCCATTGATTCCCCTGTGGGCGTATTCGCATACGGTGCCGATGCTCGCGGTAGGAGGGTTCCTGATGCAGTTTATGGTGCAGGGGGCGTGGGGAGTGATTCCGGCGCATTTGAACGAATTGTCGCCGCCCGCGGTTCGGGGCACACTGCCGGGGTTTGCATACCAGATTGGCAACTTCTTCTCTTCGCGCAATTCGGTAATCCAGGCGAAGCTGGCGGAGGGCCGTTACGGGGGAAACTTCGCGCCGGTGCTGGCCTGGACGGTGCTGCTGGTGGCCAGTCTGGTGGCGATTGTCACGTGGAGCGGCAGAGAACGGCGCGGGGCTGACCTTTCGAACACGAACTAGCGGAGCAAATCGATATTGTAGGGGGCATGCAAGTTTTGGCACCCTGCTCCGAGTGGCACGAAGGGAGGATTGTCAGGGGCAGTATCCTGTGTTACGGTAGGTTAAATTTCACGCCTTCGTTGATACTTTCACAGGGTCCCAGGTGCGGTGGTTTGCACGAATGCGTGTATCCGAGGTAGCGCCACCATGAAGGAAATTATGGATCCCGTACAAGCCGGTGAATCCTCCGAGAAGGAAAACTTCGCCAACCGCAAGCTGATCCGGCCGACGCTGCCGCGCTCGGAGAATTACAATAACCACAACGGAGCCGCGCTGCCGCAGGAACGACGCGAGCGGCCGGAGCGGCACGACCGCGGAGAACGCATGGAGAGAGTGGAGCGAATGGATCGTGGGGACCGTGGCGACCGTCCGATGGGGGGCGGCGGAGGAAGCAAGAAGCCCGCGCCTCCGGAGCAGACGAACGCCGAGAATTTTTATTATCAGAAGCAGATGCAGTCGCGGACGCCGATGGTGATTGTGCTGCGTGATGGTGAGGAAGTGCGCGGCATCATCGAATGGTACGACCGGAATTGCATCAAGGTGAACCGTGAGAACGGCGACGCCAATCTGATGATTTACAAGCCTGCGATTAAGTACATGTTCAAAGAAGGGGAGAACCAGAGGTAGAGGCTTCAGAGTTTCAAGGTTTCTAGGTTTCTAGGGTTTCCGGGCCTTTCATCCCGCAATTCTGTAGTACTGGGCGTAGACTATCCCGCATCGTTCGAGAACACACTCTGAAGCTGGTGGGATGCATGTCTTCTGTTTCCTCGTTCTCCCGCAGAGAGTTCCTGCAGTCCGCGGCCCTGGCGTCGGCCGCTAGTGTGGTTCCCCGGTTCCGCAATTCATCTCTCACTTCCAATCTATTCGGAGCTGATGCAGTCCCTGCTCGTCCTCTCGAAGAGTTGGGCTATGGCGATGTGACGCTGCATAGTGCGCTGCACGAGCAGCAACTGCAGCACACGCATGCCTTGCTGATGGAGTTGAGCGAAGACAGCCTGCTCAAGCCGTTTCGGGAGATGGTCGGGCAGCCGGCGCCGGGCCTGGATTTGGGCGGGTGGTATCAGTACGACGCCAATAACCGGGATCATCTTTTTGCTATCGGCTTTGCGCCGGGATGCACGTTCGGCCAGTGGGTTTCGGCGCTGGCGCGGTCTTATGCCATCAACCGGTCGCCGCAGACGCGGGAGAAGGTGCTCCGGCTGAATCGGTTGTATGCCAAGACGATTAGCGGCGACTTTTATGAGAATACGCGCTTTCCTGCCTATACCTACGACAAACTGGTTTGTGGGCTGATCGATTCGCACCAGTATGTGGGGGATCCCGATGCGTTCGCGATTTTGGCGGAGACGACCAAGACGGCGCTGCCGCATTTGCCACCGAAAGCCGTGGAGCACGGACAGAGCTGGCGCCCGAACCATGCGGATGATGAGTCGTATACGTGGGATGAGTCGTACACGATGTCGGAGAATTTGTTTCTGGCTTACCAGCGCGGGGCGGGAGAGCAATATCGCGCCCTCGGGAGTCGGTATCTGGACGATGTGTACTACGATCCGCTGGCGGAAGGGCGCAGCGATCTGGAAGGACGGCACGCCTATAGTCATGTAAATTCGCTGTGCTCGGCGATGCAGGCGTACTTGACGCTGGGTAGTGAGAAGCATCTGCGGGCGGCGAAGAACGGGTTCGACTTTGTGGCGGCGCAGAGTTTCGCTACCGGCGGCTGGGGGGCGGATGAGACGCTGCGCGCTCCGGGCAGCCCCGAAGTGTATACGAGCCTGGACCGCAGCCACTCCAGTTTTGAAACCCCTTGCGGTTCGTATGCGCACTTCAAGCTGACCCGCTATCTGCTGCGCGTGACCCGCGATTCGCGCTACGGCGACAGCATGGAACGGGTGATGTACAACACGGTGCTGGGATCGTTGCCACTCGAAGCCGATGGACGCACTTATTACTATTCGGATTACAACTTCAAAGGGAAAAAAGTTTACCACAAGGAGCGGTGGGCGTGCTGCTCGGGGACGCTGCCGCAAGTGGCGGCGGATTATCGGATCAATGCTTATTTCCGGGATGCGCGCGGGGTGTACGTGAATCTATACATCCCGTCGACGGCGACGTGGACGCAGGGCGGGGCGCAAGTTTCGCTGACGCAGAAAGGGGACTATCCCTACGACGCGCATGTGCAGTTTGAGATGAAGGCGACGCGGGCGGTGGAGTTTGCGGTGAATCTGCGGATTCCGGCTTGGGCCGAGGGGGCTTCGGTTTCGGTCAATGGGAAGCGCGAGGCGGTGGCGGCCGGGACGTTCGTGACGGTGTGGCGGGAGTGGAAAAATGGAGACCGGATTGAGGTGGAGCTTCCGTTGAAGGCGCGGTTGGAGGCGATTGACCCGCAACATGCGGATACGGTGGCGCTGGCCGTAGGGCCGATTGTGTTGTTTGCGGTGACCGACGGGCAGCCCCAGGTGACGCGATCGCAGTTATTTGCGGTGAAGAAGACAGGGGCGCAGAGTTGGCAGGTCGAGACGGCGGGCGGTGTGGTGAAGATGCTGTCGTTTACGGGGATTGAGGATCAGGAGTATACGACGTATTTGCGGGTCACGTAGCCACCGCGCTGAGAGCGATCACGCATACCTTTCCCGAACTTCCTCTTCGGTTTCTCCCTAGGGTCGCGCCGGGGACGTTCGGGATTTCGACTCCATCGGAAATCGGTCTCCGGTTCGGTCTCGATGATGAATTGCTCTGCAATCATTTCAATCCTTACTCACAGGTGTGCCGTCCTGGCGGGACTCGGTCCCTTTTCGACTGAGGCACCCGGCACTGCCGTGCCGGGCTTTCTCATGCCGTCCCTTCGGGACTGTCTTTTGACGCTCTCGTCCAGCAACGGTCGATCCTTCAGCAGACAAAGGGCTAGAGTTTCGGCAGGACGATTCCCTTCTGCGACTGGTATTTGCCTTTGCGGTCGGCGTAGCTGATTTCGCAGACTTCGTCGGATTCGAAGAAGAGAATCTGGCAGAGGCCTTCGTTGGCGTAGATGCGGGCCGGAAGGGGCGTGGTGTTGGAGATCTCGAGGGTGACGAAGCCTTC
Organism: Candidatus Sulfotelmatobacter sp.; assembly: GCA_036521895.1. Taxonomy (GTDB): domain Bacteria; phylum Acidobacteriota; class Terriglobia; order Terriglobales; family Acidobacteriaceae; genus Sulfotelmatobacter. Next base: position 4,487 of record DATDGW010000659.1, on the reverse strand, counting down.
CCACTCGGGCTCGAACGGGGTGACGTTGACGATGATGCCGCAGCGGGCGTAGGTGCTCTTGCCGACGCAGATCGTGAGCACGCTGCGCGGAATTTTGAAGTATTCGACGGAGCGCGCCAGGGCGAACGAGTTGGGAGGCACGATGCAGATGTCGGTTTGGACGGTGACGAACGAGCGCTCGTCGAAGTGCTTGGGATCAACGATGGACGAGTTGACGTTGGTAAAAATTTTGAACTCATCGGCCACGCGCAGGTCGTAGCCGTAGGAAGACAGTCCGTAGGAAATCACGCCCTCGCGAACCTGCTTCTCGGAGAACGGGTTGATCATGTCGTGTTCTTTGGACATCTTGCGGATCCAGCGGTCACTTTTCAGCATGAAACTCCTTGGAAAAATCGGGCAATTGAATAATTTGTAATTGAGTCTTTGAACAGGGATGCGAGCCAAACGCGCGACTTATTCGCCCGCAAAATGCGCGGGTGATTCCTGCAGCTCGCACGGCTCCTTCGCCGGGCAAAGAGCGCCTGTCTCAGGATGACAACGCTGATGCAATGCTCAATCTATGGCGGCTGGGTGCATGCCAGTTTACGGGATAGATGCTCCCGTTGACAATCTCACTTATCTCCCTTAGCATCAATCACTTGAAGCACTATCCTGACCCTGCACCCGGGAGACCCTTGTGATTAAGCTCGACATCATCAACGAAGTGGTCGCCAAGACCGGTATCACGAAGACCAAGGCCGAACTGGCCGTGGAAACCGTCTTCGAGAGCATGAAGAAGGCGCTGGCCGGTGGCAGTCGCATTGAACTGCGGGGATTTGGAGTGTTCAATGTGCGTCCGCGCAAGACGGGGATCGGCCGCAATCCGCGCACCGGAGCCGAAGTGTCCATTCCGCCGGGAAGGGCCGTGCGGTTCAAGCCGGGGAAAGAACTGCAGTCGATCGACTAGTGGCTGCGCGGATTCACGCGCGCTGAGGGAGCCCAGCCAACGGGCTGAAGCCCGCGAGTATTCCTTCACTCCTAGACGCGGCCCTGAAGGGTCGCTCTTCCACGCTGACGCATCTATTTTTTTCCTTAGAAACGCCACCGGCGTGAGGCGCCACTTCGGCCGAGCATGACGAAATGAGCAGTCGGGGGTTGCGCCACGCGTTTTCTCTGCTCGTAGTAGCATCAAAGGGGGGGCCCGAGTTGGGTCCCGGACCGAAGAGTCCCTCGAAGCTTTCATGTCGGAACCTAATTCCCCGATTCCTACTTCCACGCTCGAGTACTACCATGCACTGCCGGAGCCGGTGGGACGGCCTCCGCGGGAGCGCTACTGGCTGCACGCGGTGCTCCTGCTGGCGACGTGCTTCACGACTCTAGTCACGGGCGCACGCATGCAATACAACTTCGCGCACAACCTGCCGGCGCTATCGCTGAGCGATGACTCTGCTTCGTTGTTTCCGGTAACCTGGGTCTTCTCCAACACAAGCCACATGCTGAGCGGACTGCCTTTTGCGGCGGCGCTGATGTTTTTCTTCCTGGCTCACGAAATGGGGCACTATCTCTACTGCCGCCGCTACGGAATCTATGCGACGCTGCCTTTTTTCATTCCGATGCCGACGTTGATTGGCACGATGGGTGCGGTCATCCTGATCCGTTCGCCGATTCGATCACGCAAAGCTCTGTTCGACATCGGGATTGCCGGACCCATTGCTGGATTCGTGGTTGCGCTTGCGCTGCTGGTGCTTTCGCTTGGGTGGTCGAAGGCGATGCCGGGAGCGCTCCGCCCCGATGTGATTGACGCTGAGATCGGGTACCCGTTGATTTTTCAATGGATCCATAGCCTGCTGGCAGCATTGCATCCAGGAAGCGTCGTGGCGGCGCTGCCATTGAACCGCGTGCTGCTGCATCCGGTTGCGATCGCCGCGTGGGTAGGAATGTTCGCGACAGCACTCAATCTGTTGCCGGGCGGACAACTCGATGGCGGACATATTCTGTATTCCATTTCGCCCCGTGCCCACTGGTTCGTCTCGCGGCTGGCCATTCTGATTCTTCTGCCCATGGCTTACTATCTCTGGGCGGGATGGCTGGTCTGGGCAATTTTGCTGCAGGTGAGCAGTCTGCGCCGTCCTCCGGTGGCAGAGTTCCCGAGGGTTTCAGGAGCGCGGAGTTGGCTTGCGCTGTTTGCGCTGTGCATGCTGGTCTGCACTCTGAGCCCCGTGCCGCTTGGGCGGCATCCGCTGCGGGAGGTTGGGAGCGACCTGTGGCAAGCCTCGCACTTGGTGCTGTTTGTGCGTGGGTTGATCCATCACTGGCTGAGACTCTAATGAGCGGCTCGCCTAAGCCGGCTGTGGCTCCTGCCGTAGCCGAAGTAGATTGCCATCCCTAGAATCAGCCACACAATCAGGCGGAGCCAGGTCGTCCAGTGCAAACTGAGCATGAGTCCCAGAGAGATTGCCATGCCCAGGATAGGGACGAACGGGATCAGCGGCGTTTTGAACGGACGCCGCAGGTCGGGGCGCCTCACTCGAAGAACCCACACGCCGGCGCACACGATGACGAAAGCCAGGAGCGTACCGATCGATGTGAGTTGTACCAGCACGCCAATGGGAAGCATGCCCGCCAGGATGGCGACGAAGAATCCCACGAGGATCGAGGAAATCCAGGGCGTGCGGAAGCGGGGATGAATCCGGCCAGCCCACGCGGGCAGAAGCCCGTCACGCGACATGGAAAAAAACACCCGCGACTGTCCCATCAACATGACCAGCATCGTGGTCGTGAGGCCGGCGAAGGTTCCCAACATCACGACGATGCTGCCCCAGCGGACACCGGTGGCTTGAATTCCAACGGCAACCGGAGCTGCCGTGTTGAGGCCGGTGTAGTTGACCACGCCGGTGAGCGTGAGGCCGAGAGCTACGTAGAGGACCGTGCAGATCGCGAGGGAGCCGAGGATTCCAATGGGCATGTCGCGTTGCGGATTCTTCGCCTCCTGCGCGGCTGTTGATACCGCGTCGAATCCGATATAGGCGAAGAAGATTACGCCCGCGCCGCGCGCGATGCCGGACCATCCAAAGGCTCCGAACTCGCCCTGATTGGGCGGGATGAAAGGATGCCAGTTCGCGGCCGCGATTTGCGGGTGGCGAAGCAGATAGGCGGCAGCGATGACGATGAAAGTAAGTACCGTCCCGACCTTGACGAACACGATCAGAGAATTGAAATTGGCTGACTCGCGCACTCCAATGACCAGGATCAAGGTCATGAGCGCGATGACCAGATAGGCGGGAAGATCGAGAATGCCGTGAGCCGAGGGTAGCTTGGCGGCATCGACGCCGGCCCGGGCGAGCGCCGGTCCGATGGTCGCCAGGCGCGACCATTGTCCGTTGTAGAGGACGAGGAGCGTTCCGGGAGGGGCGGTAGTCTGTGGAGGCAGCTGAATGTTGAAGCTCTGGAAGAGCGCGACCAGATTGCCGCTCCATCCAACGGCCACGGATGCCGCGCCGACGGCGTACTCGACGATGAGGTCCCAGCCGATGATCCAGGCGAAGATCTCGCCCAGCGTGGCGTAACCGTAGGTGTAGGCGGAGCCGGCAATGGGAATCAGGGAGGCGAACTCGGCATAGCAGAGTCCGGCGAAGATGCAGCCCGAGCCTGCCAGAAGGAATGCCAGCACGATCGCAGGACCGGTGAAGCTTGCGGCGACGGTGCCGGTCACGACGAAAATTCCGGCGCCGATAATTGCGCCAATGCCGAGCGTGACCAGATTGACTGGACCGAGCACTCGGCGCAGGCCCTGGCCACTTTCGTCGCGAGCCTCGGCCATTAAGAGATCGAGCGGTTTCGTCGCCAACAGATCAGACAAGGATCGTCTCCTCAGGCATGAGTCTGATTACGGTTCTATTCGTTCTCTGATGCGACTGGAATTGTATCTGGGGAGAGGCCGATGGTCATGGGGAAAAATGGTCAGGGGGCGGCGGGCAGGATTTCAGGCTCCGGCTGCCCTGACAGAGAAACGGTTGTGCTTGGCCGCTTCTTTGGGCCAGTCGCCTTGCCCCTCGAGGCCTGGGTGAAACGTGAACGCATAGTACTCGAACAGAATCGTAGGAACCAGCTTTGCTCTTACCGCGGTACGGCGTTGCTGCATGCGGCTTTGAACGCCGCGGAAGTATTCGCGGGCTGAACCTGCGGGCAGCACACGGACTCCCAAATTGGAAGTCAACTCGGTGCATTGTTGTTGGTGGGCCTCAAACAGGCTCACGGGATCGAGACCGGGCTTAGCGCGCCAGACGCTCTGCGGCAGGCGCATGATCCAACAGCCGTCGCTGAGTTTGCGCGCGTCGGTCCAAATGACCCAGTCATTTTCGCAACCGGTGGTGAATGAGCACGCCATTTCGATGGGCTTTTGCGCGGAGGGAACGCCTGATTGACCTCGGCGAAACAGTGCTGCGCTTATTGACCATGAGGCGGCCGAAGGCGGGAATCGGGACCACCCTGTTCGAAACCATGGTGTA
>DATDGW010000658.1:0-2033 GCA_036521895.1 Candidatus Sulfotelmatobacter sp. | reverse complement strand
CCAGCGTCGAGGCCTTGCGATGTCATGTCAGCCCTTCACGTAGGCGAGTTTGGCGGCGACTTTGCCGTCGCGGACCGTGAAGATGTCTACGCCGCGGATGTGCCAGGGCTGGCCGTTGCGCATTTTGCGATAGACCCAGAGCACGACGGCGCGATTGCCGCTGACGATGGTGTCTTCGGCGTCGAAGTGGGCGTCGGAGTTGCGCGCGAACCATCCGCGCCAGAAGTCGAGGACGGCGGCCTTGCCGTCGATGCGGCGACCGTCGGGGGCGGGGGAGGTGTCTTCGAAGACGGTATCGTCGGTTAAGAACTCCGCCAGGGCGTCGGCGTCGTGACGGTTGAAGGCTTCGTTGAAGTTGTTGATCGCCGTGCGCGTGTTTTGTTCCGCGGATGGCATGTTTTGCGGGCTCATGGGCACCTCGCGGGACTGGCCGGTTGAGAGGAAACCTCCAAACAGCACTGCGGCACACAATATCATCAAGGGATAGCGGTTTGCAGAGCGCATCACTCAACCTCCTGCGGCAGGGCCCGAGTTGACGAACTTGTAACACTAAGGACACGAAGGTCCACGAAGGAAAACCCAGCATACGCCTACGGGCCACTGTGCTAAAAGCGGAAGAGTTTCTGGGCGTTGGTGCGGCCGATTCTTGTGCGGTCCGGTTCGCTGATCTCAGCATGGTCGAACCATTCCCTAGCCTCGATCATGTCTTCGAACGGGTAGTCGACCGAATACAGAACACGGCTGGAGCCGACTTCGGAGATTACGTCAGTGAGCGCCTGCGTGCGAAAGTTGCCGCTGGTTGTGATGTAGAAGTTTTCCCGCAGATAGTGGCCGATGGGCAGCTTGGCTTTTGGTTTCGGGGCGAGGGTTCCCAGCTTGATGCGATGGTCGACGCGCCAAATATTGAAGGGAATGGCTTCGCCGAGGTGGCCAAGGATAACTTTGAGTTTGGGATATTCATCGAAGAGGCCGCTGCCCATCAGGCGAAGAGCGTGAACCGAAGTTTCGGCGGCAAATCCCCAAGTGGAACCGATAAGCCAGGCATGACCTTCGTACGCTTGCTGGCGCGTGGGCAGCGGGGCGCGCGGATGCAGGTAGAAGGGCACATCCAGCTCCTGCACGGTGGCCCAGAATGCACGGTATTGCGGCAGATCGTAGTAGACGGCGGAATCCGCGTCGCCTATCTGGGAGAATCCATTGACCAAGGTGCCAGAGAATCCGAGTTCCTTTACGCAGCGGGTCAACTCCTGAGCGGCGGCCTGGGGATCCTGCAACGGAAGCGCGGCGAACCCTTTCAATCGCTTGGGATTCTTCGCAATGTGCTCGCCGAGGTAGTCATTGGCGCGGCGGGCCGTATCGATGGCCTGCGCGACGTTGGGGATCGCCTGAATTCCGGGCGCGACGAGGGAGAGGATTGCGATTTCGACGCCGCCGCGATCCATCTCGGCAAGGCGTGCGCTGCCGACGTCGAGCAACTTGTCCTTCGCGTCCGGGGATGGAAGATCCTTTACAGCGTAGCTGCTGGCGAAAGTTTCAGGGATGGCGAAGTGCTCTTCGAGGGCAATTTTGGAAATCGACGGAGAGGCGTCGGGCCGAGGCGAATCTGAGGCGCTATGAAGGCGGGACGGCCTTTCCGTGGCGGTTGCGTTCGCGGGAAGGCTTGTACTGACTAGTGCGGCGGAGGTGAGTTCGAGGAATCCGCGACGGGTGATGGAATCGTTTTGTCTTTTGGTTGGCACGGGGTCTCCGCGTTCGAAGGTCGTAAGACTGTACCTCAAGTCGCGCCAAACGGGGATGCCGATCTTGAGAGGCGAACATTTTGCGAAAATCTGCTTTCGGACTAGAATATGCGGATGCAGTCCCTTCCTGAGTCGCTGGCCTGGGCGCACCCCCTGGTGGCGGAGTGGTTTGTGGGGAAGTTTGGAACCCCGACCGAGCCACAGGAGCAGGGGTGGCCTCACATTCTCGCCGGGCGGACCACCCTGATATCGGCTCCCACCGGGTCGGGAAAGACTCTCGCGGCATTTCTGGCT
>DATDGW010000657.1:0-28275 GCA_036521895.1 Candidatus Sulfotelmatobacter sp. | reverse complement strand
GGGGGTACGGTGAGTTCATGGCCTCCGCTCGCAAACAACCGACCGTAATTTGTCGGCCGTGAGAATTCCTGCAAGGATCAAGTGAGATCGGGCGAGGGGTCTATGCGGAAGCGGTGATATCCTACGGTGGGCAGTAGTCGTCTTCTCGGTGACGATGCTAGGCTTTGCGCAAACTGCGGCCGATCCGTGGCTGATTCTTGCAAGCGGTGAGAAGGGTGCGATCAATGCACACACAACTCGGCAGCATTTGCACCGCGTGTATGGGGCGTCGAATGTCTCAGAGCAGGATGCGGACGTTGGTGATGGGGAAATAGAGCCGGAAACGGTGCTGTTTGCTAACGATCCTGAGCGTCGGATCGAAATCCTCTGGAAGGATCCAGACAAGAAGGCCGAACCAACATCTGTCAGCGTTCGATGGAAAAAGAGTCGCTGGCATGCCGAACACGGCATCACGCTGGGAACTTCCGTGAACGAACTGGAATACGTCAACCGCCGGCGATTCCGCTTTGCGTTGATAAATGAAGGAACGGACCAGGCCGAAGAACTCTTTTCATGGCGAGGAGGCCTGCTTGGGAAAGAGTTTTAGGGAAATGGTCGCGTCATTCTATCGCTTGAGTGGAGTCCCATTAAGGGAGCCAGGCCGAGGGACCATCTGACTTCGAGGCCAATTCAGACAAGCAGAGTGTGGCGGGCGCAGAATCCCATATCAGCGAGATGACTTAGGTTTTCTCCTCTAGTACGCAACCGAAGAACGCAACCGCGCTAAACTCCAATCACTCCGCACAACTCCTTCACCGCCGCGGCGCTCTTGTCAAGGCCGGCCTTCTCTTCCGCCGTCAGTTTGATTTCGATGATCTGCTCGATTCCCTTTTCGCCCAGCTTTACAGGGACTCCGACGTAGAGACCGTTGATGCCGTATTCGCCTTGCAGGTAGGCGGCGCAGGGGAGGATTTTCTTTTTGTCCTTGAGGATTGCTTCGACCATTTCTGTCGCTGCCGCCGAGGGAGCGTAGTAGGCCGAGCCCGTCTTGAGATGCTTCACGATTTCAGCGCCGCCGTCGCGGGTGCGCTGGACCAGCGCTTCGAGGCGAGACTTCTCGATCAATTCAGTGATGGGGATTCCTGCGACGGTGGAGTAACGCGGCAGGGGGACCATGGTGTCGCCGTGGCCTCCGAGGACGAAGGCAGTGACGTTTTCGACGCTGACTTTGAGTTCGTCGGCGATGAAGGCGCGGAAGCGGGCGGAGTCGAGGACCCCGGCCATGCCGATGACGCGCTCGCGGGGAAATCCGCTCAGTTTGAATCCGGCTTGCGCCATGGCGTCCAGCGGGTTGGAGACGATGATCAGGATGCAGTTGGGCGAATGCTTGACCACCTCGCCGACGACCGCTTTCATGATGTTGTAATTTGTGTTGAGCAGGTCGTCGCGGCTCATGCCGGGCTTGCGGGGGATGCCGGCCGTGATGACGACGATGTCGGAGTTCGCGGTGTCTTTGTAGTCGTTCGTACCGGTAATGTAGGAGTCGCGCTTCTCGATGGGCATGGCTTCCAGCAGGTCGAGTCCTTTGCCCTGCGGGACGCCTTCGATGATGTCGATGAGAACCACGTCGGCGAGTTCCTTGGCGGCGATCCAGTGGGCGGCCGTTGCGCCTACGTTGCCTGAGCCTACGATGGTGACTTTTTTGCGCATATGATTCCTTTCTATAAGAACCTCGGGGGCTAACGCCCAATTTCTCTTAGCTGCAAACGCGGCGCGAAAGCCCCGCTCTTCCACAAGTCGCTCTTCCGCGGGCCGCTCTTCCACACTAAAGCGCCTGCTCTTTCACAACTAGAGTGCCTGCTGTGTCACAAGTGGTGCCCGCTCGCTCAGAAGGGCGGACGGCTACACCAGCACAACAGCGTCCATGTTCTCGATCATGTGTCCGGCGAACTCGCTGGTTTTGACTTTGGTGGAGCCGGGCATGAGGCGCTCGAAGTCGTAGGTGACCTTCTTTTGCTCGATGGTGCGCTCCATGCTTTGCTCGATCAGATCGGCGGCTTCGTTCCAGCCGAGATGACGGAACATCATGACGCCGGAGAGGATCACTGAGCCGGGATTGATGACGTCTTTGTCGGCGTACTTCGGGGCCGTGCCGTGCGTGGCTTCGAAGATGGCATAGCCGTCACCGATGTTGGCGCCGGGAGCGATGCCAAGGCCGCCGACTTGCGCGGCGCAGGCGTCGGAGATGTAGTCGCCGTTCAGGTTCGGGCAGGCCAGCACGGAGTATTCGTCGGCGCGGGTCACGACTTGCTGGAAGATCGAGTCGGCGATGCGATCGTTGATCATGATCTTCTTCTTCCACGCGTCGTGGCCGTGGGTGCTGTAGATGGCGTCGAGGACGGCTTTCACTTCTTTTTCGACGGCCTGGCGAAATGCCGGCGGAGCGAACTCCATGCCGGGCTCGACGGCTTCGGCATTCTGCGCGACGGTCAGGTTGGGATCTTTGTCTTTGTTGCCGATGATCCAGCTTTCGCGTTCGGTGATGACTTGGTCGCGGAATTCCTGGGTGGCAACTTCGTATCCCCAGAGGCGGAAGGCACCTTCGGTAAATTTCTGGATGTTGCCCTTGTGAACCAGCGTGACCGTTTTCAGACCATTCTCAATCGCGTGCTGGATCGCCATGCGCACCAGGCGCTTGGTTCCGGTGACGGAGATCGGCTTGATGCCGATGCCGGAGTCGAGGCGGATCTGCTTCTTGCCCCCTTTGAGCATGTCTTTGTTGAGGAACTCGATGAGGCGGGCACAGTCAGCCGTCCCCTGCTCCCATTCGACGCCGGCGTAGACGTCCTCGGTATTCTCGCGGAAGATGACGACGTCCATGCGCTCGGGATGCTTCACGGGCGAGGGCACACCCTTGTAATACTTCACAGGGCGCACGCAGCAGTAGAGGTCGAGGATCTGACGCAGAGCGACGTTGAGGGAGCGGATGCCGCCGCCGACAGGCGTCGTCAGCGGGCCCTTGATGGCGACGCGAAATTCGCGAACGGCTTCGACGGAATCATCAGGCAGCCAGGTGTCGAACTTGGCCTTGGCTTTTTCTCCGGCGAAGACTTCGTACCAGGCGACGCGGCGCTTGCCTTTGTAAGCTTTTTCGACGGCGGCGTTGAACACGCGGAGAGAGGCTTTCCAGATGTCGCGGCCGGTGCCATCGCCTTCGATGAAGGGAATGATGGGGTTATGGGGAACGTCGTACTTGCCGTTGGCATAACCGATTTGCTTGCCGTCTGCGGGTACAGCTACGCCGTTATAAGAACCAGCCATGCACAAGCCTCCGCTATGAATGTTTTGGGCCTTGATTTAGAAAACCCACAATTATAAAGAACTGGAGCGCAAAGGGCAGAATATTCTTGTTTTCGTGCGGTCTGTGCCATAATTCCCGTACTGAGCCGGTGGGCTGGGCGGCACCGTGGGCGAGACGCCCACGGGACAACCGGCAGGACGCCGGCGCTACCGGTCGCCTGTGGGGGTTCTATGAGATCTATTCTTCGCCTTGCGTCAGTAATGTTTGCCTGCTTCGTTCTTGCCGGAGCGCTTTCCAGTACCGCATTCGCTGACGATGCTCACGACCGCACGCAGTTTGGGCACAGTATCAGCATCGGGCCGGGAGAAGAGGCGGCGGACGTGACCTGTTTCGCCTGCAGCGTGCGAGTGCGCGGGCATGTCTTGGGCGACGTGACCACTTTTGGGGGGAGCATTGTTGTTGAGGATGACGGGCAGATCGCCGGCGACACGACTTCCTTTGGCGGTGATGTGCGCCTCGACAAGGGAGTGAAGGTCGCGGGGGATGTCGCTGTGTTTGGAGGGAGGCTTCGCCGTGATTCTGCCGCCGTGATTAGCGGCGACGTCACCAATTTCAGTGGGACGGGTTGGGTATTTCTGATCTTCGGGCTTCCGCTGGTGATCTTGGGAGCGTTCTTGGCTTTGATTGTGTGGCTGATCCGGCGCCTGCTGCGACGGCCGGCAATGCCTGTTGCAGCGTGAGGACCTGACCGCCGACTTCCACTTTGCGGGTCCGAGGGCGAGATGCCCTCTTTGGCAGGCTCAGGGCAGGCTCTCGGGACAGCCGGCTGGACGCGGGCGCTACGAAATTGCTACCACCGCCGCGTCCCAAACGTCTTCCGCACGCCTACGGTCACGAAGCGACCCCAGGGACCGCTCGTTCCTAGATCGGCGGGGCCCAGATATCTGTCGCGAGCGCCCAGACGGTCGAACAGGAAGTGCTGCGTTAAGCGGAACTCGAATCCCTTGTTGAGATAGATTCCGACGCCCCAGGAATGCTCGATGCCAATCGCATCGGGAGACCAGGTGTAGAGAGTCTTGGGTATCGTCTTGCCGAACAGGAAGGTGGGCGCTCCGTAGACCATGAAGCGGCGCAGCGGACCCCGGCCAAAGGGACGAACTTCCAGAATTCCCGACAATATGTAGCGAGCGAAGAGACTGCAAGGGTCGTTGATGCCGCCATTCTGGCTCGCATTGCCGGAGCACTGATTGGGATCAACTTCGTTGTGCGGCGGCGCCAGGTCGAGCTGGGCCCATCCCCAGAACGTGTCTTTGGGGAAGAACATGCGATCGCCGCCGTCGGCATCGTGCCATGTGCCCTGCGAACTGGTGGCTTGGGGACCATCGGTCTGCGAATCGAGGGACGATGTGACCTGAGCCCCTACGAGTGATATCAGTACTGGAACAGCCAACAGCCACGCCCATCGCTTCATTTCGCCTCCGAAAGTTTCGGTACTGACGAGAGATACCGGAGCGTCGGCCTAGGTCCGAGGTTTGCAGACAAGGAGTCGACGGAAGTCCGGTTGAGTGGAGCGCCACATTGTAACCTGCGCGTGGCTCAGGGCCGGTGCCAGTCGTGGTGCGCGAGGAGAGTTTCGAAGGATTCTTCGGGGCCGGGGTAGAGGCTGGGATCAGGATGGAGTTTCCGAGCCGCCTCCGAAGCGCCTTCTCTTCCAGAATTCATATCCCATACTGGATTTATTCCATTCATAGTACGTTCATGTTCGTGCAAATCACTATAAACCACGCCAAAACATAGGATTACGGGTTTGGTGTGCGGATTGCACTATACGGAAGTACAGCACAATTCAGGACCCCTATGCCCCAAGAGATTTCCGTCTCGTACCAGGCGATTAAGAGCAAGGTTTACCGGCTGATCGATTCCCTCGTGGTGGGCGAAAAGAGCGAGGCAGAGGTGCAGGAGTCGGTGCGGCGGTGGTGGGCGCTGATCCATCCGGCCGATCGGCCGATTGCGCAGAAATATCTTTTGATGGTGTTGGGGCGCTCGGCGTCGGCTCTGGACAGCATGGGCGACGCATTCCTGTCGGTCAGCAGTTGCGAAGTGGCGCGGCCACACATGAGCGAGATTCCTCTTCCAGGTAAACGGGTGCGACTGCTGGAGCGGATGGTAAAGGACAGCTCGGTGCGGACGGCGGTCTAGTCCGGCGACGGTCCAACCTCAGAACCACTGCACGAGAGCCACAGAAAACCGCAAGACACAGAATTTACAATTCTTCCATTGCGTTTCGCATTCGCGGACCAGTATCTTCAATCATATTTTCCGAACGGGATAGCCTTCGCACCTCGAAATCACAAACACAGGAGACTGCAATGACACCGTTGTCTTTACGCCCATCCACAAAGTCAGGCAAGCTGGGAATTTTTCTCTCACTCGGAGTATTGCTGATCATGGCGACATCGCTCTTTGCAGGTTCTGGAGTTTATACCTACACGCTCAACTCGATCGACGGAAAGCCGGCGCCGCTGGCTGAGTACAAAGGCAAGGTCGTGCTGCTGGTGAATGTGGCCAGCCAGTGCGGCTACACCCCGCAATATAGCGCGCTTGAATCGATATACGAGAAGTACAAAGCTCAGGGATTCGTGATTCTCGGCTTCCCTGCTAATAATTTTGGCGCACAAGAGCCGGGGACGAACGAAGAGATCAAGACATTCTGCACGCGGAAGTACAGCGTTACGTTCCCGATGTACGCGAAGATTTCGGTGAAGGGCGGGGATCAGGCGCCGCTGTATGGCTATCTCACGAAAGAGACGGTCGCTGGCATCGCGGGAGAGATCAAGTGGAACTTCACCAAATTCCTGGTGGATCGTGATGGGAAAGTAGTGGAGCGGTTCGAGCCGGCGGTCACGCCGGATTCGAAAGAGATGACTGCCGCGATTGAAAAGCTGTTGAAGTAGAAAGCTGCGAAGCGAATCCCCACTTTTCCCGAAAGAAGGGAGAAGTGGGGCACCCGCAGAATGAACGCCGGTCAGGCCCGCCTTTCCAATCAACGGTCAATCCCAAGACATCCATCGTAGGTAGTGCAAGCTCGCGGGACGCATCTGCTTCGAGTTGGCGGGCGCTGTCTTCGGCGTTGCAAACCAGACCCATTTCATCGACCCAATCTCTCGAGCGTGACAAATCCACTGGGGATCTCGACAAAACTTTACGCGGAGATTGGAGTTTCGTGCAGAACGTGTTGATTGATTTCGGGTTTGACTTACTAAGCTAGCTCGTACGAAAGGCTTTGAGTAGAAAACGCATGCATAGGTCGAGCAATTTTCGATACGGTCGTTTTGTTGCCGAGGTGCAAACGGAGCCCTATCATGAGCCACGTCAAGCCACTTGCAATGACTGCGCTGAAAAGAGTTGCCAGTTCCCTTCTCTCACTAGCGTTGCACCTTAACCAAAGCGTTTCCAAGATTCACCGCAGACCGCTGACGCGAACAATTTGGGTTCCTCTTGGAGTTGCTTCCCTGTTGTCATTGACCGGTTGCGCCTCGCTGCAGGTCAAGATGGGATGGAAGGTTTATCTGGATCGCACGCCTGTTGTGTCGATGCAGGCCAGCGTTCCGAAAGGGCCAGGCATCGGCCCCGGACAGAAGTCACCGCTGGTGGTCTGGTTCACTGGGCCGAATGGCAAGGTATTCGTGACCGAAGGCGAAGGCCAGGGAAAGGTGATGTGGAAGGACCTCAACGTTGCCGCGACGGTCGTGACTGCCAACCAGAAAGGGATCGTGTCCCTTCCAAAGGATCCGCGGATCAGCGACGGCAAGGTGCCGCACGTCACCATTACGGTGCCGAGCCATCCGGACCTGCGCGCAGAGCTCGATATTCCAGTGCGCTACGATGAAAATTACGTTTCGAATCTCTCGGGGAGCAAGGGCTCCGACGGTACGAACGGACTTGATGGGATGGATGGTACAAGCGGCAGCATGGGATCCATGGATCCGAATCGTCCTTCGCCCGGCGGAGACGGCACGAACGGAAGCGACGGATCGAATGGCGGAGATGGAGGAGCGGGAGGAGATGCGCCACCCCTTCAAATTCGCGTGGCATTCAGAGCGGGGAGCCACCCTCTTCTTCAGGTGGCGGTGTCGGCGGCAGGTCGTCAGAAACTGTACCTAGTGGATCCGCAGGGAGGTTCGCTTACGGTGAAGGCTGACGGAGGCTCCGGCGGGTCCGGTGGAAGGGCGGACGCGGAGGGCGGGGAGGCGCTCGGGCGGAATGGGATCTCCTAGCGGAAACAGCGGGAGGGATGGCGCCGACGGACGCAGCGGATGGGACGGGCCATCAGGACGGGGCGGCGGTATCACCGTGACTTATGATCCGCAGGCCCAGCCTTTTCTGGCTGCGATTCATCTTTCCAATCGCGGCGGACCTCCGCCGGTGCTTAAGGCGGAGCGGTTGCGCCGCTATGGTGAGCGTAATAGAGAGAGCGAGTGTTCTCAGATGTCGTAGTACAGCGCGAACTCGTAGGGATGCGGGCGCTGGCGGATCGCGTCGACTTCCTTCGAGCGCTTGTAGTCCACGTAGGTGCGCAGGAGCTCTTCGGTGAAGACGTCGCCTTTCAGCAGGAAGGCGTGGTCGCGCTCGAGGGCGTCGAGCGCATCCTCGAGCGAGCCGGGCATCGAGGGGATGGTCGACAATTGTTCGGGATCGAGCTCGTAGATGTCTTTGTCGAGGGGCTGGCCAGGGTCCATTTTGTTTTCGATGCCGTCGAGGCCGGCCATCAGCATGGCGGCGAAGGCGAGGTAGGGATTGCAGCTCGGGTCGGGCGGGCGGAACTCGACGCGCTTGGCCTTAGGCGCGATGGAATACATCGGGACGCGGCAGGCAGCCGAGCGGTTGCGACGAGAGTAGGCGAGGTTCACCGGGGCTTCGAAGCCGGGCACAAGGCGTTTGTAGGAGTTGGTGGTGGGGGCGATGATGGCGGAGAGCGCAGGGCCGTGCTTGATGAGGCCGCCGACGTACCAGAGGGCGAGTTGCGACAAGCCGGCGTATCCGTCGCCTGCGAACAACGGAGCATCGCCCTTCCACAGCGACTGATGCGTGTGCATACCGCTTCCGTTGTCGCCAAAGATAGGCTTGGGCATGAACGTGACCGTTTTGCCGACACGGTTGGCGACGTTCTTCACGATGTATTTGTAGAGCAGCATTTTGTCGGCGGAGCGCACGAGCGAGTCGAACTTCAGGTCGATTTCGGTCTGACCCCCTGAAGCTACCTCATGATGGTGGCACTCCACGTCGATGCCGCAGCTTTGCATGGTTAGAACCATCTCGCTGCGCAGGTCTTGATAGTGGTCGGTGGGCGGGACGGGAAAATAGCCCTCCCTATAGCGCGGGCGGTAGCCCAGGTTGTTCTCTTCCCTGCCCGAGTTCCAGCGTCCCTCTTCAGCGTCGATGAAATAAAAGCCGTACTGCTCGCGCTGGTCGAAGCGTACGTTGTCGAAGATGAAAAATTCGGCTTCGGCGCCAAAGTATGCGGTGTCGGCTATTCCGGTTGAGGCCAGGTAGAGTTCGGCTTTGCGGGCGATGTAGCGGGGATCGCGGTCGTAGCGCTGCTTGGTCACGGGGTCGACCACGTCGCAGACGAGCACCAGTGTGGGCACCTCGGTGAAGGGATCGAGTAGGTGGAAATTCGCATCAGGTTTGAGCAGCATGTCGCTCTCGTGGATGCCAGCCCAGCCGCGAATGGATGAGCCGTCGATGCCGAAGCCGTCTTCGAACGACGATTCGGTCAGCTGCGCGATGGGATAGGAGACGTGGTGCCAGAGCCCGGGAATGTCGGTGAAGCGCAGATCGAGAATCTGCGCGTCATGCTGCTTGGCGAACTCGAGAACTTTCTTGACGTCAGGCATGCGAACTCCTTGCCGGAAAACAATTCCCTGCAGAGATCGGTCGAACGGTTGCGGGGAGTCCTGCAATATCTCACCCTTGCCACCAAGAACGTGGCCAGGATGGGGAACCCGGCAGGCTGCTACAATCGGTCGCGTTGTGCGGGACCCGAGAGAGTCTAAAGGCAGTCGAGGGCGCTGGCAATTCGATTGTTTTTATAACGGGGATAACGCGACTTTATACTGGAGCTGTCACTATCAGCTCCCAGCTTTCAGCAAAGCCGCGTCGGCGTTGCCGGATGGCGCGTCGAATTGTCTTGGGTAAGGGCTGACAGCTGAGAGCTCCTATGGACTTCGACCAACTCGAAACGTTTCTCGAAGTGGCGCGGCACGCTTCGTTTTCGCGGGCGGCGGAGAAGCGTTTTCGGACGCAGCCGGCGATTTCGTCCCAGATTCGCGGGCTCGAGGAGGAAGTTGGCGCAAAGCTGTTCGATCGTTCCGGCGGCAAGGTGTCGCTCACTGCTGCCGGCAAGGCATTCCAGAAGTATGTCGAGGACACGCTCGATGCCCGCAAGGCGATGCTGGTGGCGATTGCCGAGATGGAGCGCGTGCCGCGGGGCGAACTGATTGTGGGGGCGAACGAAGGAACCTGCCTGCACATCCTGCCGTATGTGTTTGCCGACTTCAAGAAGCAATACCCCGATGTGTCGGTGAACATCAAGCGCGCCGATTACGGAAAGATTCTGGAATCGATTGTGGACAACTCGGTCGATTTCGGCGTCATCTCTCTTCCGGTGACGGATCCGCGGCTGACGGTGGTGCTGATCCATCGGGATGAGTTGATTCTGATTGCGCCGCCGCAGCATCCGCTGGGGAAACTGAAGGCGGCGACGATCGCCGACGTGGCCAAGTTTCCGCTCGTGGTACCGAAGGCGGGACACACGCGGGATGCGATTGAGCAACTCTTCCACGAGCGCCGGCTGAAACCGAATTTCAGCATGGAACTGGATTCCAGCGAATTGCTGAAGCGATTTGTGGCTGCCGATGTGGGCGTGGGATTTATCGCGCGTTCGAATGTGGAGGAAGACGTTCGCGCCAAAGTGCTGGCGGCGATTCCCCTCGCCGACGCGCAGGTGCGGCGCGATCTGGCACTGGTCTTCCGCAAGGATAAGGCTCTGAGCCGGGCCGCGCTGGCTTTCATTGATATCGCGGTGAAGCACAAACCCGCGGACGAGTTGGCGCAGATTCCAAGCCGATGATAAAGGCGATCCCCAGACTTCGGTTGCCACTCGTCATTCTTCTCGCCGGACTGTGGGTGCCGGGCATGGGGCAGGGCTCGACGAGCCAGAAGTCGCTGGCACAAATGCCAGCTTCAGCCCGTGACTTGATCGCCATCAAGGTCACCGGGAGCAAGCGGTTCCCGGAAGCCGCAATCGCTGCCGCGACCGGATTGCAGATGGGCACCGCCGTTAGCGACGACGACTTCAAGAAGGCCGCGCGCCGGTTGGGCGACATGGGCGTCTTCACCGAGATCGCCTATAACTTCTCGTATTCTTCGGCGGGTACCAAGCTCGAACTGCATGTGACCGACGCCGACAAGTTTGTCCCTGCCCGCTTTGAGGACTTGGTCTGGTTCACTGACGAGGAACTTCTGAAAAGGATCAAGGAGCACGCTCCCCTGTTCGATGGACAACTGCCGCTGTTCGGCCGCCTGGCGGACGAGGTTTCCGATGTGCTGCAGGCCATGCTGGTGGAGAACTCGATTCCCGGGCACATCGAGTACCTGCGGACGGGCAAACCGGACGGTCCGGTCGAGTCGATCAATTACCATGTGAACGATGTTCTCATTCAGGTTCGCCACATCGAATTTTCAGGAGCCCGGGCGGCTGAAGCGCCGGCGCTGGAGGAGGCGGGCGAGAGACTTCCCGATCACGAATATTCGCGGAGCCGGCTGAACCAGTTGGTGCAGCGCCAGCTTCTTCCGGTTTATTACACGCGGGGCTACTTGAAGGCGCAGTTCGGTGAGCCGCAGCCGAAAGTCGTGAAGCAGCCTTCCGCCGAAACCGAGGACGGGCCACGCAATCAAACCGTCGTCGATGTGACCTTCGTGGTAACGCCGGGCCAGCAGTACAAGCTGAAGGGCCTGGAGTGGTCGGGGAATCGGGAGTTCCCTACCGAGACCCTACAGAAGATGGTGCGGGCCGAGCCAGGGCAGCCGGCTAATACGGTTCGACTGGCGGACAACCTCAAGGACATCCAAAAGCTTTACGGGTCACGGGGATTTATCAAGACCACGATTACCCCTAACGCCGAGTTCGACGACACAGCGGGCACGGTATCGATTCGGCTCGATGTGAAGGAAGACTACGCCTACCACATGGGCGAATTGGAGTTCCGCGGGCTGGATAATAGCCTGACAGCCAAGCTCCGCGCGGCCTGGAAGCTCCGCCCAGGCGACGTCTACGACGCGGCCTACCTCAGCGAATATCTGCCTGCGGCGCAGAAACTGCTTCCAACCAACCTCGACTGGGACGTTGCGTCGCATGTGACGGCCAACGTCCGGGATAAGTCGGTCGACGTCGATCTGATTTACTCAGTGAAGGCGCCGAAATAGGCGCCGGACGCCCCGAGTGGTCTTGTTCGGTTTTTGGAACAAAATGCGCGAGGTTTTTCAATGCACTCTCAGGGCGAGTACTCTGGGCGCACTTCCAATCGAGCTGCGCGGAAGAATTTGTGTGTGCGAACCCAGGGCAATATTTGTGAAATCTGGATGAATTGGTACACTGGCGCGCAAGTCTACGGGGACGAGACCGTGGATGAGCTTTGACCTGGAAGGAGAAAAGGGATGAGGAGTGGTTGGCGACGTTCGATCTTGGTTGCGGCGTTAGCAGGTGCGGCGAGTCTTTGGGTCCACCATCCTGTGCTGGCGGCCGGCAAGCAAACGCTGACGGGCGAAGTGGGCGACGCGATGTGCGGAACCAAGCACATGGAAGGTACGCCGGCGGAGTGTACGCGCACTTGCGTTTCGCACGGGTCGAAGTATGCGCTGGTCGTGGGCGACAAGATTTACACGCTGAATACCAGCGACAAGTCGGTGCTGGCGTTGCTCGATCAGCAGGCCGGAAAGATAGCGACCGTTACCGGAACGATCAAGGGCACGACGGTTGACGTGAGCACTGCGGTCGCGGCCAAGTGATCTGGGGGTTGCGCTAGGTTACGTCGCTCCCGCGGCGAATGAGTTTGGACGTAAGAGGTTTTGCCCGGGCCCTCCCCCTACACAATCCGGGCATTAGGCGGGGACGCGCGCCAGCGCTCCCCGCATTTTTTTTGGTGTCAGCTGCAAATTCACATTTCCTTTACACAGCAATGTGTTAGATTGTGCATTCTCAACACTCATTTTTCTTTTCTGGAGGGTCACGGAATTGGGCAAAGACATGGTTCCGAAGCGGATTTTCTTTACCAAGGGCGTGGGAAAACACCGCGAGCGGCTGACTTCATTCGAATTGGCGTTGCGTGACGCCGGGATCGCCGCTCAGAACCTAGTTCGGGTTTCGTCCATCTTTCCGCCGAACTGCAAACTGCTGGCCCGCAAGGAAGGCGTGAAGTATCTGCATCCGGGAGAAGTTGTTTTCGCCGTGGTAGCGGAAAACTCCACGCGTGAGCCGCACCGGTTGCTGGCCTCCTCGATTGGCGTGGCCATCCCTGCCGACCGGAACACCTACGGTTATCTGAGCGAGCACCACTCCTTCGGCGAGACGGAAGACGCCGCAGGGGAGTATGCCGAAGAACTCGCTGCTGAAATGCTCGCGACGACGCTCAACGTGGAATTCGATCCAGACCGGTCATGGGACGAGAAGAAGCAGATCTACCGCCTGTCCAATAAGATCGTGCGGACTGCTAATGTGACGCAGTCGGCCGTGGGAGATAAGCGTGCCCTGTGGACCACTGTGATCGCCTCAGCGGTTCTGATCTTCGACTAACTGCGGCCCCTCCCCCCCTCGAACACAAAGGTATAGAGCACAACGGCGTGCGGGAAACCGTGCGTTGCAATACCGGGGAACGTCCCGAGCTTTCGTAGAGCGGTATCCCTCCCCTCGACCAGCGAAGGGTATTGTCGGATTGCGCCAGATATCTCCTAAGTTGTTGACAATAAATAAACTAATTGAATCTTCCCGTCGACTTGGACATCTTAAAGAGAGTAAAACTTTGGTAACCATGACGTGCTGTCTGATGTAATACTCCGTTAACAGGAATCAGCTATGATTGAAGTGGTAGAAAAAGACAAAAGATCGAGGACGAGACAGACCGTGGACATCGAAACACGCAGAAAGAAGCAACAAGCCCTGATGGTGCAATTGGTGGAGCGAAAGGTACGCTCTCGGGCGAAGCAGTTGTACGAGACACGTGGGCAGGAGGAAGGTCGGGCCCTGCAGGATTGGTTTCAGGCTGAGTCAGAAGTACTTGAAAATAGTATTCTTGCGCCGTTGTATCGGCGGTTAAGGACGGGGAGCCATGACGTCCAGGAGAGCGACTCCACCCCGGAGTTTGTCTCTCAAGATTCGGCTGCTTGCGAAACTAACGCGTAATCACTCGCCTCGGCGGGACGACCGCCAAAATGACCTCGCCAACGTTCCAAGATCAGGATGAGGAATCCCGCGACTAGGGACAGCAAGAAAAATAAAGGAGCTTTGCGATTTCCCGTAGGCCGGCGCTGAACCCCGCTCGTACGGCGGGGACCATCACAGCACAACTCAGAACCAGCACTTTGTTGGAAGCGGGCAGAAGGCAGGCTCCCCGCCGCGACGAAACAACCGATCGACACTTTGAGGTCGAACGGCGCACGAACGGAATCGTCAGACGTCCAAAATAGTGCGCCACAGAAAATGGCCAGCCCGGCGATGAGCGCAAGGGTGAAGTCAAGGTACCAGGCAGCGCTCTTGCCCCTGCCCAGCGCTTCCTGAATGGCAGGCGCAGCGGTTTCATACCTTCGTTTTTGAACTCTGCCCTGCTATTTCCGCTTGGCGAGTTCTTTTTTTCCCTTTTTCGCTGACTTGTGATTCTTGCCGAGCCGTTCTAACACGGCTGCCACGATGATCGGCAGGCCGATGGTGGCGTCGACGAAGACCTCGCCGAATTTTCCGCCTTCCGATGGAGGCACGAATTTTCCCCAGGAAATTGCCTCGCTGTACGGACTGCCCGACAGTCCACCCCAGTGAACTGGCTCGGGGCAGATGCGGAGGCCGTAGTGGTAGCGCTTCAAAGGGACGTTCTCGCCGAGGCGGCGGTGGCGGAGTTCGATGAAGGGGCCGAATTGCTGCGACCAATTGCGCGGGACGCCGCCGCCGATGGTGAAAATCCCGAGTTTCTTCTGGCGGAGCAGGGTTGCGGCAAAGTGCTCGAGGTCTTCGAAGGGATCGAAGCGAATCTTGTGTCTTCCGGTGGACTCTCGCAGTCGGTTGTTTAGGGCGGTATCGAGACCGAGTTCTGAGTCGCTGAATGCCGGCACAAATACCGGCACGCCTTGTTCGTAGGCTGATTTCAGGATTCCACGCTGGTTCTGATCGCGCTTGGCGAGATAGGCTCCGATGGCGTGGTTCAGCTTGTAGGAGCACATGACCTCGTTGTGGTCCCAGGCCTCGAGGACCGCCGCCATGACTTCTTCCACGTCGTCGAGGTTCTGCTCGGGTTCGAGTGTGTCGTAAACCCGGTTGTAGCCCTGCTCGTAGAGTTGTTCGTCGGAGACTTCTGGATTGGCGCGGAAGTGGGCACGGCCCGTGGCTTCGACGAGTCCGTGGGCCATGAGCGCACCGGTGGAGACGATTGCGTTCACGATACCCCGGTCAATCAGCTCGGTGACGATCAGTCCCTGCTTGGCGACGGTCATGGCGCCGGCGAGGGTCATCACGATGAAGGCGTCTTCGTCGAGCGCCATCGTTTCGAGAACGTCGGCGGCCTCGCCCAACTGGCGTCCCGTAAAGGCGGTCTTAGCCATGGCGCGCACCAGGCCGTCGATCGAATGGACCTTGCCGAGATCGAGCGGTTCGAGCGGAATCAGACGGTCCTCGATGGGATTGTGCAGGTTGCGGTCTTTACCCTCGCCACCGGCAGCATGTCCCTGCCCCGGATTCGAATGATCCTTCGAGATACCGCGATTGTTGTGCTTCACTGCGGACCTCCCAACCTTATGCAATTCGTCCCGACAAGATACTCTACAGGAAGCAGGTGAAAGGACGCCACGACACGAATCGACAGCTCGGTTAAACTGCCATCGATGCCGGGCAAGCGCAACTTCGAGGAGCAAATCGCTGCTTTGGATGAGTTGCGCTCTCAGCCAGAAGAAACGCGGGTCGGGCCACTGCGGATGGCGCTCGCACAGCGCAACAACTTTCTGGTGGCGAAAGCGGCTGATCTGGTGCGGGAATTCCGTGTGGCGCAGTTGATGCCGGAGCTGTTGAGTGCTTTCGACCGCTTCTTCGAGAGTCCCGAGAAGACCGATCCGCAATGCTGGGCTAAGAACTCGCTCAGCGGTGCGTTGGCCGCCCTCGAGTGTGAGGATGCTGAAGTGTTCCTGCGGGGGATGCGCCACGTCCAGATGGAACCGGTTTGGGGAGGCCGCTCCGACACGGCCGGGACCTTGCGCGCCACCTGCGCTCTAGCCCTGGTGCAATGCCGCAGCCTGACGGAAAAAGAGCTGTTGGAACATCTCATCGACTTATTCGCGGACAAAGACAAGGCGGTGCGAGCGGAAGTCGTTCGGGCTATGGAACAGTTGGCCTCACCGTCGGCGTCGCTGCTGTTGCGTCTGAGGGCGGTTCTGGGCAGCGAGGAACCGGAGGTTCTCGGAGCATGCTATGGCGGCGTGCTGCGAAGCGAAGGCGTGCGCGCCATTGCGTGGGTGCGGCGATTTCTGGCTGCTGGAGACCACTCGGCGGCCGAAGCTGCGCTGGCAATCGCCGGGACGCGTTCCATTGAGGGCTTCCAGGTGTTGCGCGAGTGCCTGGCTAAGGCAACCGATTCGTGGTGGCGCTCGGTTCTGCTGTCCGCGATCTCGCTCACGCGGCAAGAGGAGGCGCTTGAGTTCCTACTTGAGTTGGTCCGCACCGAATCCCTCGAAGCCGAGGCCGCGATCGAAGCTGTTCTCCGCTCCGGTCCTTCGCAGGACGTGATCAAGCGCCTGGAAGGGTTGGTGGCGGAGAATGCGCGGTTGAAGCGCACCTTCGCAACCCACCGCAGTGCGTCTTCCTGAGGTGCCGCAGGGGCTAAAGCGCAACCGAAGGGAGACGCTTTAGCGCAGCGCTAAAAGCGCTGCGCCACCCAAAAGCGAGGCTGGCACTGGGTTTTGCTGAAAGCTGACGGCTGATGGCTGATAGGTGTCCCTGATATATTTGTTCGCGGAGGTCGGAAACGCGTGCCCCCTGAGAAATTTCGTGTGGCGCTGATGCAGATGTCGTGCGGCCCGGAGCCGGAACAGAATCTCGAGAAGGCCATCAGCCGCGTTGCCGATGCTGCCGGACGCGGTGCGCTGGTCGTCTGCCTGCCTGAACTTTTCCAGACACAGTATTTCTGCCAACGCGAAGATCATGAGCTATTCGATTTGGCCGAACCCATTCCTGGCCCGACCACCGAGAGATTGGCGGCGACAGCGCGGAACTATGGGGTGGTCCTGATCGCCTCGCTGTTCGAGAAGCGAGCCGCTGGCGTGTATCACAATACGGCGGCGATCTTCGACCGTGATGGTTCCCTGCGCGGGCTCTACCGCAAGATGCACATTCCGGACGATCCGCTCTATTACGAAAAGTTCTACTTCACACCCGGGGACCTGGGATTCCGCGCGCTCGACACCAGTGCGGGCCGACTCGGGACGCTGGTCTGCTGGGATCAGTGGTATCCGGAGGGCGCGCGGCTGACGGCGTTGCAAGGGGCGCAAATACTTTTCTATCCGACGGCGATTGGGTGGCATCCGGGGGAGAAGGCGGAATTCGGCGTGGCGCAGCACGATGCCTGGCGGACGATTCAGCGGGCGCATGCGATAGCAAACGGCGTTTATGTGGCGGTGGTGAACCGCGTTGGCTTTGAAACCGGAAATGTTCGCGGCAAGTCGGCGCCTGGACAGGGGCTCGAGTTCTGGGGCGGATCGTTCTTCTGCGATCCCTTCGGACGCGTGCTGGCGGAGGGATCTCATGACCGGGAGGAGATTCTTGTGGGCGACGTCGATCTCAAAGCTCTGGAAGACATTCGGCGCAACTGGCCGTTCCTGCGCGACCGGCGCATCGACGCGTATGCTCCCATCACCAACCGGCTGATCGACTAAGACCCGAGAATCCACTGTGGCCAAAGCCCCGCGCAGATCTTCAACTAAAACCTCAACTGTTGAAGTCGCCGCTCCGGCAGCGCTTGGATACCGGATGCCGGCGGAATGGGAGCCGCATGCCGCTACGTGGCTCGCGTGGCCGCACTATCACGGGGATTGGCCTGGCAAGTTCGCGCCCATTCCATGGGTGTATGCCGAGATCGTTCGCAACTTGGCGAAACATGAGCGGGTGGAGTTGGTCGTCAACAACGCTGCCGCGGCCCGGCAGGCGCGCAGCGTTCTAGAGCGCGGGGATGCGCTTTCGCCGAACATCCGCTTCCATCGCTGGGACACGAACCGCATCTGGCTGCGCGATTCGGGATGCATCTTCCTGAAATGTGGCGCGGGCGCCACCGCCCGCGAAATGCCAGCGCAGTCAATCGCGCTGAAGTTCCGCTTTAATGCGTGGGCGAAGTACTCCAACTGGAGGCACGACGAGAAGATTGGCGGTCTGATGGCGAAGGCTGCGCACGCCGATGAAATTCGACCCGTGTCCAAAGGCAGTCGGATTGTACTTGAAGGCGGGTCGATCGACGTGAACGGAGCCGGCACGATTCTCAGCACGGAAGAATGTCTGCTCAGCAAGGTGCAGGAACGCAATCCGCACATGGCGCGCGTGAACTACGAGAAGGCATTTGCCCATTATCTAGGGGCCGCCAACACCATCTGGCTAGGACGCGGTATCTTCGGCGACGACACGCACGGGCATGTCGACGACCTTGCTCGTTTCGTGTCGAGGGACACGGTCGTGACCATGGTCGAGCCGGAGACGAAAGATGTGAATCACGGGCCCTTGCGCGCCAACCTGCGCCGGTTACAGGCTGCCCGCGACCAGAATGGCAAACAGTTGACGGTCGTCGAACTGCCGATGCCGCAACCGGTGGTCTTCGAAGGCCGGCGCCTACCGGCGAGCTATGCCAATTTCTATATTGCGAACGGAGTCGTGCTGGCACCTGTGTTTAATCGTCCCAACGACCGGATCGCGCTCAACACCCTAGCCGAGTTGTTCCCGAAGCGGGAGATTGTGCCGATCTATTCAGGCGACTTCATTTGGGGTCTGGGCGCGATGCACTGCATGACGCAGCAGCAGCCGGGTAGCTGTCGGCTATCAGCTAAGACGTAAGCATTGCGCGAGTCCGGTTTCACTGACAGCTGATGGCTGAGAGCTGACAGCTTATGTCGGAAATGAGCACAAACCGTCTGGAAGCCTTCAGTGACGGCGTGATCGCGATCATCGTGACGATCATGGTGCTGGAGTTGCGTGCGCCCTCGCAGCCTACGATGGCTGCGCTGTGGAAGGTTGCCCCCATATTTCTCAGCTACGGGCTCAGCTTTCTGGTGGTGGCGATCATGTGGGTGAACCACCATCACCTGATCCATGCGGTTCACGGAGTCACGGCGCGGCTGCTTTGGTCGAATCTGTACCTGCTTTTCTGGATGTCGCTGGTGCCGTTTGTCACCGATTATCTGGGAAAGAACTATCACCAGGCGCTAGCGGTGGCGCTCTACGGTCTGGATCTGTTCTTGTGTTCCTCGGCGTTTTACCTGCTGCGGATCATTCTGGTGGAGCAGGATCGGGATGATGGCACGCTGGCCGACTATCACCGCTCCATCCAGCGGAAGAACGTCTTTTCGGCGGCGCTCTATCTCTCGTCGGTGCCGCTGGCTTATGTGTCGGTGTACGCCTCGTTCTTCATTTTCGCGCTGATTCCGGCGATGTATTTCCTGCCGGAAAAACGTCTTGCGAAACAGGAATAGCTGGACCGAGATGGGTGCGTTTCGTCCGGCGAAGACGAGGAACTCACGACAGCCCTAAATTTCTCTTTCATTTTCTCGCGCTGGCGCTATGATGCGCAAAAAGGGAGGGAAAAGTTGTCGACGCTCAACGTAAACATACCGAGGTTCTACTGCCTGCTGCGGCGCGAGTTTCTCTACGATGACCTCGCGCACAAGGGAGAATTCGTCAAAGTCTGCGTGTTCGGCGCTGCTTCCGTGCACGGCCGGGCGCTGGGCTTTCACGTCCTCACCGACAATGGCGCGGTCATCGGCGACTGCCGCTGCACGCTTTGTGTCACAAGGCCGAAGCCCCAGTGATGCCTTTGGACTGGATGCAGTTTTGGGACTGCTTCAGCTACGAAATCAGCTGCACCTCGTTCGAGCGGCTGGCAGATGCGCGCGTGCGTGTGCAACTGAAGGATCGCTCCTGGGAGGGTGGCCAGTACATGTTCACACTGGACTGGTAGGGCATGAAGACGCCGAAGAGGCTGGAGACGGCGGGCACAAGTGTGCTCACGTCATCGCACTCGACAACGGCAACTTCGCGGCGCAGCCAAACAACCGGATTCAGTGGTTCTGTCCGGCCTTCGTGACTCCTTTTCAAGAGAAGCCGGACTACGTCACCAACACCCGGGTGTGGAAGGTCGAGCCCGAGACCGAGACCAGCGACGGATTTTTCTACGACACGCCGTCGGTCACCGGGCCCGCGCAGGTTGCGCTCTACGCCAAGGGCTTGCGCGTGGGCACGGGGCCGAGGATCGCGGCAAAATAAAGAATAAAAATCCGGGAGGCTACACGTTGTCCGGGAATGAGCGCTTGTCACTCGGGACTGAGCCATTCTGGTCCAGAGCCGGGAGATGCACGCGACTGCGTCGATTCATTTCCTGAAGGCTGAGAGCTGACAGCTCACTTGCGATACTGCGTGGGCTGCGGGCCTTTTTCCAGGGTTTCGCGATCCCAGATGGCTCCGTCGCGGGTGTAGGCAGCGAGTTCGAAATCCTGCGTCAGTTCCAGAGCGTCGGTGGGACAGGCATCTTCGCAGAGGCCGCAGAACATGCAGCGGCTCAAGTCGTAGGTGAAATTGGTGAGTTCCTTGCGTCGGGTTTTCTCGTTGCGTTCGCTCGAGACCACGATCAAATGTTCGGGGCAGGCCAGCGCGCACAGGTCGCAGGCGATGCACATGGTCTCGTCGGTGTCTGGGTTGACGTTCAGCCGCGGCGCCCCGCGGTAGCGCTCGGCTACCTGCGGCCGCTCCAGAGGATACTGCTCGGTATAGATTTCCTTGGGATCCTGATAGCGGAACGTGATCTTCAGTCCCTGCAACAGATCGACGAGGAAGACTTTGCGCAGCAAACTCGGCATGCCCATAACGCCGTTAGCATACCATTATCCGGCGAATCGCCCAAACCGGCCCGGCCGTCAGTCTAGAAAATGGCTGACCCTTTTTAATTCCAAACGTCTAACTCGGCAACGCCGTCTTACTTTTTGAGCGAAACAAAGACATGCAGTTCTGTGGTGAGCGATGGCTCGTTGCAGGGCCAGCGGCTAAGGCAGGCAAAATCTTCAGGATAGATTGCCGGGAACTTTTGACGTGGATTGTCCGTAGTGATGAGAAGAGGGTGTTATGAAGGCCTATTTCACAAACCTGCCGACGAGGACCTGGATGTTGCTGGTGCTGCCAGCGGTCATTCTCGCCTATCCGGTCGGCCGAATTGTCGTGCCGGCGGTGCTGCACGCGGTGGTGCCGGAAGTCGTGCGCACCGTGCTGAGCATGATCTGAGTTCGGGTCTGCTGATTCTGCTGTGCTGAGTAGTCTGGTCTGACGACTTTCGCCTTCCCTTCCGCATTCCTGCGTTAAACCCGCTAAAATACTGCGGAGCATCGATCCTCGTGCGTCCTCACAACACAACTCCCAGTAAGAGTCTCAGGACCAAACACCTAAGACCGAAGACCGCATCCCACGATCGTCATCAACACGAAAATCATCCGGACGAGTTATGGATGGAAGAGGCGCTGCGCTGCGGCCAGCGCGCGCTGGAGGAGGGAGAAGTTCCGGTGGGCGCGATCGTCATATGTGACGGCCGGATCGTGGGGCGCGGTTGGAACCGCAACATTACGGGCTCGGACCCGACCGCGCACGCTGAAGTGGTTGCTCTACGGGAAGCAGGTGCTACCGTTGGTAACCATCGCCTCGAAGACTGCGAACTGTTTGTTACAATTGAACCATGCGCTATGTGCGCCGGCGCGATGGTGCATGCCCGGATCCGGCGCCTGGTGTATGGCGCGGATGACCCCAAAACGGGGGCCGTACAGTCGGTGATCCAAGTCCTGAATCATCCGCAACTGAACCACGAGATTGAGGTTCGGAGTGGAGTACTCGCCGGGCGCAGCGCGGAAATGCTGCAATCGTTCTTTCGCAACCGTCGATCGTTGAGGCTGCCAAAATCCTAAGCGTGCCGTTACGCGAAGGATCCCACAATTTCATATTCGTCCGACGCGGAGAGGTGCGTGAGTGGTTGAAACGATCCGCCTCGAAAGCGGACATACCTTAACGGGTATCGTGGGTTCAAATCCCACCCTCTCCGCCATTCTTCCTCCCCAATAAACACAGGCGAGTTGTGATTGTAGCCCTCGTCCCTGGCTAGATCTGTACCGGCGTCACTCGCGATTCGTTCAATTCGCCTAATTCATCGGGTGCTTCACACTTCAACCATAGACCCTGCCCGATTCATCGTGATCCCATGCCCGGTGAGTTGATACTGGAAGAAGCTCGAACTCCACGGTTCTAATTCCACGTACAGCCCTGACGATGTCATCTCATCTCCGTCGCGGTCGTAGCTCGCATCGGACAGCGAGTCGACCAAATGCCACGTTTCCCCTCGAACTTCTTCCCAGGGCACCTGCACGCGGGCCTGCACTGCTTGGTCGCTCAGGTTGACTGCGACGAGACGCCGGTCCTCGTCTTTCACCCAACTCCATGCAACCAGGTTTTGACAACTCTGATTGTCGGGCCATCCGCTACGCTCGCAAAGCTTCCATCCGCCGCCACGAAATACCGGGGCATTGATGGCTGTCAGGAGTCTCGCGTAGAAGGCCTGCAATGTCTTATTTACGGGCTCTGCAGGCCGTCTACCGAGGAAGACTGGCACCCTTACCGTTCTGCCTTCGAATTGTCCTTCATGGAAGAGTCTTGCTCCCGGAAGTGAGGAAATAACAACTGCGGCAGCCTGCTCTTTCGCGAGCGAAAAGGTTGCTGCGGCGCGAGGCTCATCGTGGTTCTCGAGGAAGCGGAGCAGCTTTTGTTGGTATGAAAGGTCAGCACAGAGATGAAGCCGGACACTCTCTGCGTTTTCATGTTCCAGGCGATCGTAGAGCCGTTTGTCGTAACAGAAATCGAACCCATGCTGTTGCAGTTCCCACTCCAGATCCCAGTAAGCCTCGGCGATAAAGCAAAGGTTCGGATAGGCTATCCTAACGGTGGGGATGACATCGTCCCAATACTCGGTGGGCGGCCGCTGCCCTGCACGACCGCCCCACGTTCGCTCGAAGATTTGATTCAGCAGAAGCATGGCCATGTCGCAG
The DNA here is from genome assembly GCA_036521895.1 of Candidatus Sulfotelmatobacter sp. Lineage (GTDB taxonomy): Bacteria > Acidobacteriota > Terriglobia > Terriglobales > Acidobacteriaceae > Sulfotelmatobacter. The sequence continues at coordinate 5,414 of DATDGW010000657.1, read as the reverse complement.
CGGACGCCATCACATTGAGCCGCAATACTGGTCACCGTTTCAATCACAGCCCGGCGAAGTCCGGGTTGAAAAGCATTGAGCTGTAGAACATCTGGCCAGGCCGGGAAGTAAGGATCCCGTCCGCAGGCATAAACACTCCCCTGCACCGCAACGTAGGACGCAGGGTTGTTCGCGGCATCCTCAACGCTGCCGCGAATAAAGTATTCGGGGTGTTCGGTGACCCACGGGTGATCGGGTGCGACATGGTTCGGCACGAAATCCAGAAGCACTTTCATGCCTCGCCTCGCCAACTCTCGCCGGGCTATAGCGAGACCCCTTGGGCCTCCGAGATGTTCGTCAACCACGTAGCGCTTTACGCAGTAGGGAGATCCCACATTGTCTTCTGGCTTGAAATCGGGCAAGGCTCGACGAAAATCATCGAGCAGATTCTTGTTCTTGTTGGCAATGGCGATGCCCGCAGGGCTTCGCTCCCAAACCCCCATGAACCACACGCCATCGAAACCGTATTTCGCGATCGCGTCCCATTCGGACGCGGGCACAGAGCCTAAGTCAATGGGCCTACCAGCTTTAGAAATGAGTTCGGAAAGCCAGACCCAGGTATTGATCTCGTAGATGGTCGGATATTGGGGCCAGCTAGACATAGTCGCTCTCTCCTTCGGTCTTTCGAAAACGCACCGCCACAAACGGGGACGTGAAGCTATTGCTACGAAATATTGCCCAAGACTTATCGCGTTCCGGTCTTGCCTTCGCCCGGAAGTCGGAAAGAATCGTTGGCCCGAAGTTCGGTTACTCGACTCACAATATCGTTGGCCTTGTCTTGACTGACGCCCGCTTCGCTCGATAGATAGGTCAATCGTGTGGGCGCTGCAAAGCGAGCGCCAGCCTCCTGGACAATCTCCGCGATCTTGAGGATGACGTCCTGTCGAATGGCAGTGAACTCTAACCAGTTGCCGGTCTTGCCGTAAGCGAACAGCTCTACGTCGTAAGCAGCTCCGGCGAAATTGTCGACTCGAACCCTTGAGGTTCCTTGTTCAATCCCGGGATGAGCGTTCAGCATGTTCTGGATGCGGTCCAGCACGTAGCGAAGTTGTTCGACCGGAGTCTCGATCCGCAGCGAGAAATTCCGGTTGAGAAGCAGCTTGGGGCGTGCCCGCATGTTTGCGAACTGCATCTGCGCCAGCAATCCATTCGGAACAACCACCAGATTCTGATCGACGGTCCGCAATTTCAGAGAGCGGAGCCCGATATCTTCCACAGTACCGACTTGATCGCCGATCCGGCAGAAGTCGCCGACCTGGACGGCCTTGTCCATGAGCAACGAAACCCCGCCTATGAGATTCTCGAGCGTTTTTTGTGCAGCCAGTGCTATCGCGACTCCTCCAATGCCGAGTCCAGCAAGCATCGTTTTCACATCGAAGCCAAATATTGCCATGGCCACGAGCAAGGTGATGATCAGAAGAGAGATGTGGGTCAGTCTCTGTATAAGGATGAGGACGGACACTCCACCCTGGCGCTGGGCTCGTGTTCGAATCACCTCGTATTCGAAGCCTCGGTCCATGATCCTGCTTACGAGCCAGACAAAACATCCCAACAGGGCCGTCGCTATGAAGCGAACATAGTAGGCGCGATACAAAAGCGGAGGCTCCAGCAGGTAGACGAAAAGGCTGTGGATCAAGATCGCCATAATCCACTTGATCGGCGTGCCAGCCCGCGTCTGCCAAATGGGCTGGAATGGCAGTTTACGGAACCAGCTGTGGATTCGTGTGGGCAGGCTAACCAGCAACGTCAGGAGCCAGGCCAGCAGCCACGAAATCGGGATCGAGAGCAGCCATCCGAGCCATTTCGCCAGTGACATTCCTCCCAGTCGCCGATTGGTGAGCACTTCCGGGATCATTCGGTCGAATGCGGTGGGCTGTTCCTTTTCCATTTGAGCGTAGAGTTTGGGGACCTCGGCAACGGTGTCTTTCGAAATCAACCAAATTGGTCCCGCGACCGGATCGTCCACCCGCACCAGAATGACGTTGGTGGTTTCGCTGCCTACTGTTATCACACCAGCGCGCACCTGGCCGGGCGGCAGTCCAGGTTCAACCGTGCCCTTCGGGTCATTGCTCAATAAGTTGACGTTGCTTTTGAACCAACGCTGGAGCTCTTGGAGTTGCTTGGCACGCTCGGCCAAGTCCACGTTCCGGCCCGGTATTGGTTGGAGATAGTGAGCGGCGGTCGTGTAGTTCTCACGCTGGCTGTACTTCAAGAATCCCATCATTGCGCTGTGTGGTGTTTGACGTCCCAGCAGATCGATTGCTCCTGCGGGCTCAGCCTTGGGCGGCGGAGGTGCTGGGGGCAGAGGAAGCTGGGCAGGCGATTGCGCAGCTGAACCTAGCCACAAGATGACGGCTAGCGAAGTACGGAGAGCATGGGTCCAGTGAAGCAATGCCAATCCTCTGCAAGTTGTCGAGCGTTCCGGCGCAACGAGGTGACTTAGTTCATGCAACTCGCTTATCGGCTACCGGCTCTTTCTTGGCGAAGCCGCTTTCTTTACCGCCATCCAGGAACTGTTTTGCATCGAGATAACCGAAAACTTCGATCAGCTTCGCGACCACGCCGGTCCAGCCAGTTTGATGACTCGCTCCCAAACCAGCCCCGTTATCTCCGTGGAAGTACTCGTAGAAAAGGATGTAATCCTTCCAGTTTGGATCGTTCTGGAACTTCTCGGTCCCTCCATACACCGGGCGTCGGCCAGACTTGTCACGCAGAAAGATCCCCGTCAAGCGATTGGAGATTTCCCGGGCCACTTCAAACAGATTCATGAGATTGCCCGAGCCGGTCGGGCACTCAATTTTGAAGTTGTCGCCGTGATAGAGGTAGAAGGACAACAGGGCGCGGAGCAGAAGAGCGTTTACCGGCATCCAGACGGGCCCACGCCAGTTGGAGTTTCCGCCAAACATTCCGGTATCGGATTCGGCGGGAAGATAATTCACGCGATACTCTTGGCCACCCACGTCGAAAACATAGGGATGATCAGCGTGGTAGCGGGAGACCGCCCGGATGCCGTGAGGACCAAGGAATTCGTTCTCGTCCAGCATGCGCGTCAGAATCCGGCGCAGCCTGTCTGGGTTTACCAGCGCTGCTATGCCGCGTTCCGCGTAGCCGAGATGGCCCGGGCCGGTGGGATGAACGCTTTCGCGCAATTCGGGCATGCGTTGAAGACGTTCTTGCATGATTGTGGCTACCACCGGTACCCGTTCGCGCTGCCAGGGCTCGATCACCGTGGTGGCACACAAGGGCAGCAGTCCCACCATGGAGCGAACCTTGAGCCTTGTGGCGCTTCCGTCAGGAAGCCGCAGGATGTCGTAATAGAAACCATCCTCCTCGTCCCACATGCCTTCCGGCCCCACTTGATTCATGGCGTGAGCAATCCAGAGGAAATGATCCGCAAACTTCAACGCCATTTCCGAGTAAGAAGGGTCGTTGGCCGCTAACTCGACGGCGATCTCGAACATGTTCTGGCAGAACATGGCGACCCATGCGGTCCCATCTGCCTGTTCCAGGCTGCCACCCGTGGGCAGTGGAGAACTGCGGTCGAAGACACCAATGTTGTCCAGCCCCAAGAACCCACCCTCGAAGAGGTTGTTGCCAAACCGGTCCTTGCGGTTCACCCACCAGCTGAAATTCAGCATGAGTTTCGCAAACGAACGCCCGAGGAAAGCCAGATCGCCCACGCCCTTCAGCGCCTGCTCGGTCCGGTATAAGAAGATGGTGGCCCAGGCATGGACGGGGGGGTTCACATCGCTGAAGTTCCACTCGTAGGCCGGGATTTGGCCGGTCGGATGGATGAAAAACTCCTGCAGCATCAGGTCGAGTTGTTCTTTCGCGACATCGACATCGACGGCGGAGAGAGCAATGGAGTGGAAGGCGAGGTCCCAGGCCGCATACCACGGATACTCCCACTTGTCCGGCATCGAGATGACGTGCTGGTTCACCATGTGGAACCACTCGCTGTTCCTCATGGAACGTGAGCCTGGCTTCATTGGGTCCTCACCATGTTCCGTGAGCCATTTGTCGATGTCGAAGTAGAAAAACTGCTTGGACCACAGCATCCCGGCCAGCGCCTGACGCATGACGAGCGCTTCATCGGGGCTGACCCGGGTTGGGGTTATTGATTTGTAGAATTCATCGGCCTCGCGATGGCGAGTGTGCAGGATATTTGCAAAGTCTTTGAAGGGATCGCCGATGGCCGCCGGCGCCACATCAGTGAGCCTCAATCGGACGGTGGCCGTTTGTCCCGCTCCCACTTGCAACTCATAATGCGCCGCAGATTTAGTACCGGTCTTTTCGGCATTGACCGCATTCTGAATTCCGTTCACTACGTAGTTGTTGATTCCGTCTTTGACGTACGGAGAGGCGTTGGCCGTTCCGAAAATGCGCTGGTTGTTCGTCTCGTTCTCCGTGAACAGCAGTGGCACATCCTCATCGCAATACAAATAGTGTTCCCCATATTGGGCGTGTGAGGTCGCAATCGTCTGAGAACCCCTCGGTCCAGAGACCTGCCTCAGAGAGGGCTTTGGTGTATCTGGCCACCATGTCCAGGTGTTGCGAAACCACAGCGTAGGCAGGACGTGCAATGTGGCCGGCTCCGGCCCGCGATTACTTGCGCTGATCTGCATCAAGATATCCTTGGGCGACTGCTTGGCATACTCGACAAACACATCAAAGTAGCGGTCCTCATTGAAGATTCCCGTATCCAGCAGCTCATATTCCATATCGCCGCGGTCGCGCTTCTTGTTCGTCTCGATCAGATCGTTGTAGGGAAACGCCGCTTGGGGATACTTGTACAGGTACTTCATGTAGGAATGCGTCGGAGTGCTGTCGAGGTAGAAGTAGTACTCCTTAACGTCTTCCCCGTGGTTGCCCTCGCTATTTGTGAGGCCGAACAGGCGCTCTTTGAGGATGGGATCCTGGCCATTCCACAGGGCTACGCTGAAACACAGCACCTGCAAAGCATCGCTGATACCCGCAAGGCCATCCTCTCCCCAGTGATAAGCCCGCGATCTGGCCTGGTCATGGGTGAAGTAGCTCCATGCATTACCATCCTGACTGTAATCCTCGCGAACTGTTCCCCACTGTCGCTCGCTAAGGTAGGGTCCCCACGCTCTCCAGGGCCTCTTGCCCGCTCCTATTTGCTGCAATCGGAGTGTTTCGAGCGTACTTGCCTCTTGGAGTCTGACTGATTCCGGATTTTGCGGCATTTTGTCTCCCCCCTTTAGGCTTGGCGGATTCGCGTCAGGCAATGTCGTTGCCGGTGTGGACGTAAGCCACGCGATCACTGAAGTGAATAACTGGGTCTCGAGTGCGCCCGTAGCACTGACTCAAGCTGCGAATGTTCAAGTTTTATGTGGCGTCGAACAGGTTAATTT